>JAFGGA010000223.1 GCA_016930835.1 Deltaproteobacteria bacterium
GTTTTCCGATCTCACAATAAAAAAGTCCTATTGATTGTATAAAGAACATTGAAGCATTTTGGAAGAGTTGTCGATGAAAGAATTGAACGCACAGGAGGTGCCTTTGATGTCTCATTTCGCAATCAGGCAGTCAGCCACAAATGGACTTATTGATGGTAGAAAATTGGCTGATTTCCTTCCCATGGAATCCCCGGGAGCCGTCTTTGATGAGGTCAAGATGATCCTTCATATGATCTCTCCTCATTATCATGAAGCAAGTGTTACTTCCTCCTTTATCTTAGCCATGAACCTTTATAATGGAAATTATCCAGGATATCGTGCTTGTAACACAAAATATCATGATCTTCGGCATACAACAGACACTTTCTTGGCAATGGCACGTCTAATTCATGGTGCTATTATACAGGGGGAAGCATTAACCGAGCATGAGATCCAATTGGGTTTGGCTGCGGCACTTCTCCATGACGCTGGGTATATACAAAAAAAACATGATCAACATGGAACAGGTGCAAAATATACGGCTAATCACGTTCAGAGAAGTATGGATTTTTTTGAACGTTATGGCAGTGAATACGGTCTTTCGGATGATGATATTACATCCGGTCGAAGCATGATTTTGTGTACGGATCTCGCGGTCGAGATCTCTCATATCCACTTTCCTTCCAAACAAATTGCCCTGCTCGGAAAAATGCTTGGTACTGCCGATCTTCTGGCTCAAATGGCGGACAGGATCTACCTTGAAAAACTGCTTTATCTTTACCAGGAATTCAAGGAAGCCAAGATAGGAGGATATAAAAGTGAAATAGATCTCCTTGAAAAAACAGTAGGTTTTTATGACTTTATATCGAATCGGTTTGCGACGGCGCTCGATAAGGTCAATGAATTTATGCTGTACCATTTCCTAACCCGATGGGGGATTATGAAGGATCTTTACTTGGAGGCAGTGGAAAATCAAAAGAATTACCTCAAGAAGATCCTTAGAATGCGAGGTGCTGATCCGCGCGGCTTTTTGCGACGAAGTGGTATTGTTGCTCACATTCGGCGAAAATACACCCAACAGCGATTTCGTGATATTTTCTCAATCAATCGATCTGTTAATAATAGAATACAACCTATACCTCAAACTATTTCATAGGAAATACGATTAAATGATGGAATATCATTATTGTTCACACTGTGGGATGTTCACGGGAAAAGAAAATGGAATTTGCTTGTATTGTTGGAATGATTTAAGAAATCACTCACACCGTTCTTTCAGCGAAGTGGTTCGCTCAATTCTGCTGTCTATGTTTAATAACCTACCTCTTTTCCTCCAAGGCAGGGTAGTCCATCCCGAGCCCTGCCTATCCTCCCTTGTCAAAAGACAGCCATCCGAGGATCTCCTTTGATTTCTTTGCGGCGCGTGTCATGATATCCGCCAGATCCAAGGTTAAGATCTCTTTGTTTTTCATAACAACATTACCATTGACAATCATATCTGTGATGTCATCTCCTCTCGCGGCATAAACAATGTGGGAATAGGGATTATACATGGGTATAAGGTGCGGCTTGTTTGTATCAATAATAACAATATCCGCCTTTTTCCCTTTCTCAATCGACCCGATATACTGATCCATCTTCAAAGCCTTTGCACCGTCTATTGTCGCCATACGCAAAACGGTTAAGGCATCCATAACTGTCGGATCCATCGTGGATACTTTATGAAGCTTCGCCGCCATGTCCATTTCTAACAAAAGATCTAAATTATTGTTAGAAGCGCATCCGTCCGTGCCAAGGCCGACCGGAATTCCAGCCGTGAGCATTTTATATATGGGAGCGATGCCTGAGGCCAACTTCATATTACTTTCAGGATTATGAATAACATTGACTTTATATTCCGCCAAGACTTCAATTTCATGATCATTCAAGTGTACGCAATGATCTGCAATGAGATGTGGCCCCAAGATACCTAACGCGCGAAGATGTTCAACTGGCCGTTTTCCATATTTTTTTTGAATTTCAACCACCTCATGGTGTGTTTCAGCGAGATGGATAATCAAAGGGACTTGGTATTTTAATGCCAAATCATGGGTGGCTCGAAGTAGATCGGGGCTACACGTGAATGTGGCATGGGGTTCAACCGCAATCGAAACAAGCGGATCACCCTGCCATTTGTTTATTAGCCATTCAGTATATTGGAGCCCTTTTTCAATAGATCCATAATTCGGAGAATCAAAATCATAAAGAACTTCACCCACAAGGCATCTGAGTCCGGAAGCCTTTCCCGCTTTAGCCGTTTCGTCCTCAAATAGATACATATCACAAAAAGTAGTCGTTCCGGACATAATCATCTCTGCACAAGCTAGTATCGTGCCCAAATATACAAATTCAGAATCCATTTTACTTTCCACAGGAAATATATAATGGTTCAGCCAATCCATGAGAGGTAAATCATCTGCAAGCCCTCGAAACAAAGTCATAGCGGCATGCGTATGCCCATTTATCAATCCAGGGAGAACGATGCCCCCTTTGGCGTCGATGATGACATCCGCATGAACGGTTTCCTTTGCTTCTTGACCGATGTATGTGATAGAATCACCTTCAATACCGATGGATCCATTTTCAATAATGGTATTAAAGGCATTCATTGTGAGGATCATCCCGTTTTTTATCGCTAGATCATAGTGATGCATGAAAGCCTCCTAACCTTGGAATAGATTTTAAAACCGTTATAGATCTCCAATAATCTTCTCCCAAAGATTCGAGAGGGTAGGGCTGATTGTGTTAGCAGTTGTAATGACTTCATCAATCGAGGTCTGATTCATACAATCCGGGAGATTAACATTAGTAATGGCAACAATCACCATTATTTTAAGACCACAATGCACACCTATGATAACTTCCGATACAGTTGACATCCCCACTGCATCCGCACCCGCTAGTCTCAAGAATCGTGTCTCCGAAGGAGTTTCAAGGCTCGGGCCAACAATTCCGACGTAGATTCCTTGTTTAAGCGAAATCCTATTTGCCAACGCATGCCGGTGGGCGAGAGATATCAGTTCCGGGTCATAAACCTTGGACATGTCTGGAAAGCGAGGGCCGAATTCATCCAGGTTAGGGCCTATTAAAGGATTATTGCCCGTTAAATTGATATGATCACTGACAACCATTATATCACCGGGCCGAAAAAGGGGGTTTAATCCACCTGCAGCACTGGAGATAAATAGATACTGAATACCGAGTTTGGACATCACCCGGATAGGAAAAGTAATATCATTAAGAGAATAACCTTCATAGATATGAAAACGCCCTTCCATGGCTACTATCGGTTTATTGGAGAGGCTTCCAAGGACAAGTGTTCCTTTGTGCCCGGTGATGGTCGATTTCGGAAAATGTGGTATTTCTTTATAGGGGAGTCGAAAATAAACATCCATATTATGTGTCAGATCGCCAAGGCCTGTTCCCGTGATCATCCCTATCAAAGGCGGTCTATTTAACTTTGATTTAAGAAAAGCCGTGGCTTCATGGATCTTTTTCAACATAATATCTCCTTGATAATTATTTGCAAGGATACCTTATTTGATTCAATAGGCCAGATTATCTGAAATGTCAATAAGTTAAGTCGTTCTTTTCCCGGTTTTTTGGAAAACGTTACAATAAAAAGGGTTGACAAGTATGGAATTAAACTTTAACTTTCCATGCCTTTGAATTAAAAGGAGGAATTCGATTGGATGCAGAATCACTGAATAAAATCTCTTTTAAAGCCTTGATCCATTGGATGTTCGTAATGGCAATCATCTACTGTTTCATCGTTGGATTTTACCGGGCTGTTGAGGAGGATATACAACAAATCTCCATAATTGAGCAAGAGCAACAACCAGACGAGACCGTTGATAAAAATGCCTTAGCTGATGATATTTTGGAATTCACTGATTACAATCAATATCCTAGTCTCAAAATTGAAGTTAAAGAGGAGATATTTCATCCGCTTATTATTGAAGCATGTAATAAGCACGGCATGGACCCGGCTTTGGTCAAGGCAATCATCCTGGCCGAATCAAGCTATAATCCACTGGCTGTCTCAAAAAAGGGGGCTCGCGGGCTCATGCAATTGATGCCCGATACAGCCTCTGACGTGGGCGTGGAAGATCCATTTGATCCGGAACATAATATTAATGGTGGAATCCTGTATCTCAAGAAACTCATGAAGCAATTTAAGGGAGATCTTCATTTGACCTTGGCCGCTTATAATGCCGGTAGCAAAAAAGTTAAAAAATATCAGGGCATTCCTCCCTATAATGCCACCCGACATTATGTCGAGAATGTATTAAAATACTACCAAAAATATCAGAAAGAACACAGTCAAGAAAAAAGCGGTAAGGCTTAATGAGTGTCTAAGATATAGTGGTTTAATGGCGGAGATCCACCTACATTTTTTTCGAATGAATATGGCTAAACACCCATCCGAAAATATCATCTGTTCCAATCCCTATCTTGCATTCAATTTTTGTTCTTGACCAACCTATTATCTGGCTACTATATACATTCGTATTTAAAGCGATCCTTAACCTTACAAAGCAAGCCGGATACCATTCTATTAAAAATGAAAAAAATCGATCTTCATATTCATTCAAAATGTTCTGATGGCAAGATGACGGTCCTTGAGATTTTTTGCAGGGCAAATCAACAAGGTCTAAAATTGATATCCATTACAGACCATGACTCCATTGAGTGTCAAGAAGAGGCAAAAAGGGTGGCTGATCAATTTCATATGCAATATCTGAATGGGTTGGAACTAAATATTTCATTTTCACACCCAGATTATATAGCTGGGAAACCCATATCGCTTGATTTACTTGCCTATGATTATGATGATAAATATCCACCCCTCGTGAATAAGCTTATTGAATTGAGAGCCTTTAGAGAAAAAAGGGCTGCGGAGATCCTCGAAAAGGTGAATATGGAGCTTGAAAAAGAAAAGCTTCAGAAATTAACAAAAAGAGATTTGGTTGAGATTCAAAATTCCGTTGACGGGTCTTTTGGTCGTCCGCACATCGCAAATTATCTGGTTAAAATGGGTATTGTGGCCGGTCGACAAGAAGCCTTTGATAAATACCTGGTCAAATGCAATGTCCCTAAAATGCCGGTTAGCCTACCCGAAGCCTCTGAATTGGTTAAAGGTGCGGGTGGAAAATTAATACTTGCTCATCCAAATGATCCCAGAGGCACTTCTCTTATCAAATTTACCAAGGATCCTATGGAACAACAAAAAATTATTTGTGATACAATGCTACCGTTCATCGACGGCGTCGAATGTTTTCATTCCATGCATGACCCTGAAACGACAGCGTCATACGTCCAATTCGCACAAGAAATGAATTTGATGATAACAGGAGGGTCCGATTGCCACCAGAACCCCATCATCATGGGTAGCTTGGATATTCCCGAATACGTGGCCGAGCAATTTGGTTTGGTATTATAAAGATAGGTTTCATCGATTTTAGCAAGAAATAAGGAAAAAATTTTCTATGCAATCCTTAATGGAAGATCTTATGGATCCGGCGGCCTTTCCGGATACAACCGAGTGTATCAAACTCGTTCAGACCCACATTTCCATGGTGTACATTGGGGATTCATTCGTCTACAAGATCAAAAAGCCTGTTAATTTTGGTTTTTTAGATTTTTCAAGCCTTGAAAAAAGGCATTACTATTGTCAACAAGAGCTTAACCTTAATAAACGTTTAGCAAAAACATTATATCTGGATGTCCTGCCAGTTGTTTTTGATGGAGAAAAACATAAAATATCATTGACCGGAAAGAATGGGGATATTGTTGATTATGCAGTAAGAATGAAAAAGATATCAGAACGGATGCTCATGAAATCTCTTTATGAACGAAACGAATTGACGGCTAAACACCTTGAAGATCTTGCCCATCTTTTGCATCAATTTCATACGACCGCCATGCACTCCTCTGAGATCGCTGAATTCGGGAAACCTGATATGTTTCGAATCAACACGGATGAAAATTTTGTGCAGACTCAAAAATATATCGATATAACCATAAACGAAAAGGATTTTAAGTCCATTAAGCGATGGACCGATCATTTTTACCTAAATAATCGGGAGACTTTTTTCACACGTATAAAAAATAACAAGATAAGAGATTGTCATGGTGATCTGCATATGGAGCATATCTCGTTGGAGGACCCCATCGCAATCTTTGATTGTATTGAATTTAACGATCGTTTTCGCTATACGGACACTCTTGCCGATATTGCTTTCTTACTCATGGACTTGGAATACAGGAATGGAAAATCCTTTTCCGACGCCCTCTGGCGCTATTATTCCCGAATATCCAATGATAAGGAGATCGCTTTGTTGACCTTTTACAAGGTGTATCGGGCTTATGTGAGAGGGAAGGTTATAAGCTTTCAGATTGACGATCCCCAAATATCCGCAGAAAAAAAAGAGGACGCGACCCAAACAGCAAAAAGATACTTTATGCTGGCAAAGAGTTATACTACAATCTAAACCATCCAAGGAGTTTTAAGAGCGAGGTTTTTATATGAGAGAACCTTTTATCCAATTTATGAAAGATGAGTTAGGACCTGAAACCGTCTTAATTGCGTGCGGCCTCCCAGCCTCCTATAAAACGGAAACCACAGAGGTGATAGCCAAGCTTAAAGGTTATAGTGTACTTCGAACCGACATGATAAGACTCGAGGTATTGAAGAATGAAGATATTTTTGATGAAAAAATCGCATCCAATATGAATAAGCGGACACTCGTTTATGATGAGGTGTTTAGGATGGCTGATGAGCTCGCCGGGAAAGGAAAAGGATTGATCTTAGATGCCACGTTTATTACCCAAGCACTGCGCAGACGCGCCGCGGAAGTGGCTTCAAAGCATAATAAAACCTTCGTCATTCAACAAACTCAATGTCCCAAAGAAATATCCATCAGCAGAATATTAAAAAGAACAAAAGAAAATTATGAATCCAATGCCTTAACGGAACAAGCCTACATGAATAATAAAAACAAATTCGAACATGTGGATACAGAAAACATCAAGGAACTTTATCCGATGCTTAAGGTTGTGCATCTCCTGGTGGACACAACGTCTGATAAAGAAGAAGAATGGTTTGTTATTGATAAGGTGACGCGATAGACCAAAATATGAGGATGAAAGGGCTTCTTGGTGTCCAGTCGATCAGTAGGTATCTATTATAAACATAATTATCAACCCGCCATGCTGGAGGCAAAAAAGCTTGGGAAATGGCTTCAAGAAAAAGGATTGACCATATTTATAGAAGATATGAGCCCTACCGGGCAACTTGAAGATTTTTCATTCCAGGCTAAGGCCTTAACCTTACAAAAAGAATTCGATTGGGTGGTTGTTCTTGGAGGTGATGGAACGCTTCTTGGCGCCGCGAGAAAAGTAGGGAGGCATCAAGTACCGATTCTTGGTGTAAATCTCGGAGGGTTGGGTTTTTTAACAAGCATCCCCCTAGATCGACTTTATTCCGCTATCGAAATGATCCTCAAAGAGCAGTTGGATGTCGAAGAACGATTGATGCTCCGCGCAAAGGTCTTTCGCTCCGATAAAGAGATATTTCGTTGTGTATGCCTTAACGATGTGGTTATCAATAAAGGCGCACTCGCGCGTATCCTCGAACTGGACGTGTATATTAATGACCAGATTTTAACAACCTTCAGATCGGATGGCCTGATCGTCGCCACGCCAACAGGATCAACCGCTTATAACCTTTCAGCTGGTGGCCCCATCCTTTACCCTTCCATGTTGAATTTTATTTTAACACCCATATGCCCTTTTACATTAACAAATCGCCCTATCATATTACCTGACTCGGATATCATTACGATCCATATCATCAAGGAGAGTGAGGAAAAGGTTCATCTTACCTTTGACGGCCAAGTGGGGTTTGATCTTATTTTTGGAGATAAAATCGTCATCGATAAATCTGATGAAAAAATAAAACTATATAAATCTCCAGATAGAACCTACTTTGAGATATTAAGGGCAAAGCTTGGATGGGGAGGCGCAACAAATAATCAGGATGAAAACAGTTAAACGTCGATTTAAAGTGAGACGCAATATGATTAATTATATCAGTACTATTTTGGGTTCATATAGCGGTATTTGTTTCGCGCAAACCATCGATCCTAATGAGGCTGTTATCGAATTCGGGATATCCCCATGTTGTTTGGAATTGGTTGAAGAAATCATTACATCTTTGATAAGGGATGAGGGAATTCGATTAGAAAAGATGGTTGTTTTATAATGAATCTAAATTCGAGATCGTTCGTGACACAATATTATTATATTACAACCATGGGTTGTCAAATGAATGAATATGATTCGAATTATACGGCCCAATGTCTTCAAGAGATGGGATTGCAGCCCATAGATCCTCCGGAAAAAGCAGACCTCATATTGATCAATACATGTTCTGTCCGCGCCAAAGCCCAACAAAAGGCTTTAAGTGTACTTGGGCGAATGATAAAAATAAAAAAAAAACGCCCTTCAATCATATTGGGGATAATGGGCTGTGTCGCTCAGCAGGAAGGGTGGAATCTCATCAAACGATTTCCGGATCTGGATCTTGTTCTTGGAACCAGAGAGATTGATAAGCTGCAATCGTTATTGCACCAATTGGTTCGAGGTAAGACCAAGGTCGTCTCGACTGATTTAGACAAGGAACTATTCACGACAATTTACAATAACCAATTTTTCGAGGGAAAGATAACCAGCTTTATTTCCATCATGCAAGGCTGTAATAATTATTGCAGCTATTGTATCGTCCCTTATGTACGGGGAAGAGAGATCTGTCGCCCTCCAGGAGAGATCGTCAAAGAAGCCGAAAATCTCATCAAGCAGGGCGTAAAAGAGATTACACTACTTGGTCAAAATGTGAACTCCTACGTCTGGCGCGATAACGGGGAGATAAAGTTTTCTGATTTACTAAGGTTGTTAAATAATGTTCCAAACCTTGTTCGAATACGATTTACCACATCTCATCCGAAAGATCTTTCCAATGATTTGATCCGTTGTTTCAATGAGTTTGATCGCTTGTGCCCGCACATACATCTCCCTTTCCAGGCAGGGTCCAATAAAATCCTTAAAATGATGAATAGAGGCTATACGCGGGAACAGTACATAGACATTATTCAGAGATTACGATCAGCCAGGCCGGACATCGCCATCACGAGCGATGTCATGGTTGGCTTTCCGGGAGAATCTGATGAAGACTTCAAAAAGACCCTTGACCTGATACAAAAAATAGAGTTTGATAACTTGTTTTCTTTTATATATTCCGACAGGAAAGGAACTGTAGCGGAAAAAATGCCAGGAAAGATAAGTGAAAGTGACAAGATTACTCGTTTATCAATCCTTCAAAATCTTCAAAAAGAAATAACACTTAAAAAAAATAGGATGCTGGTAGGAATCGATACCCAGGTACTGGTTGAAGGTTATAGTAAAAAAGGAAAACAATTTACAGGTCGAACAAGAACAAATAAAATAGTCAATTTCTTGCATGAAAACGATATAATAGGAAGGTTAGTTCAAGTTAAGATTGATGTCGCCTATATCAATTCATTATATGGAAAAGTCATCAATTCAATATAAACGATGAATGATTAAAAACCATTCATCCATTTTTTACATTATGCTACCAGAACAAATCGATTACACAAAAGAATCAGTGCTGATTGTGGATGATGATGTCTATCTTAGTGAAACGCTCGAAAAGCTTCTTGAAGCTCTTGGTTTTTCGGCTAGGTCCACCAATAACGGTGCCGATGCCTTAGAGCTGTTAAAAGATAGTGATTTCACATTTGTATTAACAGACATGAAAATGCCTGAAATGGGTGGAATGGAATTGATCGAAAGGATCAGTAAAAATATTTCAAATGTGAATATCATCGCTATGACAGGCTATACTGAAGGATATAAATATGTTGATGTAATTAATGCCGGTGCCAGCGATTTCATCAAAAAACCTTTTAACCTTGAGGAACTTGAAGCTAAAATCAGGAGAATCATCACCGAGCGGAATCTTCGAAGAGAACTCAATAGATTGTCTATCACAGATTCATTAACGGAATTGTACAATCAAAGGCATTTTTATTCACGACTACAGGAAGAAGTAACTAGAGCAAAACGACAGCGACATCCGTTATCGCTGATATTGCTTGATCTGGATAAATTCAAAGAATATAACGATGCCTATGGCCACCTGGCTGGCGATGAAGTACTGCGTACCGCAGGCCAAATAATCAACCGTTGTATCAGGGTTGGGGTTGATTCCGGATATCGATATGGAGGAGATGAATTTGCCATTATTTTGATTGATGCGGATCTCGAAATAGCAAACGAAATTGGAAGACGAATTCAAAATGCCTTTTGTGAAAACGGAAAGATTGGCGTCAGCCTTGGATATTCTAGATTTTCGGATGAAATGAGCGTTAAAGATCTCGTTTCGGAAGCCGACAAGGAACTCTATAAAGACAAGACTATGCGAAAAAATAACACTTAATCTAACTTCCGATAATATATATTATGTAAACAAAATAGGATTCATTTTTATTGTCTACTAAAAATAGTGATTCCCTTTCGTATTTCTCAGGTTTTTCAGGATTAAACTGTTTTAATCTTTAAAATGCTGTTGACAAATTCAAATAAAAAAGTTAAAAACTAATCCAGTTTTCTTGGAGGTAATTGAATGGGAAGTGTTGTTAAAAAACGTCGTAAGAAGATCAGAAAACATAAATACAGAAAACAAATGAAAAAGATGAGACACAAGAATAAGTAAATTTCTCCTTCCCCCAAAAGAGATATAAAAAAGGCGGATTTGATAACCGCCTTTTTTATTATGATTAAACGGTTGTCGTATAAAATTACTTTAAACCGCGACAACCTTTTCAATCTCTGGAACGTTTTGTTTTAATATCTTCTCAATCCCCATCTTAAGTGTCATTTGAGACATGGGACATCCCGCGCAGGCACCTTGAAGCTTAACCTTAACAACACCGTCATCACCAACATCAACCAACTGAACATTTCCACCATCCGCCTGGAGCGAGGGTCTAACCTTATTCAACGCTTCCTCCACTTTTTGTCTTAACATAAAATAACCTCCAAAATCGTTTAATATTTATATAACATAATATTCAAATATGTAAAATCAATATTTTATACGTTTAACCCTTAAATAATAACCTTACCCTTTCATCTAGATAATGAGCAAGACCTTCGTTGTTGCGCGGTGACCACCCAAAGCTTTTTCTCCACACCTCATGACTCTCCATGCAAAGATAAAGCCCAATATTCGTATACCACTTATCGATGATATCGTGCATAAAAGTATACATCTCAATGCGAACGGGTTTAAAATAACGCTGTTTCCCATCCAAACCGATAATAAATTCATCATCTAATATCCCTGAATTCGGATGTCGAGTTCGGATAATCTCTTTAAGTGTGGGAATATATCGAAAACATCCTAAGCTCATCCATATAATATTTTTAGGGTTAATATATTGGTCCATCAATTCAACAATCCTGGCATATTCTTCTTTCCATCGAGCATGATGGATCAGAGGGTCAAAATGAAATCCTAAAACATAACCTTCCTCCTGGCATTTTTTGGCAGCTTCTAATCTCTTTTTTATGGATGGGGCTCCATTTTCCTCATTCGCTGCGATTCTCATACTATTTAGAGACCATGACACAATCATGCGATCACGGAAAGGGTTTGACAGCATACCGTCTATTTGATCTGTTTTGGTTTTAAATTCTAAAACAGCATTTTTTCTATCCTGAAAGAATTTCGGTAAAATACGACTCCATTCGGTGATATGATCCAATGCCAGGCTATCGGTAAATTCCCCAGTGCCTACCCTGAATATCTTTTGGGGTTGCGAATCCATTAACCGCGCGATTTTGGGAAGCTCATTTTCAAGATTCACAAACACGCGTAAAGATGGCTGGTTGAAATAGGCTTGAAGGATGCAATAACTACAATTGAATGGGCAGTTCGTCCCAACATTAAGAATTTGATATCCACAACAAATATATTCCTTCGTTCCAGGACATGGTTTAAATAATGAACCTTGAAATGGAATCAACCTTAAGGTCTCTTTATCCATATCAATGTATTGAACATTCGATTCAGCCCCTTCCGTGATCGGATGATTCGGGGTCGATTTTAGTCGGTTGATAATTCGAATGCTCTGGTCATATTGCTCTGCGCCTGTCTCAATCAAGAGATTTTTTATGTTAATTTTTTTCGACAAGAATTGCTTCCCAAGGTTCCGAAAAATGTTCGATTTTTTCGACCATCGATAATTGATCGAGAGATTCTTTAAGCTCTTGTCCTGTTTTAAAAGAAATCTCTAGTCTGTAGTCCGATGCCTCAAAAAAAGGTGGATGAATCATCCGAACACGTTTTGGAAGATTCATGTCACTTATCATCTTATTAAATGCCGTTTCAGTTTGCGTTAAAAGCGGATATTTTTTCCATTTTAAGAAACCTAATATCTTCTTTGTTTTTTGCGGCTTATTTAAATGATTATTGCACAGTATTTCCATGAATGGGGCTTGATTGATTATTCCGCTGATCGTTTGGTTTTCTTTTTTTGATACATCAGTAATATATTCAATGAATTGCAGTTGTTGATTAAAATTAAGGTTTAAATCTGTGATCAGACCAGTCACGAGTGATCGAGAATCACCATCCATTTTTAAGATCTGCCGCACAGCTTTGGGAGAAATTTTTTCATAAATAACCGCCTCTTTTAGTCGGCCGTCCTGGTCATCAAGCTCTAAAAAAAAATCTATTTCCCGTAAAGAAGTTATTCCGAGAAGCGATATATACCGATCAGAAATTTCTTGCTTGGAAAAATAGTTGCTCAATCGCTTTAAGATCATTCCTTTTTCTACTGGATTGAATGACCTCATGACGAGGTTATCCTGAAGATTGCATAAGAATAACTCCTTAGCGGATAGCCCACAATCGGATAAATCAAAAACTGGAACACTTTTCCATCCAATGGATTTTAATGCCGTTATCCTGCGATAACCCATAATCACATCCATTTGCCCTTCCCGGTTCTTGGTTACATAAGGTGGATTTATTAACCCAAAATCTTTAATAGATTGTATTAGTGGATCTAAGAAAAAACCAAAGCTTATCGTAAATGGCCCTGGACCCTCTTTTATCCGATCAAGATCCATGTAGACAGGACCCTTATTGGCATGTCGCTGTATATCCATAATTTTCCATTCCGTTTGATTAATATTATTTTTCACAAAAATTCAAGGAAGATGTTTTCAATTCTCAACTCTCTTCATTTCAGCATCATTTCGTCGTCATTGCAAGCGTAAGATGGATGTATCAAAGTTTTTAAGAAAACGAAACCCCAATAGTCCCTCCATTTCTATAATTAGTGATTGACTCGATATTCTTTTATTTGTTATAGAATTTTAGACGATCCCTGTCCTTTACACTCCAAATAATAAGAACGAATAAAGTATTGATCATATTGCTTGGGCAGATGAAATTTCGATCCTTAGTAAAGGACAAAACGGGAGCATTTTCCGCCAAATTATTTTAGCTCTTTTTTCTTATAATGAGTAGAATAATGAAAAAGCTGTTTACACCTTTCCAAATCAAAAAATGCCGTCTAAAAAATCGTATTGTTATGCCTCCCCTAGCATCTTTTCTTATTGAAGATGATGGCTCCTATTCTGAAAAAACCATTGAACATTATCGTAGACGGGCTGCTGGCGGTCCGGGAATGGTCATTATGGAGGCCCATGGCGTATCGCCCGAAGGTATAGTTTCCAATCATCAGGCCAGGATCTATGACGATCGTTTTATTGAAGGGTTGTCGAAAATCGCTCATGTCATGAAATCCGAAGGTGCGGTCCCGGCCATTCAGATCCATCATGCAGGAAGGCAAGTCCCCTCGAGGGTAATCAATCGCAAACCATTCGCGCCGTCACCCCTACCCTGCCCTGCGATTAAAGGTGATGTAGAACCTTTAACCTTTGATGGTATACAGGCAATCGTTCATGCATTTGGTCAGGCCGCATCCAGGGTAGTTCAAGCCGGTTTTGAGCTTATAGAGATACACGGCGCCCATGGATACTTAATCAATCAGTTTCTTTCCCGTTTTTCCAATATCCGAGAAGATGAGTATGGCGGTAACATCACCGGCCGGACACGTTTTGCGCGTGAAATTGTAAGAGAAGTCCGAAAACAGGTTGGAGATAATTTCCCTATCTCATTCAAAATAAGCGCCCAAGAGTTTGTTCCCAAAGGGCTTACAACTGAAGAAAGCATCGAGATACTCAAACAATTGGTGGAAGAAAGTATTGATATAGTTCAGGTATCTGCGGGAAACGACGCGACTCCGGAATGGATTTGCCAGCCTATGTTTATGAAACAAGCTTGTTTAGTGGATTCAGCCGCCAAGATCAAAAGAGCTTTGAACATCCCTGTTATGGTCGTCGGACGCATAAATGACCCACGAATGGCTGATGTGATTATTATAGAAGAGAAAGCGGACTTAATCTGTATGGGGAGAGGACTTTTAGCCGACCCGGAATTGCCCATGAAAGCAGAACAAGGGCGCTTAGATGATATACGGAAATGTATTGCGTGCAATACATGCATGCAATCCATATTTCGAAAGGGCAGGATAGAATGTCTGGTAAATCCAAGACTCGGACGTGAGAAAGAGATGGAATTACTCCCTACTCCTTCTCCTAAAAAAGTAATGGTGGTAGGAGGAGGACCGGCAGGATTAAATGTGGCTTGGGTGGCGGCCAAGCGAGGACACGATGTATCCCTCTTTGAACGGGAACCGTCCCTAGGCGGGCAGCTGGTCTTAGGCAGCATATCGAGTTACAAAAACGAAATACTGAGCCTTATTGGTTTTCAAAAAAAACAGATTGAAAAATACGGTGTGAAGTGCCACCTAAATACGGATGTAACAGTCGACATGATTAGGGTACAAGATCCGGATGTCGTTGTTCTAGCCACCGGTTCTATCCCGATAATGCCCCCAGTGGAAGGTACTGATAGCCCTATTATCTTATCGATACCGCAGATACTTAATGGCATCAAAAAAACAATTAAAAACACCGTCATTATCGGAGGCGGAGCAACAGGCTGCGAGATCGCATTACATTTATCGGGGCAGGAGTGTCATGTCACGATTGTGGAGATGCTTCCCAAGATCGGCACGCAAATTGAATCCATGACCCGAAAGGTGATGTTACAACGGTTGCGCGATTGTCATGTTGAAATCCTTACCGAGCATAGATTGCGCAAGGTCACGGATCTGAGTGTTATCTTAAATGATAAACAAGGTAAAGAAATCACCTTGACCTGTGATAGTGTGGTAATTGCCACAGGTACAAGCCCCAATAATAAACTCTTCGATCAAGTCAAATCACTGGGACCGAAGGTCTATCAAATTGGAGATTGTCGCGAGGCCAGAAGCGCAAAGGAGGCTATCTTTGAAGGCTTTTCAATTGGAATCGCCATCTAAGACTTGCCGGTTTTTGTTAGGGATATTAATTCTTTTCCATACCGTTCCAGAAATATATCCAGATCTTTGTTCCAATCCACCATAACATTCAACCCCCTTTTTTTAAGCAATCGATTTTCAAGGATGCAATTGACTGGTCTCTTTGCAGGGCGGTGTAGACTTTTCATGGTACATGGCTCAACGGGTGTTTTGATTTTCAATTTATTGAGGATATATTGAGCACATTCTATTCGAGCACAGAAACCTTCCGCAGTGGCATGAAATGTTCCTTTTAAGTCAACCTTTAGCAATTCTTTGATCTGGATCGCCAGACGGTATGTCCAGGTAGGTGAGCCAAATTGATCCTCCACAACCCTTATCTTTTTCTTTTTTTTCTGTGACGCGCTTACAACAATGGAAGACACAAAATTATTACCATGGATCCCATATAACCAACCACTGCGAATAATGAGGTAATTAGGCGCGTTTTCTCTAATGGCAACCTCACTTTCCACCTTGCTTTTACCATACTCGGAAATGGGATCCACGGGATCATCTTCAAAATAAGGTTGCGGGACATTTTTTCGGCCGCTAAAAACATAATCCGTAGAGATATGAATCAACCTGCAATGAAATCGGGCTGAACCTTGTGCCAGATTACGCGGCCCTTCAACATTTACTTTTCTGACTATATATTCTTCTTTCGCACACGCATCGACATCCGTAAAACCAGCACAGTTGATGATAACGTCAGGTGAAATTTTTTGAAGGTTTTCGATAACCACATCCCAGCTGACAATATCCAATTCTTGTCTGCTAGGGGCAATGACTTCATGTTCTTCATTTAAGACCTCTTTGCAATCACTGCCCAACATTCCACTGGCACCCAAAAGTAATATTTTCACGTGAATCTGCCCCCTCATCTCAGATTAAAATTCAACCCTACATACTACCAAAAAAAATGAAAAATACCAGAGAAATCTCTAAATTAGCCTCATTTTTTGATAATATTCCATTTATTCATCATGCATACACAGATAAAGAATATTCTGCTTGATAAACATGCATCCTTTTGTTAATGCAATATCTAAATGTTATAATCAAACATTAAAACTTCAATAGATCATTCTAAAATCATCTTTTTTATTATCATTCTAACATCCTAATTCCACTGATAAATATTTAAATGAGCCATCTCAAGAAAAGAAAAACACTACTCATTTCCCTAATGTTTTTTATTTTAATAAAGACCTTTGTTTTTTTGCCAACAAACGTCCATTCCTCCTCAAATATTGCCAGAGAACGAGTTCATGGTGATATCATTCGAGCTATTGACCTTCTCTATGAATGGGAATTTTACCATGCTGAGGAAATATTTCGTAGGATCATCAAGGAAAATCCCGACGATCCCATTGGCTATTTTTATCTGTCCATGGTAACCTGGTCCCAACTCGCCTCGGGCTTCTGGTTCCCTGATGTGGTTGAAGAATATCTTGATCGCATCGAGCAAACCATTTCTATTGCAAAAAAAAAGATACAACTGAATGAGGCAGATAGTAATACCTATCTGTTTTTAGGAGGAGCTCTTGGATATAAAGGTCGCCTCCAATTGATGCAACATAAGTGGCTTTCTTCTTACTTTTTAGCCGTCGAAGCCATAGAGGCATTGAATACTTGTTTGGAATTGGATCCAAATAATAAAGATGTCTTATTGGGTCTTGGGATTTATGATTATTATACCGATCAACTCTCAGGTATCCTAAGAATCTTATCTTTTTTTTATTTCATCGTGGAGATAAAATAGAGGGTCTTAGAAAGTTACATACAGCCGCGGAAGAGTCCCCTTATTCTTCCGTGGAGGCAAAAAGTCACCTCATCCATATTTACCTTTTCATTGAATCGGATATAAAAAAGGCCCTACCGCTAGCAGCGGAATTAGCGGATAGATTTCAAAATAATCCAAGATATCGATTTCTAGAGGGAGTGTGTGATATACGATTGAATCGAGAGATTGAATACAAAGATCTACTCAAGTATATTTTAAAAAAAACGGATACTGACAAAACATTTATGTCATCCATTTGGAAGGCCCGCGCCCTTCACCTTGAGGCGGCAACATTTCTTTTTAACGGTCGCTTTCACGATGCTAGGAGAAAACTCAATGAG
Source organism: Deltaproteobacteria bacterium (assembly GCA_016930835.1). GTDB lineage: Bacteria > Desulfobacterota > DSM-4660 > Desulfatiglandales > HGW-15 > JAFGGA01. The sequence continues at coordinate 17,709 of JAFGGA010000223.1, forward strand.
ATTTTGTTGCTGGCCAACCCTTCATCGGATCCAACCATGGCTGTGTGGCCATTGTTAAAAATAGGTATGAGCTATGATATTGAGGGGGATAGAACGAAGGCTATGGATTGTTATCACCATATCATTCATTTAAAAAACGGGGCTGGAGCACAGTTTCTTGCTAAAAAATACCTTCAAAATCCCCCGGACAGCGATGATCCTTTTTTAGGCTATTGATATGAAGAGAACCTTACTGACATGCCTGTTTCCGATTCTAGTGCTAACCCTATTGTCCCAAGGTTGCATGAAAATGGCGTTAAGACTGTCCCCTTCCCTTTTACCCAATCTAACGGCTTCACAGTTTGAAGACTGTGATCCTGAATTCGCAAAAAGTGCGATCCCAGCAAATCTAAAGCTCTTAGAAGGATTACTTAAAAACGATCCTCAGAACAGGCAGGTATTACTTACACTATGTAAGGGTTTTTGCGGTTACAGCCTGCTCTTTATCGAGGATGAAAATCCCCTGCGAGCATCGTGTCTCTATCTTCGTGCGAAAGATTACGGGATAAGAGCTTTGGGCGAAAAGGGAGAGGCTTTAAAAACATTGAAGACAAATGAGGTCCAAGCGTGGTTGAAGGAGATCACAACAACTGAGATAGAGATACTTTTTTGGATTGCCGCGTCCTGGCATGCTTGGATCGGCTTAAATCTGGACAATCCCCTAGCCATCGACCAAATGAGCATATCTCAAGCTTGTTTGGAAAAGGTATTGGAATTAAAACCCACTTATTTCCATGGATTACCTTATATATTATTAGGCACCAATCTTGCCGCCCGTCCCTCATTATTAGGAGGTGATATTATACAGGCCAAAAAATTTTTTGAAATGGCCCTTGATTTGAATCATAGACAATTTTTTTTAACTCAATATTATTACGCGAAATATTATACTGTCAGGACCCAGGATAAAACCATGTTCATCAACCTCTTGGATGAGATTTTTCACAATGATCCCAAGAATCTTCAAGATGTTTGCTTGATGAACAGCGTGATGCAGAATAAGGCCAAACGGTTGCTTGAAAGCGCTGATGAATTATTTTTCTAAAAAGGAGATCTTTTTTGAGGAAGCTTATCTTGATAAAGTGTTTTCAGACGTTTTTTCTTCTTTTAGTCTTAGGGCCTTCAATAAGTTTAGCCGAAATGGAGTACCGGATCAAATTCGCCACCGTTGCTCCCGATGGTTCTACTTGGATGAAACATATGAGGTCTCTTGATCAAACTCTTCGGGAAAAAAGCCAGGGGCAGCTCGGTTTTAGTCTTTATCCAGGAGGCATTGCCGGTGACGAACTCGATGTTTTAAGGAAAATACGAATCGGTCAACTTCATTGTGCGGCATTCTCAGGTGTGGGGATCGCCCAAATTCTCCCGATGGTTCGGGTTCTGGATCTTCCCTTTTTATTTCATACACAAGAGGAGATTACTCAGGTCCAAAATGAACTCCATGAATATTTTCTAAGACAATTTCGCGCGAAAGGCTTTGAATTCCTTTCATGGGCAGAGGTAGGGGATGTCCATCTGTTCTCAAAAAGCCCCATTGAAAAAATCAGCGATGTAGCCGGGCTTAAGATCTGGACCTGGTCCGGTGATCCCATCTCAAAAGAGACCCTCGTTGCCATGGGAACCAATCCCATACCGCTTTCTATCACGGACGTTACCACCGCCCTGAACACAGGTATGATCGACACGGTATATGCCCCTCCTTTGGGGGCCTTAGCTCTTCAATGGCATCATCAGGTTAAGTATATGACATTGATGCCGTTGGCGCACGCAACAGGGGCTATGTTGATTTCGAATAATTATTTCAATAAAATTCCTAGTGAATTGACCAATTTACTTAAGGTACAACTTAAAGTCACGATGGATGAATTGACCCATGATTTGATTAAGCAAACCAATGAAGCGATTCAAATAATCCAAGAAAACGGGATTAAAATCATTCCCATGCCGTCCCCGGAGGAGATGAAAGCCTTTCGAAAAGTCCATGATGAAGTTGTTCAGAAATTATCCGGCAACCAATATCCTCGAGAGCTTTTGGATAAGATATACCAAATTCTTAACCGTTCCGGCGGAATGACTCCATGAATATTTTGAAGATCATTGACACGATCATCTCAAAACTTGAGAGATGGCTAATCATAACCTTGCTAAGTGCGATGGTAACACTGACATTTTTGCATGTCTCCTTAAGGGCGCTTTATAGATATGCCCATCTGCAATGGGCTAACGAATTTTTGGGTTTTATTGATTGGACAGAGATATTCGTTCGGTTAATGGTTTTGTGGATCACATTTTTAGGGGCATCCCTGCTGACACGTGACGGAAAGCATATTAAAATCGATCTCATGTCCACCTTATTGCCAAAAAAATGGCAGCCTTTCCGCGAGGCGTTTTTATCCATTGGTTGCGTCTTGATATGTATATTTTTATTAAAGGCATCCGTGGCTTTTCTTATGATTGAACGTTCTTTCGGGGGAGTATTATTTCTCGGGCTTCCGTCATGGTTCGGCCAAATGATCATTCCCGTCGGTTTTTCGCTTATCCTTTTTCGTTTTATCCTACGGATAATATATCAATCCATTGATCTTCTCCGAGGCAAATAACCGTGGTTCTCCCGGCTTTTATCATGCTACTCCTGCTTATTATTTTCGGTCTACCCATTTTTGCCGGAATCATGGCGATTTCCATGTTAGGACTCTACTCCACGCAAGTTCCTTTGTCAGCTATTCCCATTGAAATATCTCGCCTGGCCAATTCTCCAATTCTTTTGGCTATTCCGCTTTTTACCTTTGCAGGATATCTGCTTAGCGAGGGAGATACATCAAAACGCCTGGTCCGATTTTCGATAAGTCTTTTTGGATGGCTTCCAGGGGGTCTTGGGGTGGTCGCGCTTGTTTCGTGTGCCTTTTTTACGGCTATCACAGGTGCCACCGGGATCACCATCATTGCATTAGGAGGCCTATTGCTCCCGGCGCTTATCTCGGAGAAATACAAAGAAAATTTTTCCCTTGGGCTCATAACCACGTCTGGGAGTCTTGGACTTCATTTTCCACCGAGTTTGCCCATTATCCTTTATGGTTTTGTTTCGGGTGTCCATATTGAAAAACTTTTTATAGCGGGGTTGCTTCCCGGTTTACTCATGCTGGGCATCTTGTGTATTTTTTCCGTTCTGATGGGTAAACATTGGAGACTAGAGCGACCTGTCTTTAAAAAGGCCGAATTCATCTCAGCGACCCGACAAGCGGCATGGGAACTCCTCATACCCATTTTGATTCTGATAGGGATCTTTACAGGTTTTTGCACGGCCGCAGAAGCTGCGGCTTTAACGGTCGTATACGTTGTTCTCATGAAGACACTCGTATTCAAAGAGCTCAACATCATTCATGATATGCCGCGAATCATGGTGGAAAGCATGAAAATGGTTGGCGGTATTATGATCATATTGGGTGCTGCATTGGGTTTTACCAATTATTTGGTTGACGCTTTTATACCCATGAAAATCCTCCAAGCAATGGAGGGGGTCGTACACACCAAAATCGGTTTTCTGCTAATACTTAATCTATTTTTGATATTAGTTGGCTGCATGATGGACATCTTTAGTGCCATCCTTATTGTGGTCCCACTCATCATACCTTTAGCTGATCGTTTTGGGATTGATCCTCTCCATTTAGGTGTTATTTTTTTGGCCAATCTAGGAATTGGCTATAACACACCCCCTATTGGATTAAATCTTTTTATCGCCGGTTCACGGTTTAACCGCCCCATTGTACTACTCTATAAGGCCACCTTGCCCTTTTTGTTACTATTGCTTTTCACTCTCTTACTGATCACCTACTGGCCCGATTTGAGTCTATTTTTGCCGAACCTTTTTGACAATAATTAAAGGCAGCTATAATAGCAAAGATGGTTTGATAATATATGTGGTGTAATATATTTTACGGTTTACGATAAAAACATGGATTAGGTGCATCCTAAACCTTTTCCCCTTAAACCGTTGACCGTAAATCTTATTCCTTTTTTCAAATGATTATTTGGATATTGCATTCCAATTATTTATCCTTATTATAGAATGGTTGAAGATATAAAATTTATGGTCTAGGAGAAAGAAAATGCCCATTTATGAATTCAAATGCAATCAATGCGGAAAGAATTTTGAAAAACTGGTTTTTCCATCTGATGATGAGGGGACCTTTACATGCCCCAGTTGTGGAAGAAAAGATGTCTCCAGGTTATTATCTGCATTTGCCCGCAGTTCATCCAATTCACTCAGCGGTTTGGCAAATTCTGTGTCATCAAGTTGTTCTCCCTCAGGCGGATTCTCTTGAGCATCTTAAACTTAGGCAACCGTGTGTTGTAGGATGAAAAATGAAAGGTAGGGAAAATAAGACATGAGTATTGTATGGTTTCTTTTGATAATAGCGATTTGGGTATTACTACAGGCTGTAATCCTCCCTAAATTGGGGGTTTCAACCTGAATTCGCCAGAGTTGCCAGGTCGGCGATACCAAAAAAAATGACACAGAGAGCCAGCTTAAATGAGGTCTTCCGTGCCATTATTGTAGAAATAGCCATTATTAAATGATCTACATAAATCGCGCTTTTGATGTTGTAAGCTTGGATGTGAACCGATCGATGATCTTTTCATTGTCCTCTTGAGTAATATTATTCCGGAGTTTTTCAACAGCAATGGAGATAGCCTCATTCAACATTTCCATGCTGAATCTCTTTTTCGCCGATTCCAATCTGTATTCGGATTGCTTTTTGGCATCCTCGATCATCTGATCAGCAGTTTGTTTGGCGCTTTCAACAATCTTGTCTTTTTCGATTCTTCCAAGTTCGATGATATCGTCTTTGATCTGTTGGAGACTTTGATCAATATCCTTTAGTTTATCTGCTTCAGCGTCCATCAAAACCCGTGCGCTTTTCACCTTTTCCTCAACTGAACTGAGCGTTTCGCTGATCTTATTTTGTTCGCTGTGTAAAAAATCCATTAAAGGGTTTTTGGCAAATTTAATAAATAGAAATACCAATATACCAAAATTGACCCAAAGCATGATATTATTCCAAAGCTTTCGTCCTTCGCTGATTTGCTCAACCGCAAAAGCGTCACTATAGGATAAAAATATCGATGCGGCCATCATTAGGATCATAATGAATATCATGCGCAGATGTCTATTTATAGGATTCAATGGGCAATCCTCCTGCTGATTACCTTTTCCGTTATCTCGTCCGCCAGTGAGACGGCTTCTGATTGGAGAAATTGTTTCGCCTTTTCCAATTGCTCATCTATCTCTTTATTGATCTCATCACGAATGGTGGAAACCTTATTCCTTGCTTCATCGAAGATCTGTTCAGCCACCGCGAGGGCCTCTCTTTTGATCCGGGCGCTCTCGTGTCCGGCTTCCCGTCTTGCATCTTTTTCGATCGCAATACATTTGTTCATCAGTTCTCGGGCTTCTTCCTCCATATTCATGGCCTGTTTTTTCGCATCTTCAATATATTTACGGCGCTCATACGTTGTCCGAATAATCGGGCGGAACATGAGACGATTCAAGATAAAGACCAGGATTAAAATATGGATGATTTGAAGAATCAGGGTTGCGTTAATACTGATCATGATGGAATACCTGTTGTGTGATTAGACCACAAAAAGAAGTAACAAGGCAATCACCAGTGAATAAATTCCTGTTGATTCGGAAACGGCCTGACCGACCAGCATGGTCCTTGTTAATAAGCCGGCCTCTTCCGGCTTTTTACCGATCGCCTCACATGCCTTACCGGCCGCAAAACCCTCACCCACGCCCGGCCCTATTGCGCCGAATCCCATCGCCAATCCAGCACCGATAAATGCTGCCGCTTTTACAATGTCCGCACCTTCAATAGCCATTTTTCGTTCCTCCTATAATTATAAATATTTTATCAACATGTTTTATACGACAAACACAAGTACCAAACTAATAACCATCGCATAAATAGCCGTGGATTGTGAAACGGCCTGCCCCACGAGCATTGTTCTCATGAGTTCACCCGCGGCCTCAATGTTTCGAGAAACCCATTTCACCGCACCTTGGGCGGTCATGCCATTTCCAATACCAGGGCCGATACCTCCAAAACCCATACAAATTCCTGCCCCTAAAAGGGCCATGGCAGCGCTTAAGGTAGACGACTCGGGAAAAGTCTTGAACATCAGGATAAAACTCACCAATAATCCAAATATCGATGGAGTTTGGGAAACCGCCTGGCCGACCAACATGGTTGTCGTCACACGACCCAAGGTCTCAGGATTTCTTGCAATACTCTCACAGCTTGCACCTGCTGTCATTCCGCCCCCCATTCCGGATCCGATCGCAGCTACACCAGTGCTGATTCCTGCACCCAGCAATGCCGCCCAAGTGGGTGCTAGAGGAAGATCCCCAATATTCTTAAAGATAAGCATTAGGGATACGACCATGGAAAAAATCGCCGGTGTCTGACACACGGCAGACCCAATAAGCATATTGGTCATAAGCCGGTTTGACACGGAAGGTTGTCGAGATAGGCCGAGACAAGCTTCGCCTCCTGGGTAACCGGATCCAATCCCGGAACCGATGGCGCCAAATCCCATACAGATTCCGGCCCCAAACAATGCGGCCGCAGTCAGAAGATTCGTACTTGAGGCATCCATAAAGATCAAAACAATCGCGATAACCAGGGCAAAGATCCCGGCGGATTCGGCCACGGCCTGTCCCACCAGCATATTTTTCATAATGTCGCCTGATCTTTCAGGTTTATGAGATATACTCAGGTTCGCCATGCCCGCTGTATAGCCCTCACCCACGGCTGCTCCTATCGCCCCTAATCCAATACATATGCCGGCTCCTCCAAAGGAAGCCAGTTTTATAATGGTTGCCACATCCGTAAACATATTTAATTAACCTGTACCGATATATAAACGAGCGTTAACATGGTAAAAACAAAGGCTTGAATCGTACCGACGAAAAGACCGAAAAAGAGGTTTAGGGCCGGCGGAAGAATCAAACTGTAAACCAAATGAGATACAACCAGGATGATAATCGCGCCACCCATGATGTTGCCGAAGAGACGGAATGAAATGGATATCACCTTTGAAATCTCTCCAATAACATTCAACGGGGCCAGGAAGATAATAGGCTCCGTGTACCCTTTAACATAGGCCTTGAAACCTTTGGCCTTTATCCCCGAATAATGGGCAATACAAAAACCCATGATTCCCAACCCGAGTGGGGTATTCAGATCCTTGGTCGGTTCCGAAAGCTCGGGAATAATTCCCAGCCAATTGCTGAGAAGTAAAAACATAAACAAGCCACAAATAAGGGGAAAGTATTTTTTTGCCAAATCCTCTCCTAGGGCATCTAATGTCAAACCTTGAAAGACCGTGACCAATAGCTCTCCAACCACCTGGAATGGATTGGGAAGGAATCCGATTTTTTTTGTAGCCAGGAACCCAAAACCAATCAATGCGGCCATTACAACCCAAGTCATTAATATCGTTTGTGTGTTGAACACCAAATTGATCCCGAAAAATTCAAGGGTCATTTGAGGAATCTCGGTCAGTTCATCCATAACGTAAACCCGTTTTTATGCCTTTCTCATGATATGGAGGCGATTAATAATGATTTGATCAAACAATATGGCCAACTGGACGGTAAAAAGGCCGATAACAACACCGATAAAATGAATGGAAGAAATCTTTAGGGAAATAACCAACGGCACCGCGAGGATTGCAAATCTCAAAAGGATCGAAACCAATGCAAAAGCACTCGCCTTTGAGTGGGTCTTTTTACCGAGATAGAGTGGCATAAGCTGTCCCATAACGACAAAATTAATAACGCTAAAAAGGGTCCCTAACAAAAACCCTTTTCCTATTGCCTTCTCACCTAGCAACAGAAACACGATAAACATGGCAATGGCAAAAAACATGGCCTGGGAACAATATTTTTTCTGGGTCTGTTTAATCTCTTCCATCTTCAGGCTTCTCCTTGGTGTGTTTCTGCCCTTTTAAATCAATCACTTCATTAATTTGACGATAGACCGTTATGCCGCCACCGATAATCCCCAAAATAATGAAGATAAAAATAAATAACCCCTTCGTGCCAAGCCACTTATCCAAAAAATAACCAACAGCAAAGCAGAAGAGGATACTTCCGGCCATTGTGAAGCCTAATTGGCTAACAAGAATGATATTTTCAAACAATGGACCGTGTTTCTTGAACTGAAATTTCAAGATCTTTAACGATTGTTTCTTCGATATTGTTAATGTATTTCTAATGCTTAAACATTTTGTTTGGAGCTTTAATGGCTTCCCGATTGGTGTCTCTATTTAAGTGAAAATTTCTGAAGTGTAAAGAAAAAAATTCAAGATCTAAAAAAAGAAAAGTGTTGAAAAATAATATAAAAAACGGGTAACGTAAGGCGATTCATATTGGCAAAACAAATCAGATATGAGGAGGATATATCATGGCCGGAGAGACTATTGTATCCAGATTTTCTTTAAAAGGGAGGGAAATCCTTTCTTCATACGCTTCTTATACATTGGAAGGAGTCATGACGGCCCGTGTTAAGAAAGGAAGGGATATCTATACCATACAGGAAAGAAACGGCATTGCAAAAGGCACATCTGATGGTGAAAATGAGGCCATATATATCCCGAACGTCAAGGCTATTCAATCAATTGATAAGAATATTGCACCTCTTCTTCCCCAAAAAGTGGTTATCAAAAAGCCCGCTGATATTCTAAAAGCGGTGGAAGAGTTTGATCTCAAACTCGTTGAAAGGGCCGGTCCCAATAAGCGCAAATGGGGTGGCAACGCATGCCTGGCCGCTTCCACGGTCTTCTTTCAGACCTTGCTTAAGGCCTCAGGCTATAGACCCTGGCAACTTCTTCAACCCAAAGGGCTAAAGACATTCTATATGCCCAATATTGCTTTTAATATGGTCTGTGGGGGTGAACACGTACCCGGTACCAAACAGGATATTCAGGAGATGTTCTTTTTTGCGATGAATGAAAAATCCATTAAAGACGTCTTCTCCTTGGCTATTAAATTCTTCAAACAGTTTGAGAAGAATTTGGTTCGTGACGGCCTTCCTACGGGAACCGCCAAAGAACGGGGCTTTGTCTTCCCTGTAAAGGATAATTATGAAGGCCTCCAACGCATCCAGGAATGCGCAAAGCAACTGGGACTTAAAGAAACGGATTATGCCATTGGTACGGACAATGCTTTTTCAGAGATTCAAAAAACAGAGGACTTAAGGGCAAAGGGTATGTATGACATGCGATTCTCCGGGCTCGGTTTGAAAACGCGTGAAGAGCTGATTGCATTCAACGCAACTATTGTGAACAGCGCCCCAAACTTTGTGACCATGGAAGATCCGGGCTCGGAGACCGATATCGAGGCCCACAAACTCATGAATAAAAAATACGGCCACCGTGTTCAGATCGTCGTGGATGACGCGGCCGTGACCCAGATGCGTTTTATTATTCCATTTCTGGCTGCTCCTAAACAAGAAGACCGGGCTGGTAATTCCATATTGATTAAGCTCAACCAGGCGGGTACTTTTACGGAGACTTGTTTAGCTACCGAGATCGTGCTTGGTCTGGCCCACGCCGATAGAGTGGAACGTTTTCTCAAGGCCCGAAAAGATTTATCACGGGTACTCAAAGATTTAAAAGATGTGGGTGTGGGAAGCCTTGAAGAGGCCTTGAATAATATTAAGGCGCTAGGTTCCACAGCGTTCTTCTCCCACCGTTCAACGGAAGGTTCTTCGGAATTTCTTCCATATATGCCTTTGATCTATGGATCGGTCTCTAATAAATTATGGTTTAAGGCGGGTGCGCCCAATGGGGAGCGAAACCTTCAAAACTACAACCCACTCATTAGAGCCGAGGAAGAAATGAGGGCCACCGGCATTAAAACCAAGGTCACCAACCTTAATGGACTGCCCAATGGTGTAAAAGTACCAGTTATGAAATAAGGTTATATCTGCAAAAAATGACACGATAGATTTTGACCAAGGCTTCGATGATCTACAAAGATTTATGGATTTTCTCGACATCTTTCAGACGGAGATGCTTATTGCCTGAAATGAACCGACCATAGAATCGCTCCGATTCCATAAAGGTGGATCAAAGATTTTGATATTGTTTAATATCTTGCTACAAGAGGCATTCTTCGTCCGGCCCCAAAGGCCTTGCTGCTGACACGAAGAATGGGAGGGGTCTGGAAACGCTTATACTCACTAAGGTTCACCAGTTTGATGGTTTTATTTACAATTTCTTCATTAATGCCTTCATCGATGATCTCCTTTATGGATTGTCTAAGTTCGATAAAATGATAAAGGATCTTGTCTAGAATCTCATAGTCAGGCAAAGAGTCCGAATCCTTCTGATCAGGCCTTAATTCAGCCGATGGTGGTTTGATGATGATGTTTTGGGGAATGATTTCCCTGTCCCTGTTGATATACCCGGCCAGTTTATACACATCGGTCTTATAGACATCCCCCAGGATGGATATACTCCCGCTCATATCGCCATACAAGGTTCCATAGCCCACGGCCACTTCGCTTTTGTTTGACGTATTGAGCAGTAGATTTCCGAACTTGTTGGATACGGCCATCAGAAGTGTACCTCGTATCCTCGCCTGAATATTTTCTTCTGCCAGGCCGGGAGTGGTACCTTTGTAAATGGGTGCCAATTCTCTTAAAAAATCATTAAAGATATTTTTTATCGGTACGGTATCATACCTGACTCCCAGATTTTCCGCCAGAGCAACGGCATCCGTCACGGAGTGGTCCGATGAATATTGGGATGGCATAAGCAGGACCCTTATGTTTTCCGCACCCAAGGCCTTTATTGCCAGAACCAGGGTCACCGCGGAGTCTATTCCTCCTGAAAGGCCGATAATCGCGGTCTTGAAATTCATCTTCTCAAAGTAATCATGGATCCCCAATACCAGTGCATCATGGATGGATGTAACTCTTCTTTCTTCGCTGTCCATTTCAGGTTCAATGGATTTTGATGAAGCGAGGTTTTCTGATTCAAAAAAGGCAAGATCTTCCCGGAATGAGGCTAGTCGGGCTACCACGTCCCCTTTGGCATTTACAACACGAGAACCTCCGTCAAAAATAATTTCTGTGTGAGCACCTGTTTGATTCACATAAAATATCGGAATCTTATGCCGTCTCGCGTGTTTTGTAAGCACTTCTGATTTGATCTGATCATGATTATAGGCAAAAGGTGATGCGGCTATATTAATAACGAGATCACAACCCAATCCCATAAGCTCTTCCATCGGATTGACCGTATACAATTTATGCCTGCCAAAATGAGTCAATAGCGGCAACTGGAACCACAAGTCCTCGCAGATCGTTATGGCCAGGCGGGTTCCCAAATGGTTTACAACCGTGAAGGATTGGGAAGGTTGAAAATATCTGTACTCATCAAAGATATCATAGGTCGGCAGAAGGGCCTTATGGATTATTTTGACGATTTGCCCATTATGGATGAATAAAGCTGAATTAAATAGGTTTTTACCCAGACTATTGGTATTCAATGTGGGCGCACCGATTATGACCGCAATGTCTTTTGTTTCTTTGGTGATGGCCCGAACGGATCCCTGGCATTTTTCAATAAAAGATCTATGTTCCAAGAGATCCAGAGGGGGATACCCACATACAGCCAGCTCACTGAAAACCACCAGATCAGCCCTGTTCTCGCGGGCTTCATGGATCGTATGAATGATCTTCTCGGCATTCCCCTTAAAATCCCCGATTATATAATTCAGTTGTGCGAGGGCAATTTTCATAATGGTCGTTATGTGATAAAAAAATTCCTCCTTGGATTGAAAGTATAAAAAAAACACCATGGTATATCAAATAAAATCTATCGCATCATTCGCTATCTGTTCTTATTGTCATAGTCTTATCCCCGTCATGATCCATATTCTCTTAAGGTTATTTTTACCGGTCTTAAGCAAAATGTCTTGGGTACTCGAAACATTTATCCAGCATGAATCATGTGGCGACTTATCCGTTGACATACAATCTGGAATTCCATATGTTTCACTTTTTAAAAAAGAGACTTCTTTTCTACTCAACTTGTTAGATCTCTTGCCCTGTCCTCTATTTTTTTCCATTGGACAAAACGAATCACCTTTTTTGGGGAGCGATCCTTTAAGGCCGCTCTCGTGAAAAACCATTCTGTTTGAGGGAAAAAGCACCCCTCAAAAAAATACCAGGGCTGCGGGATGGCTGTGGCATATGCCCTCCTTTATGACCAGCCTTGCATGAAGATTGATAGTAAAAGTCATTATAAGCTCTGCGGGAAACATACTGAGGAGAAACCATATGTTTTACGGGTGGTATATCGTCATTGCCGGTGTATTGATGAATTCCTATAATAGCGCAATCAATTTCTACGGGTTTACCGCCTTCATTGATCCCATCGTGGCTACCTTTGGATGGACTTATGCACAGATATCCCTTGCCACATCCCTGCGCGGTATCGAGGCGGGCGTCCTGACTCCATTGATGGGTTTTATGGTGGATCGCTGGCCAGCCAGACGGCTTGCATTCTGGGGTGTCTTTGCCCTGGCTTTGGGATATTTTTTAATGAGCAGGGCCACGAACCTTTTCATGTTTTATCTCAGTTTTATTGTGATGGGGTTGGGAGGTTCTCTCAGTATCTCCATGGTACCCCAAACGAGCGTCGCCCGATGGTTTAAGAAGGACCTGGGGAAGGCCAGCGGCTTGCTGTTTACAGGCAACGGCCTGGGAGGCGTATTTATTCCACTGATTGTAGCCGGTATCGATCATTTCGGCTGGCGAACCTGTACCCTGTTCATTGCCATCGGTTTTATCCTATTCTGCCTGCCTCTTTCCCTCATTTTTCGCAACCGACCTGAGGAATACGGTCTGTTACCGGATGGAAAGGTCCCTGGAAAAAAAATTGATAAGGATTGCAATCAGATCATAATAGAAACACCTGATGTTGAATTCAAGGATGTCTTTAAGTTGAGGGCCTTCTGGCAGTTGCTCCTGGGTATCACTATGCAGATCGGAACATGGGTGGCCATGACAACCCATCTCATGCCTTATCTAGCGAGCAAAGGATTAAAAAGATCAATCGGCGGAATGACCACAACGGCCATCCCCCTGGTGAGTCTTCTGGTTCGAGTTCCTATAGGATGGCTGTCGGACCTTTTTGATAAACGATATATCCTTTCATTTTCAATCCTGCTGGTCAGCGTATGTCAGTTTCTTTTCTGGGCCTTAGATGACGATTCTTATATCCTATTGTTTGTCTTCATAGCCATTGCCGGTCTTGCAGCAGGGGGGCTGATGACCGTCAGAATGCCCATCTTCCGCGAATATTTCGGGGTGAAAAATTTCGGAAAGATATACGGGCTGGGTACCTTTTCGGTTATTATGGGCTCGGCAATAGGACCGCCTATTGCCGGCTGGGTATATGACACGCTCGGATATTATGATCCCATTTGGTTGGCATATGGCATTTGCACCCTCTTGGGAGCCATCTCCATCTTGACCATGCCCCTTTCGGAGTATTCAAAGAATCAAAGACGCTGACCCGCTTCCTCACTATAGCCATCCACTTCATTCCCACTTCGATGGGATGTATTATCAGGATATGCTTTATATCTCGGGAAGCCCTATAAACGGAAGATCCAAAACAAAAATTTCAAATGATCATCTTCATTGAGGGAATAAACCTATTTTTTTAATATTTTAACAATGGAAAGATCGATGGCAGATGATATAATATATATTTATTTTCCATCTCAAATCAGGGAAGGCCATATTTGCTATTGTTTATTCAGAAAATGTTTTTTCGGGAGGTTTTAACAGTCTTTTTATTGGCAGTTATCGGTATGCCCATGCAACCGGCCTCGGCTTCCGAATCATCAACCTCCGGTTTGGTCAAAGCCGCTGTCTTAAAAAACTTTCCACCCCAATATTCAACATCAAAGGATGGCATGCCGCAGGGGTTTGCGATTGATATTATAGAAGAAATCGCCAAAATAGCCGGTTTCGAGATCGAGTATGTTATAAAAGAGAGTTGGGAGGAAGTTTTTGAGGCCGTGAAAAGCGGCCAAGCGGATATTATCCCGAATCAAGGTATAACCGATGTTCGTGAGCAGTGGTTTTCATTTTCCCTTCCTGTGGAAACCTTTCCAGTTTCTTTATTCACTCGAACTTATGAAAAAGATATATCATCCGTATCGAGCCTTTTTGGAAGAAAAGTGGCTGTGATCAGATTGAATGTTGGAGAAGTGTTGATGAGAAAACAATCAGGGGTTCTTGTACGGACATACGACCATATCCAAGATGCGCTTTTCGCTCTTTTATCGGGAAATGTGGACGCCCTGATTTTTCCGGAACCTGTTTTATGGAAGCTGGCCAGGGATGCCGGAATTGAGGATAAGATTAAGGTTGTGGGTCAACCATTGATTGAGATCCTGCGGTCTGTATCCGTTTCCAAGGATAATACAGCCCTTTTAAACAAAATCGATGCTGCCGTAAGAACCCTGGTGGGGTCTGCCGAATATCAGAAGATCTACACAAAATGGTATGGTCAACCCAAACCCTTCTGGACAACCCAAAAGGTCGCGGGTTTTATGACCGCATTAATCATACTGGTTGTCCTATTCATGGGGTCGTGGCGATACCTAACAACCATCAAGCTGAATAAGGCGTTAAAGGAAAATATTCATAAGCGTAAAACGGCCGAAATACAACTTCAAAAATCCTATGATACACTGGAACAAAAAGTCGAAGAGAGAACCAGCGAGCTTCAAAAGGCCTTGGCAGAGGTTAAAACCTTGAGTGGGCTTCTCCCTATCTGTTCCTATTGCAAAAAAATACGGGATGATCAGGGATACTGGGAGCAGATCGAAATATATATCAGTCAACATTCAAACGCCGAATTCAGCCACGGCATCTGCAAAGAGTGCGCACAGAAGCATTATCCGGATTTAGGCTTATTTCCGAACGAATTTAAACCTGATTAAAATAATATTCGAAAACACTGATGTACAAAATGAATTCAATTCGGCCTCCTTGCAGGTTTGACTTGTTGTTTATATAAGGCAGTGTCGGCTTTTGGGTGGTGAATTTTTAAAAAAGATCCCCGGATCCCCGAAAACCTTTTTTGGACAGGCTTAATTCGAGAATATCCCTTTACTTCACTTTTCATCTAATGATATCCCCTCTTGTATAGACTTAACATTCACAAATATTTTCAAATCCTTGGAGTTAATGTTGAATACTATTGAAAATAAGCGGTTTTATGGGTGGATTGCCCTTTCAGGAGCCATCATAACATACATGGCCTTTGGCGGATGCGTTTTATATTCTTACGGCGTATTCTTGCCCGCGATGAGTGCAGAGCTATCAACCAGTCGAAGTATCCTTTCCGCCCCTTATGGATTGCAGGGTTTGATTTGCGGTTTGATGGGGCCTCTCATTGGATTAAGCGTCGCCAAGTTTGGACCCAGGCGAAACATCGTTATGGGCAATTTGGTGGTGGGGTGTAGCCTGATAAGCATGTTCTTTATTACAGAGGTCTGGCACATATATGTCCTCTTTATTTTGCTTGGATCTGCAATTGGATTCGGGACTTTTAATCCTTGCACAACCGTTGCCAATAACTGGTTCATCAAAAAACGGTCGCTTGCCCTTAGTCTGGTTGTTGCCGCCGTCGGATTGGGTGGATTTGTATTTCCTATGTTGATCAGTTGGTTGATATCCTCCATCGGGTGGCGCTTGTCGTGGGTTGCAATCGGCTCTACCTATATCTTCCTGGCCGCCGTCATGCCGGGGCTTCTTATTAAGAATAAACCTGAAGATGTCGGGCAGATACCTGATGGTATAAATGCTGATGGGAAAACAACAACAGGCCATGATAAGATCAGTCGTATCTACCAAACACCGGTTGACTGGAATGTGGGGGATGCGCTTCGATCTCGCGCATTTTGGATGATATTGGCCATTATGGGGGTGAACACCTTCATCCTCAATATGCTTGCAACACAGGAGGTGGTTTATTTACAGGACAAGGGATTTGATCCTCTCTTGGCAGCCTCGGTCTGGAGCTTGTTGATAGTGGTTAATTCCATTGCCAAATTAACAATGGGTGTACTTGGACTGCGATTTGAAAGTAGACATCTGGCCTTGGCGGCATTAGCCGCGTATGGCATTGGAAATCTGCTGCTTTTGAACGCCCAAAATACCTTTACAATATATTTGAGTTCGATCTTTAATGGGACCGGTTATGGGGGGGTTGTTGTTCTCTATCCCCTTTTGGTTGGGGCCTATTTTGGGCGGAAAAATTACCAAAGGATTATCGGTTGTATGAGCCCGTTTGTATTTCTTATTGGGTTTTCAAGCCCAATCATTGCCGGTTATGTTTTCGACATCACATCAAGTTATTTTTGGGCATTTATATTGGCTATCATCCTTGTTATCATAGGAATGATCTGTGCTATCCTGGCAAAACCGCCGCAGATGTTAAAGGAAAGTGGTTCAGACATCTCGCCTTCATAATTCTCGAATCATTACTTGCGCTAATATTTAACAATCTATATTATCTCCACTTATCAATAGACACAGTCGCAGGATTTGCCATCTTCCAAGCCTGCATGACCGGAGCCATATCCCCTCCAACAACAATGAGATGGATGTTTTCCCTAGGATATACCGGCACAACCGCCTCATCCGGCAAGTCCAGGTATTCCTTTGGCCAGAGTTTCCCCATTTTTATGCTCGATTTGATTAGCCCGTCAAAGGCATGCCCGGCCCTGAACGCCTTCATGGTCAGGGTAGCGTTTTTCCAGATATTCTCTTTCACATCGTCTTTGTTCATGCCACTCTCTTTCAGTATTGAGGCATTTTGAGGGGAAATCAGTATCACGATACCATTCGGATAATCCAGCATAGCAATGCTTTTGGCTAGATCCTCCAATTCCGCCGAGCCGCTGCTGAAGTTACCCAGATGGGACCAGCCGCCACTGAAGATCGTGAGAGTACTCTCATTCGGACTAAATCCCTGCTCAACACCTAGGGATTCCCATGGACTTCTCTCCTCATTTTCCGCAAAACAGAATGGATAGGCACTGACGTTTCCCTGTATGCCCATAATGTTGGTCCCGATTCTGCCGCCTCCGAGATTTAAAATAAATAATCTCAATGCCCTTCCGATGGTTGCGTTTGCCATGTTCCCCGGACCAAGCGCATAGGTTCCTGAATTCATCGGCAATTCTTTCCTGATTGGCCCGTTTATAACCTGCATGAATGAAAAGGAATTAATGGAACGTATCGGCCCACCAATATTCGCCGTAACAGAGGTCTCAATAAGCGCCAAAAGGACGGGCATATATTCTGGCTTGCATCCCGCCATAACACCGTTGACAGCAACCTGCTCTACGGTCACCTCAAAACCCTCAGGGACCATAGCGCTTGTTACGATTTCATCGGCCAGATGGCTTGTCCCTTTTAGCATCTCCCTTATATATGTTTCCGTGGGAGGAATGATGGGCATACCATCCGTCCAACCTTGGTTATAGTAGTAATCCTGGATTTCTGATAATGTCCCCGCAAAGGCCACCCGCTCCGGTTTCAAAGGAAGATATCTTCCCTCTTTTTCCTCTTCTTTCTTTAATGGATCAATCAATTTCCCAATCACACTTTCCACGATGTGGAATACATCGTCTTCTAAGATTGATTCAGCTGGATAGTGGACGGCCGTAAAACGGAGCGGAGAGCCTAATCGCTCGCAAGTAATTCCGGCGACATGAAAGAAGGTGTCATATATAATCACGGACCCCGGCAGACCGGCCTTCTCCAGCTTGGATGCAAACACAAAGGCGGCTGAAGTGAGTGAACTGGTGGGATTGCCCGCATAGATAAAGGCGTCACCCTTTGGTGTCATTTCGTCTCTCAACCCGGGATCATCCGTCATATACTTGGCACCCCTGTTCCGTGGGATAATTTCTACTTTCGGATACCGTTCTTTTAGCGCTTGGATGATACGTTCAAGAATGAATTCCAATCCCGTTCCCTGGGGCATGGAGTTAATGACATAGACAACCTAATCATTTAAATCTCCAACCCTTGGGGAAAGCGGAATCAACTCCACCTCCGGTATATATCCCCTTGGGTCCAGCACAGAAAGATGACCTGTTCCATTTGTCCTATCTAAATCCGATTGCACTAAGCCCATATCTTCAAACTGCCTCCGGTTCGACCCTGTTTTTTATTTTAGAATACGAATAATGCTCAGCTTTTTTCCGCTTTTATAACTTTGCGTCCGAACAGAATACCCAGCTTTCTCATTCTCTTCCGCAGGGTTGACGGGTTGACTTGCAGGAGTCTGGCTGCTCCTTTTTCTCCACCGACCCTGCCTCTGGTCATATCAAGGACCTTGCGTATATGTCCTGAAACAACCTCATCCAACGCGAGTGTATCTTCCGCCTTTGATTGGAGTTTTGCAGTAAGTTTATCATCTGTTCCGAATGTCATTGGAGCCTGATGGATATCCCCGAAGGCAATGGGTCCGCCCCTGCTTAAGATCAAGGCCCTTTCAACCGTATTCTCGAGTTCCCTTATATTGCCGGGCCATGAATAGCTCATAATGTCTTCAAGGGCGCCTTGAACCAAAGAAGGTATTTCCCGAATACCGATCTCCTGAGATTTCTTCCGGATAAAATAATGGACCAGGGATGGAATATCGCCCCTCCTCTCCCGTAAGGGGGGAAGGGTAATAGGAAAAACATTGAGGCGGAAGTAGAGGTCGTCCCGGAAGGTCTCCTCAGTGATCATGGCCTCCAGATCACGATGGGTCGCGGCAATCACCCTGATATCCACCTTTATGGGCTCGGTCCCACCTACCCTCTCGATCTCTTTTTCCTGCAAGACCCTTAAAAGCCTGACCTGGGCCTCGGGTTGGAGTTCCCCCACCTCGTCTAAAAAGATTGTACCTCCATGGGCACGCTCAAAACGTCCCCGCTTCTTTGCGAGGGCGCCGGTAAATGCCCCCTTTTCATGACCGAAGAGTTCACTATCCATGAGATTCTCCGGTATGGCCCCGCAGTTAACCTTAATGAATGGGCCGTCCTTTCTGGTTGAGAGGTTATGGATTGCACTGGCGATGACCTCCTTTCCGGTACCCGTTTCTCCGGAAAGCAATACCGGACTTGATAGAGGTGCCACCTGCCGCACCATCTCCATCACACCCCTTAATCCGAAGTCAGCCCCGACAATCTCCTCGCCCGCCATCTGTAGAAGCTCCCTATGGAGGAAACGGTTGTCCTCTGCAAGTAGTTCCTTAAGTTTGAGTAGCTCCTGGTACATGACACTGTTCGAAAGGGCTATGGCAAAGGGCTCCCTTAGCTGCGAAACAAGGTCAGCGTGTTCACGGGTGAATGCGCCGCTTTGTTTTGAACTAAATGTAACACCTCCTACGATATCTTTGCCCACTATCAAACGAAGTACCAGAAGAGAGGCATCCTTTTCCAAGAGGCCTCTGGAGATCCAGGGCCTGGCAGTGGGATGCATCTCCGCCTTCTCAAAGATCGGGGTTTCTTTGTCAGGACGCGACACATAGGTGCGTAAGTCTGGAGGAATTTTAACCTTA
The DNA here is from genome assembly GCA_016930835.1 of Deltaproteobacteria bacterium. Lineage (GTDB taxonomy): Bacteria > Desulfobacterota > DSM-4660 > Desulfatiglandales > HGW-15 > JAFGGA01. The sequence continues at coordinate 37,407 of JAFGGA010000223.1, forward strand.
AAGTTGAGCAGGGAACTACCTTCGGCCGACGCAGCGGCGAGGGCAATATGTTCACCTTTTTCCGGGCGATAATGGGTTAAAAACATACTGTCCGCGGGGAGATAGTCTTGGAGATAAATAAAGCTCTCGTATAAAAAGGTTTGGACATCAAGGCTCCCGCAAATTCGAAGCGTGGCCTCGCGAAAAAACTCTTTCTCATCTGTTTTCATATCTTTCCTTGAATGGGATGTTCGTTAGACTTTAAATACGCCACTGCTTGCGGTGGGATTTCCGTCACTTCCCTATCCGTGGAAACTGTGTCGCAACACACAAAACCCGATAAAATGAGAAAGACGGTCTCCTTTGAGGCAAAGCCTCAATTGTGTTAATTAGCGATTAGAACAAAAAACAATTAACGCAAA
>JAFGGA010000224.1 GCA_016930835.1 Deltaproteobacteria bacterium
GCGGACCTATGGATTCCGCGATCAAGCCTGCCCCGCACTTGATGAGGGGTCGCGGAATGACCAGCCTAGTTTTTGGTTACGCGACTGGAAATGATCACCTTTGACGAACTCGTAAAAAGTCGTCACCCCGGTCCCGTATCCAGTACTGGATAGACTGCGGCCGGGGGCCAGAGCCCATGTAACTATCTGAAAAGGCCGGAATGACAAAAACGCGTATTTTTCGGCTTTTTACGAGACCATCACCTTTGGTTTTTGCACGGTCATTCAGCGACTTGATCACGGAATCCAATCGTTTGGATTCAGAAAAACCTAATTTGTTACGGAAAATTAAAGGTTTAACAAAATCATTATGGAGGATAATGATGGAGGAAATAACCGCTGAGCGGATTACAAAAAAAGAAGAGATCAACGGCGTGGAGTTTGAGACTGTGTATCGAAAAGCCAGAATTCCAGTCCCCCCTGATACCTTGAGAAGGATCGCCGCTGGTTCACCGTTGAATAAAGACGAGAAGATCTCGGGAATGGAAGACAAGGAAACTGATTTTGCAATCCTTGGCGCAGCCTTCGGGTATTGCCCGGAGTTCAACCCTCGTACCGTCATGGCCAACGAATGTATCGTTTGTGACCAGGATGTCGCGGTGTCCTTACGTGACGGCACCACAATCTATGCCGATATCTACCGTCCCATTCATGGCGGCGAGAAGATCCCTTGCATTGTATCCTGGAGCTATTTCGGTAAGCGTCCAGGTGAAGGCATGGATGAATGGCAGGTCATCGGTGTCCCCCCGGGAACGGTTTCCCGTATGGCGAAGTTCGAATCCTGTGACCCTGCGTACTGGTGCCGTGTGGGGTATGCGGTCGCCAATGCAGATCCACGCGGCTGCGGGCATTCGGAGGGTGATATCAATATGTTCGGCACACAGGACGCCCGGGACGGCTATGATTTTATCGAATGGCTGGCAACCCGGGAATGGTGCAACGGCAGGGTCGGCATGGCTGGCAATTCAGGGGTCGCCATGACCCAGTATCGAATCGCTTCAGAACAGCCCCCCCATCTTGCTTGTATTGCGCCATGGGAAGGTACCGGAGACCTTTATCGTGAATCGCTTTTTGAAGGAGGTATCCCGGCCTTGGGTTTTAATAACTTCATTCTTTCTTCCCTCGTCGGTAAAGGCTATATCGATGATAACGTAGCCATGGCCCGGAAACATCCCTTTATGAACGAATACTGGGAGGACAAGATCCCGAAATGGCGTAATATCAAAGTCCCGACCTATGTGACCGCCTGCTGGCAGCATATGCACCTCCGCGGTTCGATGGAGTGTTTTCGCAAAATCCGTTCCCCCAAGAAGTGGCTTCGCGCTCATAGGGAATTCGAGTGGCCGGATGCCTATTGCAACAAATATCTGGAGGACCTGAAACGTTTCTTTGACCGCTACCTGAAGGACATCCACAACGGCTGGGAGCTGACGCCCAGGGTCCGCCTGGAGGTCATGGATGCCTATGAGTATGATTTCCAGACCGACCGGCCCGAAAAGGAATTCCCGCTTGCCAGAACCCAATACAAGAAGCTCTATCTCGATGCAGCGAACGGGACCATGAATTTTAAACCATCCATGAACGAAGCAAAAATCAGTTATGACGGAGAGAAAGGGATAACGACCTTTGATATGAAGTTTGAGGAAGATACAGAACTGACCGGTTACCTCAAGCTCCATATGTGGGTTGAGGCCGACGGCCATAATGATATGGACCTGTTCGTGAATATTCAAAAGCTCGATGATCGGGGAAACTGGCTGCCGACCACTGTCCTTGGGGAGCCGCATCCCGGGGCCTGGGGTAAGATGAGGGTGTCCCGCCGCGCCCTGGAGCCGAAGCTTTCAAATGATTTTCAACCGGTCCAGGCCCATACCAAGGATGAAAAGCTTTCACCCGGGGTAATCGTACCGATTGATATGGAGATCTATCCAACCAGCAGGATCTGGCACAAAGGTCAACAGATCCGTGTCCAAATCGCAGGGCATTACGTACGTGAAGGCTGGTTCGAGCCCTTCTTTTGGGATATCGACAACAAGGGGAATCACGTGATCCATACAGGCGGCAAGTACGACTCGTACCTCCAGGTACCGGTCGTTCCACCCAAGTATATGGCCGGGGATTATGTGTACAGGTAGGCTTGAACGTGCTTTCAGCGGTCAGCGTGAAGCGCTCAGATGCGCCCTTTGAAGGAAACCATGAAAAGGAGAAAAATCATGAAAGTTCTTGGATTGACATGCGGCAGGAAGTTAAGCAACACGGAGATACTCGTTAAAGAAGCGCTTATGGGCGCGGAAGAGATGGGCGCGGAGGTTGAAATCGTACGTTTGATGGATCTCAAGATTAAGCCGTGTACCGGATGCAACTCCTGCGTGGTGGACCTCTTTGAGAAAGCCGGGTCAGGGGAGTGCATTATCAAAAATGACGATTTTAAATTCATCGACGACAAGATCCATGATTGTGACGGCCTGATCCTGGGATCTCCGGTTTATGAAAAGGCCCCTCAGGGTTTGTTGAAGGTCCTGAATGACCGGATGGGGCCGTCCCATGACCTGGCGTTCAGGATCATTGCGAAGAAGATCAGAGAGGAAAAAGGTATTATCGAAGGCAGGGGGCCCGACGAAAGGTCATTCAAACCCAGGGTGGCGGCACTCTTTGCCGTGGGGGGGAGTGACTGGACGACCCTCGCCCTTCCCATGTTGCAGATTTTCGCACTTCCCATGAACATGGTGGTAATTGACCAGCATGTTTTCAATTGGACCGCTTTGCCGGCAGTGGTAGCATTAAAACCGCACATGCTGGAGAGGGCGAGAAGATCCGGCCGGCACCTGGCCGAGACCCTGAAGAAACCGATCAAAGAGGCAGAGTACATCGGTGATCCCGGCAGGTGTCCGGTGTGCCATTCAAATGTTCTGGAACTCGGCAAGACATCGGAGCCCGTGGTTTGTGCCGTATGCGGGGTGAAAGGCACACTGAAGACCCAAGGCGATGATTATGTGCTGGAGGTGACCGAAGAGGAGAAGGCCCTTTCGCATGTATTGCTTTCAGGGAAATTCCATCATGGTGATGATTTGAGGGATATCTCGTTAAAGCCTGACCCGCGGATGGATGAGATCCCCGGGTTAATCGAGAAATATCGATCTTATTTAAGATACTCAAGGCCTGAGAGGAATAAATCATGAGTTCCGATTTCATAAAAATTCTCCAGGAAAAAGCAAAGGCCGATCCTAAAAAGGTGGCGTTTCCAGAGCCTTTGGAAGAAAAGATACTCCGGGCAGCCCGTCGGATCCTGGATATGGGTATCGGCTATCCCATACTGGTCGGTGAACCTCAAGCCGTATCATTAAAAGCGGCAGATATAGGGATATCTCTTGACGGTATCACGGTTGTTGATCATACGGACGGAAAAAAGGTCGATCATCTTGTGGGCGAATATGCAAAGCTCAGTACCAGCCTTCCCGGCTCTGCGGTAAGACGCATGTTGCGGTCTCCCCTTTATTTTGCCGCCATGATGGTGAAATTGGATGAAGCGGACTGTATGGTAGGGGGGCTTACCCATACAACTGGAGAAGTGATCATGGTCAGTGAAATGATCGTTGGCCTTCAGGAAGGCATCTCGATCGTATCCAGTATGGGAATTATGTCTATCCCCGGTTTTGAGGGGCCTGAGGGCGATATGCTGGGGATTGCTGACTGCGCTGTCAATCCGGCCCCCACTCCAACCGAACTGGCGGATATTGCCATATCCACCGCTGATACAATAAGAAGGCTTATGGGATGGGAGCCCCGTGTGGCCCTGTTGTCATTTTCAACAAAAGGCAGCGCGACCCATGATCGCGTTGACGCGGTCTTAAAGGCCCTTGAAATCGTTCGTAAACGCAGACCCGATCTTCTCATAGACGGTGAGCTTCAGCTGGATTCCGCGATTGTCCCTGAGGTTGCAGCCAAAAAGGTCGATGGGGAAAGTCCGGTGGCCGGCAAGGCCAATGTTCTCATTTTTCCGGATCTTAACGCCGGGAATATCGGGGTCAAGCTTGTCCAGCTCTTTGCCAAGGCCACGGCGCATGGTCCTTTACTTCAGGGGTTTGCCAAGCCGGTCAGTGATCTTTCCCGTGCGGCACCGGTTGATGAGATTGTCGGCGCCGCCACAATGGCTGTTGTATGCGCTCAGAACAAATAACCAAAGGGAGGGGCCCGGGTGTTCAACATCATTTGATGCAGCATAATCTCTCTTAGTCAAACGATTGTATTGTAAAAGCCCCAAATTCATTGGAATATAGGAGACAATGAGTGATGGGCCTCCCATATATTCCATCACTCCAGTGTTTTAAACCTGGATCTGTAGAAGATCCGATTCAACCAATATTCCCAAGCTTATGAGACATGTCTAAATTGGATATCGGACAAACGTGAAAATGGTTGCGAATAGGATATTTAGGATTTTTTCAATCAATCCCGGTTCCACCTCGACAAAGGTGGCCCTGTTTGAAAATGACACACAACTCTTTTCTGCCACCATCACCCACGATGCGGCAACCCTGAAGGCGTTTTCTAAGGTTAGTGATCAATTCCCTTATCGTAAGGAAACCATTTTATATGAATTAGACAAAAAGAACATCTCTCTTGAAGGAATAGACGCCTTTGTCGGCCGCGGCGGCGGTCTGGTCGGTCTGGAAGGAGGAACCTATCCGGTCAACGAGATCCTGCTGCATCACGCGCGTATAGGTTTTACGGTAAAACATCCGGCCATACTTGGCAGCCAGTTGGCCCATGACTTTGCGATGACCTATGGCGGAAAGGCCTTTGTTGTCAATCCCCCTGATGTGGATGAGTTTCAGACCATTGCACGGATTACGGGATTGTCGGATATCTATCGTGAGAGCCGGGGTCACCCCCTTAACCAGAAAGAGGTCGCCATACGTTATGCCAGGGAGGTGGGTAAGGCATATGAAGATCTGAACCTCGTGATTTCTCATATCGGCGGCGGCGTGTCGGTCACGGCCCATCAAAAGGGACGTATGATCGATTCCAGTGATGTGATCCATGGCGACGGCCCGATGGCCCCCACCCGGGCAGGCGCCTTGCCGGCAATGGCCGTCGCAAAAATGTGTTTATCGGGCCGTTATACGGAAAGGGAAATCTATGACCGTCTCACCAAAAACGGGGGGTTGGTGGATCACCTGGGCACCGCCGATATTCCCGCTGTACAGGAGCGGATAAAAAAAGGTGACTCGCATGCCGGGCTCATCTACGATGCCATGATCTACCAGATCAGCAAGAACATCGGGGCATATGCAGCCGTGTTGAAAGGTGACGTGGATGCGATTCTCCTGACGGGAGGCATAGCAAAGGATGCCTATTTGGTGGAGCGGATTACAGAGCACGTCAGGTTCATCGCGCCGGTCAGGGTCTATGCCGGGGAATTCGAAATGGAGGCAATGGCAAGTGGTGTCTTGCGGGTTCTGCGCGGTGAAGAGGAGCCCAAAACCTATACCGGCATACCTGTGTGGCAAGGCCTGAATAAGAATGCGCGGGGCACAGGAAACAGGGCATAAGGCCTTTAAAAAATCTGGGAGATATTGGATATAAGTGTCGTATCATTGTTAATACATCAAAGGATTTCTCGGCTATCGCCGTTTCATAGAAGAAGGAACAGAGGATCTGCCTTATGAAGAGTATCGTTATCTATTACTCGCAATCCGGAAATACCAGAAAGGTCGCCAAAGCGATCCATAAAGGGATGCGTCAAGTGGCAGGGGAGTGTGATATCGTTCAGGTCAAAGACATTGATCCATCGAGTATCAACCAATATGATCTGATAGGCCTGGGGAGCCCTGTCTGGGACGGAGGATTTACCCCCAATGTGAGGATCTTTATGAAGGAGGTCCCCCAGCAGAACGGCAGGCACATCTTCTCCTTTAACACCCATGGGGTCATGCCGGAATTGTATTTCCCCAGTGTGGTCCGAAAGCTGAGGATAAAAGGTTTTACGGTTATCGGTATGCGTGATTGGTATGGGAGCGTTCATTTTCAAATCGCTCCGAAGCCATATTTTACCGACGGGCATCCCGATGAGGTCGACCTGCGCGAGGCAGAGGAGTTCGGCAAAGAGATGGTGGAAAAGAGTCGGCGGATACATGAAGGGGAGACCAACTTGATCCCGCCTCTGCCCAAATTTGAGCTGACACCGCAGCTATTGGTCCTTCTGGAGTTTTACCAGTCCGGTCATAACCCCCACGGCCATCTTCATTTTGATCCAAAGAAGTGTGCATATCCCAAATGTCGCCTCTGTGAGGAAAATTGTCTGATGGGTTATATCGACCTTTCCGTGGATCCTCCAAAATTCGGCTCTAAGGGTAATGCCTGCGATATGTGGATGGGATGCACATTTTGCGAATTGATCTGCCCAACGGGTGCCATCTCCTGTGACTGGGATGCAGTGATGGAAGAAAATGCCAGACTCGGGCAGATGTTCGGATATAATCCATTGGAAAGGGCGGCCCAGGAGGCCGTGGCCATGGGTCGTTTGAGAAAACTGGTCACGGAAGACATAAAGGGACCTTATTACAAAGTCTACAGCAAGCGACCGCGTTTTAAAATAATAAAGGAGCACCAATAATATCTATCCACTCGACGGTTTCGGGTGGCGCGTCGCTTGATTATCGGATCTATCTTTTGGAAACAATCAAACTTACCATAGACGAAAAAGAGATCCTAACCCAAGAGGGAAAAACGATCCTGGAGGCGGCCTTGGATAATGGGATCTATATCCCTCATCTGTGTTACCACCCGGACCTGAAACCAGTGGGGACCTGTGGCCTGTGTGTCGTGGAAGTGGAGGGAGTCGGTGAACCCCTGTCTTCATGCATGACCCAGGTTACGATGGGGATGGTCGTTAGGAGCAAGACCCATCAAATCGAACAGATGCGGCGACAAGCCATGGAAGCCATGTTGGTCAATCATCCTCCGGAATGCACGGAATGTAGCCAATACCTTAATTGTGAGTTGCAATCCGTTAAACAGTATATCGGGATGACCGAAGACCTTACCACCAAGACCAAGATCAAGCCCATTCCTGTGGATAAGCGCAATCCCCTTTTTATCCACGATTTCATCCGGTGCATCAAGTGCGGGCGCTGCGTTCGGGCGTGTAACGATCTACGCGGAGTAGGGGTTCTGCAGATGATCGAAGAGGATGGTCGTAGGCAGGTTGTCATAAGGGAAGGTAAGACCCTGTTGGAAGCCGGTTGCCGTTTTTGCGGGGCCTGTGTGGAGGTGTGCCCCACGGGGTCCATGCGCGATCGGGAAGAATTGATGGAGGGGAAAAAACGAAGACACGCCCTTATCCCATGTCGATATACTTGCCCTGCTGAAATTGATGTGCCGCGATATATACGTCTGATACGAGAGAAGAAGTATGCGGAGGCCACGTCGGTTATCCGGGAAAAGGCACCCTTTCCCAAAGTGCTGGGTTATGTGTGTAACCATCCCTGTGAAGGGGTTTGTCGTCGCGGTGAGATCAATGAATCCATTGCGATCAGGGACCTCAAACGGTTTGCGGCTGAAAATGACCTGGAGCGGCTATGGGAGAAAAAGCGCAAAAAGGCCCCTCCAACCGAAAAGCGTGTGGCCGTCGTGGGATCAGGTCCGGCCGGCCTGACGGCAGCCTATTATCTGGCCAGATTAGGGCACAAGGTGACCGTATATGAGGAGAAGCCGCTGGTGGGCGGTATGATGCGGTATGGAATCCCCTCCTATCGACTGCCCAGAGAGATATTGGATGAAGAGATCCACGAGATTGAAAAAATGGGGGTGATGATCAAGACACAGGCAAAAATCGAGTCATTGGACATCCTTATGTCTGATGATGGATTCGATGCGGTTGTGGTGGCCATAGGAACCCAAATAGGCCAAAGGCTTCCCATCGAAGGTGCGGATTCGCCGAACGTTTTGATCGGATTGGATTTTCTCGAAAATGCGAATCTCGGTAATGACGTCCATATGGGAAAAAAGGTGTTGGTCCTCGGCGGGGGAAATGTAGCCTTTGATTGTGCCCGCATGGCCCTTCGCTTGGGAGCGGAAGATGTGAGTATGGCCTGCCCGGAAACCGAAGACACCATGCCGGCAGCCGATGATGAAATCGAGCAGGGAAAAGAAGAGGGCATCGTGATCCATCCGTCCAAGTTCTTTACCAAAATCATCCATGAAAATGGCAGGGTCACGGGTGTGGAATGCCTGGATGTGGCATCCTTTGAATTCGATGAGGAGGGGACCTTTCAGATGGAAACCATTCAAGGCTCTGAAAGCGTATTGCCTGCAGATACCGTGATCTTCGCCATCGGCCAGAGGCCGGGGGTGCCGGAGGCATTCAAGTTGGACCTGAATGAGAGGGGCTATATCGATGTAGATCCATATACTTTTGAAACCAACACGGATGGCATTTTTGCCGTGGGAGATGCCGTGATGGGAACCGCTTCAGTCGTCTCCGCCGTCGCCTCCGGCAGGAGGGGGGCTGCGATTGTTGACCGGTATCTAGGGGGTAGTGGTGAAATCGAAGAAATGTTGACTCTGGATGAAGCCCCCGAGACATGGCTGGGACCGGGGAACGGGTTTACAACCTTGAGTCGATACGACGAGCATATCCTGACTGTTGAAGATCGGGTGAAGAGTTGTGTGGGTATTGTGCGGTCTCCGGATGAGGAGGAAGCAGTCAAAGAGGCGTCACGATGTTTGCGATGTGATTTGAGGCTCAAGATAACGCGGGTGAAGTTTTGGGGAGAATATTAGCCCTACAACGTTAGTTAACTAAAATTTATTCTTGAAATTTTCATTAAGGTCTGCCATACTACGAAAAACCCCTTTAATAAAGGAGGCAGGCCATGCTACCAGATATACGATGCAATGAATACCTTTACTCGGTTCCAAAGTTTGATCTTGGTAAAAGCGATATTAAAGACTTTATGAAAGAACTCTGTGGATTTCACGAACAATTTGCCGATTGCTTTCAGCGCAGTGAGTCCAGAGAGCACTTTTTTAATTACATGGCCGGGCAATTCAGCCCACTTGAACGTAAATCCATCGAGCCCATTGCCCTGGCTTTAAAAGACGGCAATGTCAGAGCGATGCAGCGTTTTGTAAGCGATGCACCGTGGAACGAGGAGAAAATGATTTCCAAATATCGTAGTCTCGTTAATGATGACATCGGCGGCCCTAACGGTGCGCTGATCTTTGATGAAAGCGGTTTCGTCAAAAAAGGACAAGACTCCATTGGCGTTGCCAGACAATATTGCGGCACTATCGGGAAAGTAGACAATTGCCAGGTCGGAGTCTTCGCTGCCTATGTCTCAGAGCATGGGTACTCTTTGATTGACAAGCGTCTGTTTATTCCAGAAAAATGGTTTTCCGACGATTACCTTCAACGCCGGGGAAAATGCACTTTGCCTATAGACACCGTTTTCCGCACAAAACCTCAACTCGCCGTGGAAATGCTTAATGCCGTTGTTGAAGAAAATGTGCTGCCTTTCAAATACGTGCTTGCCGACTCCATATACGGGATCAGTCCTGAGTTCATCGAAGCAGTGGAAGCCTTGCCGAGCAAAACATACTTCGTATCAGTTCCAGAGGATACATTTTGTTGGCTGAAACAGCCTATGACCATGACCAAACAGTATCTCTGGGGCGGCAAAACAAGGAGCAAAGCTTTTTTGATTGACCCAGCCAGCAAACCGGTTTCAGTCAATGAGCTTGCCGGGAATATAAACGATTATTTCTGGTACCGAAGGAAAGTATCAGAAGGTACGAAAGGACCGATCGTCTATGAGTATACCCGACGTCAGGTCATTTTGTCATCAGCCGGACTTCCGCAGAAAACCGTTTGGCTGTTAATCCGGCGAACTCTGGGGGATGATCCGAAATATAGCTTTTTCATCAGCAATGCATCGGCAAGCACACCGTTGAAAACGCTCATTTGGCTCAGCGGGTTGCGATGGGCTATAGAGCAATGCTTTGAGGAAACAAAAATTGAATTGGGCATGGACCACTATGAGGTTCGAAAATTTCCAGGTTGGCATCATCACATGCTAACATGCATGTTGGCCCATTTTTTTCTCTGGCACCTGAAGATCAGGCTGGGGGAAAAAAGCACCATCTATTACGCTATCGCAGCTTAGGGTCCTGCTCAGAATCATTCTGCCAATAAAGCGCCACACACTTGAAATGCTTATTGGACAGATAATCTGGATACAGGAGCGGAACCATCGAGCTTATTTGTCACATAGGCGAAAACGTATTCAAAAAATTTTCAAAGAGCAATAAGTTGTGTTGTAGGGTTAGTAACAGCCTCATAATAAAGATCAGGCCTAATACAATCTAGACTCCATCTGGAAACACGTCATTTCCAGACGGCGCATTCCACGATCAGCTCAGGCAACCATCCAATTTCCTGCCAGGAATAAAAAGTTATTTATATCATTTTAGATTTTTGAAAAATTTGGCGCGGACCTATGGTTTCCGCGATCAAGCCTGCCCCGCACTTGATGAGGGGTCGCGGAATGACCAGCCTAGTTTTTGGTTACGCGACTGCAAATGATCACCTTTGACGAACTCGTAAAAAGTCGTCACCCCGGTCCCGTATCCAGTACTGGATAGA
>JAFGGA010000021.1 GCA_016930835.1 Deltaproteobacteria bacterium
AGCCTGTGCCCCGTCTACTCCAGCTCTTCAATACCTCTGCTAGAGTATACCACCTTCAAGCTAAACATTCATACCATCTCCTTATGTAAAAGTGTATGTCTAGATATACCAAAATGAGAAAGCCGTGTAAAGTTCATGGCCATTAGGATTGATATTTCAAGATTTTTTGTATAATCTAATACCCTGGTCGAATGAGTCTATGATGCCGGGCCGCCCGTTGGATAGCCCATATTGGAAAAAATCCCTATCTCAAGTTATGCAAAATTGAGGGAGCACGTTTTACCTCCAAAAATAAAGAAGGAATAAATACATGAAATACCTACTGATGATAACTTTGGTTATTTCCGTCTGTCTGGCAGGTTCTCCTGGATGGTCATCAAAGGCTTATGTCACGGATTCATTGACTATCGGACTTCGTGCGGAACCGAATATTGAAAATAACAGCATCGACTTTCTCTCTTCCGGTCAGATGATTGAGGTCCTGGACATGCAAGGGGATTGGAGCCATATCCAATACGAAAAAGAGGGTCAAGGGACACAAAGCGGTTGGATCCTGAGCAGGTATTTGATGTCCCGGCTACCATGGGAGATCCAGGCTAACTCCATTAAAGAAAACAATACTCGATTGGTAAAAGAATTGGAGGAAACAAAAAAGGAATTAAAGGAAGCAGCACACAGGGCGGATATCGTTGAAACAAAGTTGAATAAATTAACAGCCGAATTACAGGAATCAGAGGATGAATATACGGCACTAAAGGAAGAATCATTTGACTACATTAGGCTGAAAACGGCATATGAGGCCATGAAGAACAATGTGGATCACCTGACAAAAGAAAATGAGACATTGAATGCCTCGCAGATGAATCGATGGATTATGACGGGAGCCCTCATTTTGTTATGCGGCCTGCTCCTTGGCCTATTACTCGGAAGGCAGGAGAAAAAACGAAAAACCTATTATTAAAAAAGTTCAAGGTATACGGCCGAAAATCGAATGATAATCAACTCACTCCGTATACCTTGTACCGCATGATCTTATGCCCTTAACAATCTACTGGTTTTTCCATTCCGGTTTTCTCTTCTCTAAAAAGGCATTGAGTCCTTCCCGCGCATCATGAGTCTTCATAAGCTCTTTCAGATAGATATCTTCAATAATTTTCAATGATGGCTCCAGGTCATCCCTCAAACCCGACATCATCGCCCTCTTAGTGAGCCTAAGCACCTCGGAACTGAGTTTTAAATAAGGTTTGATAAATGTTTCCGTCTCCTGGGCCAGTGCATCATCCTTGACCACCTTATTGATTAATCCGATCTTCAATGCCTCTTCGGCTGAAATGATCTTGCCGGACAGGATGAGATCGGCGGCGGCCTTTCGCCCGATGATGCGCGGCATGATCTGGGCTGCGATGGGCGGAAAAACCCCAACCTGAATCTCCGGCTGACCGAATTTGGCGTTTTCCGCGGCCACCACCAAGTCGCAAAATACGGCCAGCTCACATCCCCCGCCCAGACATGAACTATACACCGCTGCGACGGTTGGTACGCCGATCCTATCCATGCGACGAAACATGCCGTGAAAGACATCGATCATTTTAGGGGCAAGATCGCCCATATGCTCACCCACATCCACCCCAGCGGAAAAACATTTTCCCGTAGCATCAAAAAGAACAACCTTTAAATCTTTATTGCCCTGCCAGGAATCGAGCACGGCATTGATCTCTTCCATCATGGCAATATTTAAGATGTTCACGGGGGGTCTATTTAAGGTAATGGTGCCGAGCCCGTTTTCCAATCTCACGTTAATATGTTCATAGGCCATTTCCATACTCCTTTCATCCGGATAAAAAAGGCAGGCGGGCTTTTCAACCCTGCCTGCCGAATACAAGTATCATCCGTAAGTAATAGTTATTTTTGTGGTTTACCCATGACTTCCGCAAACATTTCCATATCCCAACCACGGGCTTCAGCTATATTTTGTCGGAATTTGATAAAATCAATGGTATCTTTGCCGGTGATCTTCTTGGTGTTGAAGGCGCCGAATCCCAGGAAGGCCTCTCCACCCATATTGGCCGCCAGCCAATGCCTGTGTGCGTTCTTCATGGTGTCCCAGAAGAATTTTTTCTTCTGTCGGACACTATCAATGGATTCGATTAAACAGCCGGGGAACAAGTTAGCGAATGTCCACACCATCTTGTCCACCTCTTTATCCAAAAGCTCGAAATCGGCGTTATCCTGATGTTCTTTGACTAGTGCGCGGGCCTCCTTGGCTTCATCACCGGTCTTGTACTCACCGTAGACGATCTCGCCGTCTTTCACATAGGTGTCCGTGATAATCATGGGGTTACGGACCCATTTTCCATCTATCTTAAGAACGGGGATGGCCTTGCTGATGAGGTTTTTGGCCTTCATCTTGTATGCAGACCACATTTCACAGGAAACGCAGTTCCACATGGCATCTTCCGCACTAAGGTACCATGGGAGAAAATCCGATGCGCCTCCGACCGGGGCGGAGCCATGCCTTGGACCTGCCTGGCCGAAGATAGCCAGATCCGAAGAGATGGCCAGATCGCATGCCATACCGATCTCCTGACCGCCGGCTACCCTCATGCCATTGACTCGGCAGATGACCGGTTTTTTACACATCAAAATCGAATCCACCATACCGTTAAAAAGCTCCATGTATTGACCATATTCGTCAGGTCTTCGGCTATAATATTCACTGTACTCTTTGGTATTACCGCCTGTGCAAAAGGCATAGGGCCCTGTGCCAGTAAAGACCGTGGCCACAACGCTTCTATCAAGGGATGAGTTTTGAAAACCGGCGATAACCCCTTTAACCATTTCTGTGGTATAAGAATTATATTGTTTTGGATTATTCAGTCGAATCCAAGCCGTGTAAAGACCATCCACCACATTTCCCGATGGGTCTTTTAAAGGTTTTTTTTCATAAACCACACATGGGGCGTCGGTTCCCCAATGTACATCCGTGTGTAACAAATGATCTTTTTGACTGTCTTCTCTAGGTATCCATTCTAAAGCCATAATTAATCCTCCTTAATTGTTTTCAATCACAAGATATTAAGATATATTTTTTGGTTATGACGTCACATCCGTGATGATTATCCTATCAAAAATCCGGGATCAGTACAATCCGCTTCATGGGCGGTGTCTTATGGGCCTCGGCAAAGGTTTCAGCGATGGTACTCATGGGCCGTGTCTCAACAAACTTTTCAATATTAATCTTGCCGGTCAGGACCATATCCAGAACAATGGGATAATACTCAGGGAGACACCCCCACGTCCCGATAATCTCCGCGTCAAATGCCATGAGACGACCAATGGCATATTCGGTCTTGCCCAGCCCGAACCCTACGACGATCAATTTGCCGGTAAAACCCAAAAGGGTCAAGGCGATCTCTTGACCCGCCTTGACTCCTGTGACCTCAAATATTTTCCAGCCAGTATTGGGAAGCCCTTTTTCTTTGCAGATCGTTCTAAATTCACCGGATACGGCCTTTGCATCTTTACCCGTCGAGTTAATCACAAAGTCCGCGCCAAATTGGAGGGCCCTCTCGAGCTTCTCCTGGTTCCTGGCAATGCCGATGACCGTTTTTGCACCTAATGCTTTCGCGGTCTGCCCCATATATTGTCCCACACCCCCCGTAATGCCGATCACGACGACATTATCACCAGGTTGAAGATCCGCTCTTTTGGCGGCCTGAAATGGCGTCGTGGCTGCATCGGCCACCACTGCCAAGTGAGAAAGGGGGATATCCCCATGATTTTTTACTTCACAAAGATCAATGCTGGGTACCGGAATATGGCTGGAGAACCCCCCATAAAGCCCTAAACTATTACCAGGCATATTCTGATTCAGACATCGGTTTCCCCGGCCGGTCTTACAGAGCAAACATTGCCTACAGGGCATGACCGCGGGAATGATCACTTCCTTACCGATCCATGCCTCATCACCGGCCACAACGGTCCCCGCAATTTCATGTCCCAATGTTAGGGGTGGTTTGGATACAGTGGGGACGCCATCATAAAAATAGCCCAAATCGGTATGACACACGCCACATCCGGCGACTTCAACAAGGACTTCGCCGGGTTTTAATTCCGGAACAGGAATCTCCGTCTTCACAAGTTTACCAGGGGTGGCCTCTTTGGTTTCCCTATTAAATACTGTCGGCTGAACCATCTGCCAGGTCTTGATCTTATCCGGTATTGTTGCCATATTATTCCTCCTTTAATATTCAGGTTCATATTATGGTTTTACATCTTCTAAAAATGCAAAAAACCAGGTTAAATATTTAAAAAACATACTAGATCATGCCGTATCCACCGTCCACGCACAGCAATTGACCCGTTATATAATTGCTTTGATCAGAGGCCAAGAACACAAAGGCGGGGGAGATATCATCCGGTTCGGCAAAACGCTTCAAGAGTATCCGATTCATATAAATATCTTTCAGTTTTTCATCCGTCCTTATCGTTTCCGTCATATCCGTGGCCACAATCCCCAAAGAAATGACGTTGGCGCATATATTGTATCGAGCCAGTTCTCGTGCAATGGATTTGGTCATGCTCAGAACGCCTCCTTTCGCGGCGCTGTAATTAATCTGGCCCACCGTTCCCACCAAACCAGCAACGGACGTAACATTAATAATCTTGCCGCTTTTTTGCTCTTTCATATGCAGGGCGGCGGCCTGGGAACACAGGAACGCACCTTTCAAATGGATATCCACTACCTGATCCCATTGATCCTCTTCCATCTTAAGCATCATGGCCGGTCGCGTAAAACCCGCGTTATTCACGATAATATCAATACGATGAAATGTATCAATGGCCGCTTGAACAAGGCTTTTCACATCTTCTTTTTGGGCCACATCGGCCTTTACTGCAATGGCTTGACTCCCTGAATTCTGTATAGTCTTGACGACTTCCAGGGCTGATTTTTCACTGGAGCTATAATTCACGACCACATTAGCCCCTTCTTTTCCGTAGGCCTCGGCGATCGCCTTCCCTACCCCTCGACTGCTACCCGTAACAATGGCAACCTTATCTTTTAACCTCATGCATACCACCTTTCTTCGTTAATACAAAGCTGTATAATAGATTCCAAGTTATTTTTTCATTGGAATCAAACTCTCAAGCAGAGTGATCACATTATAGTCACAATATAACTAGACGTTTAATTTATGAAAACCTTTTCCCTATGTCAAGGAAAATTGAAATGAAATTGATTAAAACAGCATACCAATACGTTTTGCGATGGCAGCATTTTAATTATTTTATTCAAAACCATGGATAGGACGATATTCTTCTGATGAAAAATTATGAAACAAACAAAACTTGTTGATCTCAATCATCTTTCTGATATTATTATTTGCTTGTATAAATAACAAGGATCTCATTGTTTGAATGCAAAACAACATCAGAAAAGACCATTCGTGATCCTTTGCCGAGACCGCCAAACATGCAAATTTTCAGGAATGAAACCATTTCCTAGTTTTTTTGATCCTATGCCTGATCATCTTGTATGGGGCGATGGCCATCTTTTTTTTCGGATCGCTCCTATTCGGCCAAGGTCGTTGATTGCGTTTACCTGGCCATCAAAAGGGCCGATTTTTTGCCTTGATTGAAAACAAATCACAACCGAGCGTAAAAATTTTTTCGAGATTAAGCAACCTTGGTAGATTAGATGAAACAAGCCAGTCAAGATGTGACTCGGTTGACAACAGTCTTGTCCATCGCAGTGAGCCAATGAAAAAAATCATTTATCTCCATTTCATCCTATTATTTTGCCTTATTTCTTGTGCTAAAGAGCGTCTCTATATCCAAATTCCGGAATCATCTCGTACAAAGACCATCGCGTTATCGGAGGTAGCAAAAGGCAAGAAGTCGAAACCCTATATAGTGAATGGGGAACGATATTATCCCTTGCCCGATTCCCATGGTTTTGTCCAGACCGGAAAAGCTTCGTGGTATGGAGGAGATTTCCACGGTAAAACCACTGCCAATGGCGAGATCTATAACATGTACAAATATACAGCCGCCCATAAGATCCTTCCTTTGGGAACCCATGTAAAGGTGGTGAACCTATCGAATCAAAAACATACCGTCGTCCGAATCAATGACCGCGGACCCTTTGTAAAAGGAAGAATTATTGACCTTTCATATGCCGCTGCGAGAGATCTACAGATAATCGGTCCCGGTATAGCTGATGTGGAGATTATAGCCTTGGGAAAAGAAATTGCAGGCAATGACCCCGATGAACAAGGGAAACCGATGGTTGAGATCGAAGATGTGGAAAATGGAGTATTTACTATTCAAATCGGTGCATTTGAAAATAGAGAGAACGCCGAGAGATTGGCGGAACGCTTAAAGGTCATTTTTGAATATGTCAAAATTATTGAGCAAAATGATGAGCGCAAGATGTTTTATAAGGTTCATGTCTCAAAATCACAGACCTTGTCGCGGGCGGGTGAGATGGAAAGGAAATTAGAGGATATGGGATTTGAGGAGGCCTTTATCGTGAGAATATAGATTATTCGTTTATTTTTTTTCGAAGGGCGCCGGATGTCTTAAAAACGACCACCTTTCTTGCTCTTAGTAATAGATCTTGAGTTGTTTGAGGGTTCCGCCCTCGCCTTTCATTCTTCCCTTTTACCAAAAACTTACCAAATCCACTAATAAGAAGATCTTCTCCATTGGAAAGTTGATTTTTCATGATCTCAAAGAAATTTTCTACAACGGATCGAGACTTGGTCTTGCTGAGGCCCACATGATTATAAATATCATCGATAATCTTCTCTTTGGTTAAAGACATCTCTGACCTCCTTTTCCCTCCGGTTCCGGACGCAATCCCCAATTTCATGAGTTTTTATAATGGATTATGGCATTCTTTGTGTCAAGATTTTTTTAATGCCCAAATTTCTCTTTTAGTTTTCTACATACCAAAGGAGGGGCCAGACCACTAATGTCGCCATCCAATGCGGCAGCTTCCTTGATAATGGTTGAACTGATATAAAACCATTTATAATCCGTCATCAAAAAGATAGATTGAACATCTCTGTTTAATTTGCGGTTCATCAATGCCAGCTGGAATTCATATTCAAAATCCGATAACGCCCGAAGCCCCCTTACAATGACATTTGCATTTTTCCTGACCGCATAGTCTACCAATAATCCATTAAAATAGTCTATCTCAATGTTGCCCTTGTCCTTTAAAACCTCCTTAATCATGGCTATTCTTTCCTCTAGGGTAAAAAGGGGGGATTTATTTGGATTATTGAGAATGGCGATAATCAGTTTATCAAATATCTTCAGTGCCCTATTTAAAATACTAATATGGCCGTTTGTTATGGGATCGAAGGTCCCTGGATATATGGCTGTTCTTCCATTCATCATGAATCCTCGCAATGATAGATATCTATCTTGGTCTCTCCATATAATTTGGTATCATATAAACGGAGCTTACCCAACTTATCCGGAACCGGTTCAGTTTTGTAAGATTCCGTGACGACGATAGAAGACGATTTCAGGATTGGCTTTTCAGAAAGCCTTTTCAGTACCGGCACAAGAAAGTCCTTTTCATAAGGAGGATCAATGAAGATCAAATCCACCCCTTTTATGATCAAAGGGTCTTTCCACGGTAGATCCCGCTGCAAATCCCTTTTCATGATATATCCCGATGATTCAAACCCGCAAAGTTTAAGGTTCTTTTGAATCAACTGAATGGATTGTCTTGAATGATCAATAAACAATGCCCATTTGGCACCCCGACTGAGGGCCTCAATCCCTAAACTACCGCTTCCGGCGAACAGGTCCAGAATCCCTAGCCCTGTCATGTCTTGGCCTAAGATGTTAAAAATGGCGCCTCTGACTTTATCAGCCGTAGGCCTTATGATGAACCCCTTTAATGGGCTTAGAACTCGGCCTTTTGATAGGCCACCTGTAATACGCATGAGGCGCTACCCGGGTTCCATTTGGTTGCATAAAAGGTCTTTCCCAAAACATAGCATCCAACGACGGTTGCCTTAAGGACGAGCTCGGGAGACTGTTTTGAAAGCTCTGATTCCACTGGCGGATGGAGACCGAATGCGGATGGGTGACTACTTGAATTCATAAACCTATATAAAGAAGAAATACACCCACCTAAGAAAGATACCCCAATACGGTTTCCCCCCCTTTTACTCGTTCACCGGGTTGAATGGTCACCCGACTGCTAATCGGCATAAAAAGCTCCACCCTGGATCCAAACCGAATCAGACCAAAACGCTGCCCAATCTCCACTTCATCCTCTTCCTTGATCCAACATGCGATTCGCCTGGCTATCAACCCGGCTATCTGGATAATAACAACGGTCTTATCCGAATCTGTCTTCATAATGACGGTATTTTTTTCATTCTGTTCAGATGCCTTATCCAGATTAGCGGCGAAAAAACGGCCGGAATGATAGACGATTTGAGAAACCCTCCCACTTAAAGGCACTCTGTTAATATGCACATTAAAAATCGACATAAAGATGCTTACTTTAACAGCAGGTTCATTCAAGGGGTTAAAATTGTCTTTTAGGTGCTGAACCGATAACACTTTACCGTCTGCGGGTGCTAGTATGGCGTTTACCTCACTCTCATGGTAGCGATCCGGGTCACGAAAAAAGAAAAGTATAAACAGGCTGACAATCCCCATCAAAATAGTAAGGGGCATGATGCCCAATAAATAAAACAGAAAGGTCACGATAGCGGCCGCCACAAAAAAAGGGATCCCCTCCATGGCAATAGGGAGTTTATTGTGGATCCGTTTGTTTGCAGCTTTGTCTATCATCGTGATTACAACAAGTTAAATCAAAATAAAGAAAAATGTTTCGGGATATTTCCCGGGCGTTGTCGTGAAAATCTTATTATTCCCGGTAATTAACTTTTTGAGGTGGTTTTGTCAATGTTCTTATGGCTTAAGCGCCTTATGATTCTGATAATGAGACAAATGGATTCGGCCGGATATCAGGGGGATGAAGATAAAATGGGACGAGGTCCCAAAGATCATCGAAATCTTGTGCCAAAAAGCGCTTAAGGCCGGCAGCACCCACGGATGATGCTTTCAGGTTCCAAAGTTGGGCGGGTGCAAGTACGGCTACATCTTGAAGAATTCCTCGAACGGGTTCCCCTTGTTTACTAAAATCATTACCGATGAATAAAGTGGGTTCATGAATGACTGAAGCCATATCTTCCAGCTTGATGGATCTGTCTTCTTGAAGGCGATGTATCTCGCGATCTGGATCCATCTTAAACAAGGCAAAAAAGACTTCTCCCCTCCTGGAGGTTAGCAAGGGACATATGGGCAGGGCTGTATACGTGACCTGATGAACCATGGCCTCCAAGCTGGATACGCCGATCATGGGTATACCCAAACCATGGGCCATACCTTTGGTCATGGAAAGTCCAACCCTCAGACCCGTAAAACTCCCGGGACCAGTGGCTACAATGATTGCCTGAATATCCTGGACATCCATCTTGGAAGACTCCAATAATGAATGCACGGCAGGCACAAACGCGGTGTAATTCTTTTCAGATGAGGAGATAAGGAATTCTGCCCGGACCAAGCCTTTTTCATCCATGATGGCCAGGCCGAATTGGTCGGTCGTGGTGTTAACGGCAAATATCATTTGGACAACGCAAAAAGCCTTAATATGTCATTATAAAATACGACAACCATCAAAAGGATAAGAAGAGACAGGCCGATTTTCTGCGCCCATTCCCTTTTTTTGACGCTAAGAGGCTTGCCGATGAGAAGCTCTATAAAAAGAAAAACGATTAGACCACCATCCAGGATTGGAATGGGAAAAAGGTTTAATATCCCAAGATTAATGCTTATGGCGGCCATGAAGGGAATAAGCGCCAACAGACTGACCTGTGCCATCTGCCCTGTTATCTGTCCGATCATGATGGGTCCCCCGACCATTTTGATGGACAATGCCCCCGTAAATAATTTCACAATGAATTGACAGATCCGAACGATCCAATCCCATGTCTCGATCGCGGCCTCCTTCATGGCACCCAGGAGCCCGAAGTCCTTCTTCACATATTTACCTGAAGAAACCACACCGATCAATGCGACCTTCACCTCTTGCCCCAGCACCTCTTGTTTGGATTCCTCTGGGATCACCGTGACCGTAACTGGTTCTCCATCCCTTTCCACGGTCACCTCTACAGGGAGACCGGCCTTGTCATAGATTGTTTCTTTAATTTCATACCAGTCCGTTATCTCACGCCCATGGACGGACTTGATCACATCGCCTTTAAGAAGCCCCGCTCTACTGGCCGGTGAATCTGGAGTAACTTGTCCGATTTCCGTAGAATCAATATATTTTCCCGAAAAGTAAAATAGCCCCCAATATAAAACAAACGCCAGAAGCAAATTGAAGAACGGTCCGGCCGCGGCAATAATAATCCTTTTTAAGGGATGCTTGTTGCTGAACGATCGTGCAGCATCCTCTGGAGAGATTTCGAGAGTATCTTCATCCTCCTCATCGTCTTCAATGTCCTCCCCCAGCATTTTTACAAACCCCCCCAAGGGCACGTAACGGATGGAGTACTCTGTCTCACCTATGGTCTTTGCAACGATTTTTGGACCGAATCCCAAAGCAAATTTGAGGACCTTCACATCGAAATATTTGGCCAAGAGAAAATGCCCCAGCTCATGGACAAAAATCATGATCCCCAAAACCACTACAAAAGTAAGAACATAATATAGAAAAAAATGACCTGCTTCCTGTAAAAACGATAAAAACATATCCATTTGTTCAACCTTCTCAAAGTAATCTATGCTCTTTAATCCCCAAGGGAAAGATCACGTCCGCAACTGCAATACCAGTCCCTGAGCCCTTTCGCGCGCCCAATGATCCGCCTCCAACACATCCTCAACGGTGTGAACGGGAAAAGTTTTATGGGCTTCCATGACATCCTCAATAAGGCGGGGAATCCCTAAAAAACCAATCTCTTCTCTAAGAAACGCATCCACCGCAATCTCATTGGCCCCGTTAAGCACGGCCGGCATGCTCTCACCTATTTCCGCCGCATCTAATGCCAGCGCTAGGCATCTAAACCGTTCCTTATCCGGCCTAAAAAAATGCAACGCCCCGATTTCATCAAGCTTTAACGGTGCAAGATGCGTATTCCTGTGTCTGGGATATGACAAAGCATACGATATGGGTGTAATCATATCCGGGACCCCCATCTGGGCGATGACAGAACCATCTTGGTATTCTACCATGGAATGCACAATACTCTCCGGATGAATCATAATCTTTATTTGAGCCATTTCAAGGTCAAAAAGCCATTTGGCTTCAATGACCTCAAGACCTTTATTCATGAGGGTTGCCGAATCTATGGTGACCTTCCTACCCATATCCCAGTTGGGATGTTGAAGGGCCTCATCGGGCGTTACGGCCGCCAGTTGTTCAGAAGTAAGCTCCCGAAAAGGCCCCCCTGATGCGGTCAAAATGATGTGCCTGAGATCCTCTTTTGGATGGCCCTGAAGAGACTGCAATATGGCGCTGTGTTCACTATCAATGGGCAGGATGGTCGCATTTTTCTTTTTTGCCTGAGCCATAATGATCCCACCAGCCATAACCAATGTCTCTTTATTGGCCAAGGCAATGCCCTTGCCAGCCTGGATCGCCGCATAAGTGGGTACCAGACCGGCAGCCCCGGTCATCGCTGAAATCACGGTATCCACTTCATCCAACGCAACCAGATTTGAATAACCTTGTGGACCGATGAAGATATCCGGTCTATTCTCATTATCGAGCTGTTTTTCCAATGCCTTTGCGGCATCTTCTCCCGCGACGGCCACGGCAAGGGGATGATATATTTCGATCTGTTGAAGCAGCCGTTTGACATTGCTTCCTGCCGCCAACGCAACGACCTGATACGCTTCAGGATTATTCTTAATGACCTTCAGGGCGTTCACCCCGATAGAACCCGTGGAACCTAGTACGGCTATCTTTTTCATAACTCCGAGACCAGATCCTTGAAATAGTCAATGGTTCTTAGCAGACCTTCTTCCATATCGATCTTGGGTTTCCAGCTCAATTTCTCCCTGGCCAGGCTGATATCGGGTTGTCGACGTTTGGGATCATCCATGGGTAGGGGATGAAACTCAATTTTCGAATTTGATCGTGTAAGACGAATAATCGTCTTAGCCAAATCAACAATCTTGTATTCAACCGGGTTACCCAAATTGACGGGGCCGATGAAATCCTCCGGCCCATTCATCATCTTGATAAGACCGTCAACCAAATCATCCACATAACAAAAGGATCTTGTTTGTTCCCCTTTTCCAAATATGGTAATGGGTTCATTCTTCAACGCCTGAACAATAAAATTACTCACCACCCTTCCGTCATTAGGGTGCATGCGGGGACCGAATGTATTGAATATTCGAACAATCTTGATATCCACATGATTCTGCCTGTGGTAATCAAAAAAAAGCGTCTCCGCACAACGTTTCCCTTCATCATAACAGGATCGGAGTCCAATGGTATTCACGTTTCCCCAATAATCCTCTTTTTGAGGGTGAACCGTCGGGTCTCCATACACCTCGCTGGTGGATGCTTGCAATATCGTGGCCTTGACTCGTTTGGCAAGGCCCAACATGTGGATGGACCCCATGACACTGGTCTTTATGGTTTTCACGGGATTATATTGGTAATGGATAGGGGAAGCGGGACAAGCGAGATTGTAGATCTGATCAACTTCAATAAAAATAGGGTTTACGATATCGTGTCGAATGAGCTCAAAGCGTTTATTCTCCATTAAATGAAAAACATTGCGTTTCTGACCCGTAAAATAGTTATCCAGACTGAGGACATAGCTGCCGTTTTCCAAGAGTCTTTCACACAGATGTGATCCTAAAAAACCCGCACCGCCTGTCACCAATATCCTCTCCCTATCGTAGAGATTTAGGGCCATACTCCTACCTCATATGAAATGATGTCAACCAGGCATCTGATTTGCGCATTTTTGAAATTCCTGATGGTCAAATCGAATCCAGGTATCTTTTGCGAGGGATCAGCGGTCAGCGACGAGCAAGGATGAGTCAAAGGCCATAATGCTTTCAAGGTCATACTGTCCAGATCAAAAAAAAGTACAGAATCGGGATGGAAAATAAAAGGCCGTCGATCCGATCCAAAAACCCTCCATGTCCCGGCAGCATTGTCCCGGAATCCTTGATTCCTTTATGTCGTTTAAGCATTGATTCCGCCAGATCACCAATCTGGGCTATAATGGTCATAACCAAGACAAGGACGAATATGTGCCAGTCAAATACATGAATCCGCAGTATCCGTAAGAATACATATGCGGTCAGAAGGCTGACAAGCAAACCGCCGATAGCGCCTTCCCAAGTCTTTTTCGGGCTGACTTTTTCATAAAGTTTATGTCGACCGAATAATTTTCCTGCATAATATGCACCGGTATCATTTGCAAAGATAACCGCTAATAAAAAGAAAAGCCACATATTTCCGCTTGGACGTTTGTCGATCAAAACCATCATGGCCAAAGGAAGCACGATATATATGGGGCCTAAAACAGATCCCCCCATTGCATCTAAGGTTGCCGATTCTGTTTTTGAATACGTGAACATATAGTATGCTATGGGGATAAAGGCCCAGAAGGCGATAATGCCCGGCGCAAACAAGATTTGATTCATATAAAATATGAGAAAGAGCAGAAAAGCCAGGGTATAATTCAACACCCGGATATATCGAGGAAGTTCATTTGATACGATATTGTAAAATTCCGAAAGTGCCGCCAGGGAGGAGAGGAAAAATATCGAATATAAGAGCCAGCGTGGTCCCGGACCGATAATATAGATCAGGATAGGTATGGCGATGATGGCTGTGATCCAACGTTTAAGATGCATCGTATTCCTTTTTTGCGTTAACGAAATCGAAAAAGTCTCGTCAGGTGTAACCTTTTACCGCGTGGACTGAAAAACCGATTAGCTCAGATGAATTCGCCCTCTGGAACGGCTCCGAATCGTCTCTCTCTTTTTTGGTAAGCTTCAATGGCTCCCAAATACTCCTCCTTCCGGAAATCCGGCCAAAGTACCGGGGCAATATAGATCTCAGAATAAGCAATCTGCCATAATAAAAAATTGCTGACTCGATACTCTCCACTCGTCCGGATCAGTAAATCAGGGTCTGGAATACCTACCGTATATAGAGAATCGGAAATGGTTTGTTCTGTAATAGCTTTCGGTGACAATACGCCGGCTTCAACCCTGGCGGCAATGTCTTGAACCGCTCGGAGTATTTCTTGTTTACTCCCATAACTTAAGGCCAGTGATAAAACCATGCCGTTGTTTTGAGAGGTCTGTTCGATTGTTTTGCGAATGATACCCTGGATATCTGTTGGGAGTTTGTCAATTCTTCCGATAGTATTGAAACGAATATTGTTTTCAAGCATTTCCTCTAATTCGCTTTTGAGGAATCGCTTTAGGATACCCATTAATGCATCAATCTCCAACCTTGATCGTTTCCAATTTTCTTCGGAAAAGGCATAAAGGGTCAACCAAGATATCCCGATCTCCCGGCTTGTCCGCACAACGACCCTGACGGATTCTGTCCCTTCTTCATGGCCTCTAATACGATTCAGAGCCCGCTTTTTGGCCCAACGCCCATTGCCGTCCATAATAATGGCTACATGTTTGGGAAGATTTTTAGAATCGATGGAAGTCATATTGAATATCTTGGTATGATATGGCTATAGATTATAGGAACGGATGTATCGGTGGGTACTAGAATTCGATGATCTCCTTCTCCTTGTCTGATGTAATCATATCCACTTTTTTGATAAATTCGTCCGTTATCTTTTGCACTTCATCCTGATATTTATACATCTCATCCTCTGAGATCTCTTTTTCATTTTTTAATTCTTTAATCATCTCATTCGCGTCCCGCCTATGGTTGCGAATGGAAATCTTGTTTTCCTCGGCCATTTTTTTAGCCAATTTCGCTAACTCCTTCCGGCGTTCCTCTGTAAGGGGGGGAATAGAGATCCTTATCAATTTACCATCATTCATAGGGGTGAGACCCAGTTCCGACTTTAAAATGCTTTTCTCGATCTCTCCAATAATGGATTGGTCCCACGGCTTGATCATCATTAAACGGCTTTCGGGAACGGACAGAGAGGCGACTTGCTCCAGGGGCATTTGCGTATCATAACAATCAACTTTTATACCTTCTAGAAGGGCTGTGGATGCCCTGCCGGTTCTTATCTTCATAAAATCCTTTTTAAGGGCGGCAACGGATTTTTCCATCTTTTCACGGCATTCTGAAAGGATCTCATCTATCATGCTTCTTCCCCTGAAATGAATGTACCCACCTGTTTCCCTGAAACCACATCGATAATATTCCCCCTTTTTCGTAAATTAAATACAATAATCGGGAGTTTCAGCCCCATTGCAAGGGTGACCGCCGTCATATCCATGACCTGCAATCCCTTATTGATATACTCCTGATACGTAAGTCTATGAAAAAATTGAACCGAAGGGTCTTTCATGGGGTCGCCGCCGTATACGCCATCCACTTTGGTAGCCTTTAAAAAAACCTCTGCGTCGATTTCCATGGCGCGAAGCGCCGCGGCCGTATCGGTGCTGAAAAAGGGATTACCCGTGCCCGCGCTGAAAATAACAATTCTCCCCTTCTCAAGGTGTCTTATGGCCCTTTTTCGAATAAAAGGTTCGGCCACTTTGGGCATATCAATGGCCGACATGACCCGTGTCTCCGAGCCCAGGTTGTTTAGAATCTCGCCTAGAGCCAAGGCGTTCATGACGGTCGCCAGCATGCCCATATAATCCGCTGAGGCACGCCCCATACCATATTCGGATGCACTGAGCCCCCTGAAGATATTGCCGCCGCCGATCACAATGGCTATCTCGACGCCTAACTTATGTAATTCATGAACTTCGGTTGTGATTTCTTTAAGGACGGCCGGATCGATCCCCAGGGGTTTATCTCCCATCAGGGCTTCACCGCTCAGTTTGAGCATTACTCGCCTGAATCGGAGACCATCAGCTTGCATCGGCTTCCCCAAGCTGATAACGGACAAATCGTCGAATAATAATATTTTCTCCCGTTTTGGCGATCATTTCATTCAATAGATCCTGAATGGTTATATCCGGATTTTTCACATATTGCTGTTGAAGCAAGCAGGCATCTGAATAAAATTTCTTCATCTTTCCTTCAACAATCTTTTCCAACACCTTTTCCGGTTTGCCGGATTCCGCGGCTTGGGTCTTATAGATTTCCTTTTCACGAGATAGAATATCCGCGGGAAGCCCCTCTTGGTCAATGGCAATAGGGTTGGTGGCCGCTATATGCATGGCAAGATTCTTAACAAATTCCGTAAATTCACCTGTTTTGGCTGAAAAATCCGTCTCGCAATTGACTTCCACCAGTACACCGATCTTCCCACCCGCATGGATATAGGATTGTATCTGCCCTTCCGAAGCGGTACGCCCTCCTCTTTTTTGGGCCGTGGCAATTCCCTTTTTCCGAAGAAAATCAATGGCCTGCTCCATATCCCCGTTGCATTCGGCAAGGGCCTTTTTACAATCCATCATGCCCACACCGGTTTTTTCTCTAAGTTCCTTCACTAATGTTGCGGTAATGTCCAATGTATTACTCCTCTTCATCTTCAAATTGATCTTCGTCTTCGATCTCTTGTTTTTTAGAAATGACAATCACTTCAGGGCCTTTTTCAACATTTCGAGCGGCGGCAATCCCCTCAGAAGGCTGGTCTTCGGTAGTCTCTTGCATTGATGCTCCCTCATCTCTTAATCGCTCTTCAGCCAATTGATGCCCCTCAATACAAGCGTCCGCTATCTTGGAACAAATCAACCGGACAGCTCGGATGGCGTCATCATTGCCGGGGATAATATAGTCAATATCATCGGGGTCGCAATTGGTATCGGCGATGGCGATCACCGGGATTCCAAGCTTCTTGCTTTCTTTGACCGCGATGTATTCTCTTTTGGGATCAACGATAAAAACAGCACCAGGGGGTTCATCCATGTTTTTGATACCGCCCAAATTCTTTTCCAGCTTGATTCTTTCCTTTTCCATCCTCAAGGCTTCTTTTTTCGTATAACGTGAGATGGAACCATCTTCCTTCATATTCTCCAACTCTTTTAATCGGGCGATGCTTTTCCGAATGGTCTGAAAATTAGTAAGTGTTCCGCCAAGCCATCGGTTCACCACATAAAACATACCGCATCGTTCACTCTCCTCAATGATAGAGTCATGAGCCTGTTTTTTCGTTCCCACAAAAAGAACTGGGTATCCGTCAGTAACGGTCCGAACAATAAAATTATATACATCATTGAAAAGATTTACCGTTTTCTGAAGATCGATAATATGGATCCCATTTCGTGATCCGAAAATATACGGTTTCATCTTAGGGTTCCAACGTCTTGTTTGATGCCCGAAATGGACACCTGCTTCCAAAAGCTCCTTCATATTAATAGCTGCTGTCATCAAATCCTCCTGTAGCGCTCTCCCACGGTTTTACCTCCATTCAGAATCCTGCATATCCCAATATGGTGGGGCACCGGGGCCGATTCCGAATGTGTGAATTTTTGCCTTTTTATTGATATTCCAATTCCTTGCTGGATCAGCAAGGATCAAAATTCATAACCAATCATTATATTCTTCAAAAAATATTTTTTGCAAGAAAAAAACTCATTTTCTTTTCATTGACCTGACATGCATCCTTTCATTATATTAATGATAAAGCTGGGGTTAAGTCCAGACAAATCATTGAATCAAACCTTTAGGTTATTTCAGGAGGTTGGAATCCCTTGGATAAACGAAAAGAGCTGAATCGTATTAAAAATGAACTTGATAAAGAGGAAAAAAAGCGTCTTTCCGAGTATGCCTTCCCCAGCAGTCAAGCGGTGCGTCAAAAAGAAGAGGAAAAAATCATCGGAGGCCATCGGCAAAATTTCGCGCTGGACACGGATCGTATCCTTCATTCATTGGCCTATTCCCGGTACATCGACAAAACACAGGTGTTTTACCTCATCAAGAATGATCATATCACCCACCGGGTCCTTCATGTGCAGCTTGTTTCCAAAATATCTCGGACCATTGGACGTTTGCTCCGATTAAACGAGGATCTCATTGAGGCCATCGCACTGGGCCATGATATCGGTCACACACCATTTGGACACGATGGTGAAAAATTCCTGTCCGTTCTGTCCAAGGCCTATGGTTTGGGGCATTTCCTACATAATATACAGAGTGTCCGTTTCCTTGAAAAGATCGAGAGGAAAGGCAAAGGCTGGAATCTGACCCTTCAGGTCCTTGATGGCATTCTATGCCATGATGGAGAGCTGCACAGCCAGGCATTATACCCGAATAGAAACAAGACCTTTAAGACTTTTCAAGAGGAGATAAGGGCCAAAGAAAACGATCCTTCTCTAGATACATCCCCTATGACCTTGGAAGGATGTGTAGTTCGAATGGCTGACACCATCAGTTATATCGGCCGTGACATTGAAGATGCCATCCGCCTTGGCATCTTGGAAAGAAATGACCTCCCCAAAGAATGCACTCGCGTCCTTGGAGATACGAACGGGACAATCGTTTACACGCTTGTGGAGGATCTTGTGGCGAACAGCCTTTATAGGCCTTTTGTATGCCTTAGTGAGGAAGTATCCGGCGCTCTCAGAGAATTAAAGGAGTTTAATTATCAATATATTTATAAAAGCGAGATGGCCTGGAAACAAACCTCTAAAATTGAACTCATGTTCGGACTGTTATTTAAAATGCATTTTAAAGATCTGGAGGAGGGGAACAAAGCTTCGGATATCTATACGGAATTTTTGGATGGAATGTCTCCAGAATATAGGGAAAACACCTCCAATGCCGGGATAGTGCGCGATTTTATCGCTGGCATGACTGATGAATATTTTCTAGGGCAGTGTAATAAACACCTTATCCCTCAAGTCAAGGGCTCGCGATTTTAACCCGATTTTATCAATGGAAGCACATCTCTCTCCATCCATTATCATGAGAGTCCATGAATTTGGAGAATCCGATCTCCTGATCCATTTTTTCACCTCAGACAAGGGGCGGCTAAAAGGGGTGGCCAAAGGAGCGCGGAGGAGCCGTAAACGCTTTGTAAACTGTCTGGATCTCTTCTCACTCTCCAACCTCGAGTACGAATTGAAACCAAAAGGTGAACTGCATTTTATCCATTCCGGAAAACTGGTGGATGCCTACCCCGGCCTTCGACATGACTTTTCCCTATTATCTAAAGCCAGTTACATGATTGAACTAACGGAGATCCTGTTTCCATTGGGGGTCCCCGATTCCAGGATGTTTGAGGTATTAGAAGCGGCTCTCAGCCAATTGGCCCAAGGAATCAAGGCGGACCTGACCTTAATCGCGTTTGAACTTATGGCCATGTCTCTAGGTGGTTACGGGATCAATCTTGAAAAATGTTGTGTCTGTGGAAGAGATTATCTGAGCGAAGGAATCGCGGCCTTTAAGGTCGAAAAAGGAGGCATTGCTTGTTTAAAATGTCAACATATATCGGCCGTCTCTCCCCAATTGAGCCCCCCTACGGTGAAGGCCTTAAAGACCATGCAATCCCCATCGCCGGATGTGTTCAGGCTCCTGGATTGGGCCGAAGACCTTATGGAAGAGATCAAACCGGTCTTAAAACGCCATCGGGATTATCACCTCGGTAAACATTTACGAACAGCTGATTATTTAGAATAAACAATTGTATGGGCA
The DNA here is from genome assembly GCA_016930835.1 of Deltaproteobacteria bacterium. GTDB lineage: Bacteria > Desulfobacterota > DSM-4660 > Desulfatiglandales > HGW-15 > JAFGGA01. Next base: position 19,805 of record JAFGGA010000021.1, read on the forward strand.
ACGCCACAATCATTGAGCGGCAGCAATATACAACCATCTCTGATATCTCTCCTTTTGCGATCCGGAAAATATAATCCTCCGGGAACCGGGTATCATTCCGTTTCACCTGCTCATCTTGCCCGATTGGTCAACACCCCATAAAATTCTGTCACATCGACATCAATAATTACCTTGATCTTGCATGGATTAATAAAAACACTTATCTTTGTCATTCCGGTGAAGACCGGAATCCCGTCTTTTCGAAAAGTTACGGGGACTCTGGACACCGGCCGCAGTCTATCCCGTACTTGATGCGGGACCGGGGTGACGACTTTTTACGAGTTTGTCAACCTTAAGGGTTATGGCTTTCAAGTTCGACCGTTCCAGTTCCTATTTAAGTGCCTTGATTTTCTTTATGTTCTCGGATTTTCCCAGCATAATCAAGATATCACTGTCCTTAATGACAAAACTCGCCGGAGG
>JAFGGA010000022.1 GCA_016930835.1 Deltaproteobacteria bacterium
AATACCTGAATCTTGCACCAATCATCTACTGCGGCTTGAAGCGCCTTGACTATAAAGCTTGTTTCGTGATTTTGATCCTCACCATATTGGTAATATGCCTGCGGGTCAAAATCACTCCAACTTCGCTTTATAGTCAGGCTTTCGGTGCCTCGCTACGATTATTGGTGCAAGATTCAGGTAATAACATTGGGGTCAGAGTGGGGGTGAAATCGCTTTATACATAAAACGTTTTATTAGAACGATCGATTCATATGCCGCAAGTAACGAAAATTTTAAGCCTCTGCGCACCGGATCAGGAAAAGAGTTGTTTTGCCTGTTGCCCGCCCATACGCCCTGCCGGGTATGAGCATATTCAATATCAAAAAACAGTTGAACGCTTCCTCCGGGAAAATCGCGCATGCTTTGACCCATCATCAAAAGAGATCAAACCCATCACCGGTTACCATTGTTGGGCCTTGGGCTATATTGATGATGAATACAAACGGGTGGGTTGCCTGCTTCACCCGGCGCAGAATAAGGGAAATGACCTTCGTTTTCGGATTGATTATGGCGATAAATGCCGAAGGGAGACATGTGAAGAGGAAAAGGTATTTGCATCATTGGAAACCAGTGAAAGTTTTTTTTGGCTCCAACTGGCCGACGGACTTGACTCGTTTACCTATTCAAGCAGAACCTTGAATCCTCTATTTAGGATGTTGGGATGGGGCCGACACCTGCTTCAAAATATCGCTGCCGAAGAGGCTCAAAAGGCCTATTCATGGAGGGCCTTTCTTCAATCTTATCCATTTTTCTCTACCGGGTATAAACCCAGAAGCAATGCCTACCTGGTCAATGAATTGATTCATAAAAACGGCCTTCACATCCTGAAGACCGGGTCTTTTTGCTCGAAATTTGAAGCCATTTCAGAGACCGTTTCCCGAAAGATCCAACATCAGGCACAAGGTCAGGCAGATGACCCTTTTGTACACCAGCTGGACCTCGATCCGTATTTCCTGGATTTTTTGAGGTTATCAGGAAAGATAACCAAACTGGACCGGGATTCGGCCGTTTCTTTAAAAAAAATTGTGGATGATGAATTGGAGCAAATATGAAATGGAAGAAAAATTAATAACAGCTATCCAAAAAAAAGGGCCATTAACCGGCTCGGAGATCCTGGAAGAAACCCAAGACGATCCTCTATTGGCCTGGCGTGCCTCCAGGATCTCGAAACACCTGATGCATCAAATCGTAGGCACACGATATTTACGGCTTGATCGAAAAATAGAAGGTTTCGCGCGTCTATCACCTTCCATCATGAGAGAGTTTTTAACCTATACCGTCATCGGCTTTTCCAATGATCCATATTCCGTGAGCGCAAGGGCCCAAAAAATCATCTCTCATATTGAAGAAGTGAGCAGGGCCAAGTCTTCCATGGCCTACAGTATTGTTTCGACTTTGGTGGAGCGGCTTGGTAATGACATGCTCATCAAAGAACAGGTGTGTTTCATTATAGCGGGAGATATTGTGTTCAATATGGCCCATGATGTCCCAAGGCCTGAACGTAGTACCGGCAAGTTGGTTCAGGGATCGGACATGGATATCGTGGTGGTGGTGGATGACCGGTTTCCCGAAAAATTAATGGAACGGCTGGATGAGGAGATCTACAAAGAAAAATATAGCCTGCTGATCAATCCGCACCTGCGGGAAGAAATCGATTATATCGTGAAACCCATGTCTCGTATCCATGAGCAAATCAGGTTCGACACCTTTAAGCATATGGTGGCCTGCAAGATTCTTCAAGAAGGAACCAGGCTTTACGGTAGTGAAGAGATCTTTCACACCATCAAGAGTCTTTTGAAGGAGAATGGGATCGATGAAAAGATTGCCCTTATGGAACACCAAGCCAGGCTGTTAAGGGTGGAGGCCGAAGAATATCTCCTGCATGAAGATCCTGAAAAGATCAAGGAGCAAAGCCTGAACCTGTTCTATCCCACCGAAGAGTCCGAAGAGTTTGAATGATGCCTTTCACTCGAATCCATGTCGAAGGTCGCGGACTCTGGGTGGGGAATCCTTGAGCCATCTCATGCCTGGCTCCTTATAGCCCGAGAATGCTATCATTAATCAACGCGGATGACGGATGATCTTCACATGATGGATTACTGAACCTTGCTTCGAATATGAACATCCCGCTGAGGAAATGGAATCTCAATGCCCGCCTTCTTGAATTCATCAAAAATGGCAAAGTAAAGGGCGCTTCGAACAAGCCGTCTCGGCACATTTCGAACGTCAATCCAGAAGAGCAGTTGAAAATTAATGGAGCTATCCGCGTATTCCGTAAACCGAACAACCGGATCTTTATATTTCGAGACCAGGGGTTCCCGCTTCGCTACTTCAAGCATGATTCGTTCCACCTCTCGAGGATCACTCCCGTAAGAAGCGCCCACCGGCAGATCAACCCGAATCATGGGGGATGAAAGTGAATAATTCACAATGGTCTGGGATATCAGATCGGAATTGGGGATGAGGTATTCGATATTATCGCGCGTTCGAACCTTGGTGGCCCGCAGATAAATATCCGTCACCGACCCCAGTGTTCCCCCCACCTCGATCCAATCTCCTTTGCGGATTTTTCCCCCGAATATGATAGTGAATCCGCTGATCACATTGGCTGCGGTATTCTGTAAACCCAGGCCCACACCAATACCGATGGCGCCGGCGAACACCAGTAAGAACCTTAGGCTGATGCCCACGATATTCAAGGAGATGAAGAATCCAATGACGAGTGATGCATATTTGAATAATGTGTTCAGCGCATAGCCGAATCCCGGCTCGATCCCGACAGCAGGGTAGACTTTATAGTCGAGAAAGGCCTCTAACAACCGTGAAACCACCACAAAACCCAATAAAATCAGAACGGCCTTGATGATGATCCAGAGGCTAACCGATGCGTCTCCAAGATGAAATATGGGGAATGATAAAATCAGTTGCAAAGGGTTAAGAAGTCCAAGCAGGTTTAAGATGATGATGCCGGCGGCGACAATCGTCGTGTAAAGTAAAACCGATCTGAGCGCACGGGCTAGAAACAGCGCGGTGTCATTGGAGAGATCAAGATGATCGCGCCATTCCCTCAGCCGGTGACTCAGGGTATGATAAAGGAGTATAATGAGCAGAAAGGCAGCGGTTGTGAACCAGATCTTTATTAAAATGATTTGCCCCAGAGCCTCATAACCAAAACACCATAAAAGGGCCGCTACAAGGGAAACGATCATTAATGGATAGTAAAGGGTGCTCAGGATCTTGACAAATTCCCGATAGCTTCGTGACGCCAGATCTGGAAAAAGAGACATGAACGCCTTTTTTCTGATAAAAAGCTGAAAGAGAAAGACGATAATGGAAGCGAAAACAATAAAATTGATAAACGCCAAGGCATCGGGCCTGATATGAAAGGTCTTCAATGTCCATGAGACGGCGACTCCCAATAAAATATAGAGGAATACCAGCCTCGCCCATCGAAACAAGGTTTTTCCATATTGGGCCGTGACTTCAAAAAGCCCGCCCTTCAACAATTCTCTGAGGACGTTCATGATAACGGCTCCAATGGCCCAAAGACCCAATAAACGGCCCGTTAATTGAAACCAGGATGCCCGGTAGGCAATCATGGCATGGATGAGAGAAAAGAGACCCAGCAGGATCAAAGGGATGAGGGCAAAGACCAGCACCTTAAGACCGGATTGGAAATATGGATAATAGGATTCGGGAAAAAGCTTCAAAACAGGTTGAACGATCCTCTCAGCCCCTTTGAAGACACGCTTTTGTCCAAATAGACTATATAGTACCGCTATGATGAAAAGCAGGACCAATAGCGAACCTATGAGACCCAATGTCCGGCTCTCCTTCAGGATATAATGCGTCACATCAGGCACCTTAAGCGGCAGTTTAACGCCTTCCCTATACAGATAGTCTATGGTGGTCATGTCCCACCCAAGAGGGTCCCTTTCAAATAAAGATCGGGTTCGTTGTTCAAGGTCCTCCTTGACCTTGGCGGCCTCTTTTTTAAGGGTTTCACCCATGTCCTCGGAGATACCTATTTTTGGAGTTTCCTCGGATATGGCCGACGATGGTTCATCAACAGCCATAAGCATCCTTGCCGTCATGAAAATCGTCACAAAAGCGATGCCCAGAATTATCTTTTGTTTTGAGTGCATAAATGATCCTCCAGAAAAAACCTTCCAAGAATTATCCAATATTCACCTTGTAATACCGCTTTGCCTCTTCGGTGACCCGCGCGATAAAATCGGTTTTCTGGCTGGTATAAGCCACACGATCACCCGAATATTTTTCAGCCAGTCCGAATTTAAGGGTCGCGTATTCTTCCGCAATGTCAGGATGCTCGCGGAGATAGTCCCGAAAAAACAGACTGTCCCAATGTTCAAAGTGGGGCTCAACCATATGGATATGGTGTGTTCGATTTCCCTTTGAATCCCGCTTGATGAACCAGGCATAAAAGGGCGGTACATCATCCCCCCATGTGGGTCTCCAAAAGTAGTCATATCCTTGGGTCTCAAGGATGGGGACCACCTGTTCTTGAACAGCATGAAGATCCGTTACCTCAACCAAAATATCGATGATGGGTTTTGCGGGCACCCCTGGAACGGCCGTACTCCCGAAGTGCTCAATGCGTCCGATTAATTCGTGGGGCAAACAGGACAGGAGATGGTCCTTCTCTTCCTGAAAGTGTTGAGGCCATTGTGCATCATAAGGAACAACAGTTATTTCGTCTTGAAGCACCCGTCGGATCTTTTCCTGAAGGGTTTCCGGCTTGACCTTCGTGTGATCAACCATGTCGACGCTATACAGCAGGCCTGGTTTTACGACCTACCATCTTTCTCCATAAGCTCTTGGATCTTCCTTTTCTCCCATTCTTCACCAAGAAATCTGCCACGAAGGACAAATACCTTTGAGGCGTGGATTAATACCCCAATCCCCCAAAAAATGGTCACCCAAAAAAACCATATTTTAGTCGGGCTGGTAAGCAGATTAATAATAATCAAAAAAAGGTTGATAACGACGTAGGTAATGAGATTACTGTAAAAACCCTTAAGTTCTTTGACCCGTGCCTTTGCCTTTTCATATCTTTCATCATTCATGACTATGCTCCTATTCTAAGGTTTGATTGTTTGCGGGGTTGAATCTTTTGAATTTTTCTCTCCATTTGTTTGGAAAAAGGTCCCATGATTCAAGGATTCCTCCGTAAAACACCTCGGGACTTGAAACCCGGGATAAGCGGAATCTCCGATAGGTTTGTATTTTATAACACATTTCTCTCGAAGTCTTGTCAAAGATTAGGCTGATTCTTGGCGGAGGGTTCTGGATTTCACGAATCCTTATCGAGAGACTATTCCCCCCTTTTGCGTGACAATATCATGCAGCCGATCCCAAAGTCCGGAAAAAAGATCCGACCTGAATCGAGGTAATGGTTTCAGTCCATTTCCGGTTGCGGCATGCATCACTTTTTCTTTAAACAAACGCCTTAGAATCTCCACACCTGTTTTTTCTCTTTTGCCGAGGCTCTCGGCCCTATCCAGCGCATCATCGATGCTCATTTCCTTTTCATCAATCCAGATACCTTTGATGAAATTGATGATTCGGGCCGTAATAAAAAGGGTATATAAATCGTCCCGGCTCACATGGCCCGTCTCAATCGCCATTGCCGTGGAACGGGATATGGTCCGATCCGGCGGTGAGATGAAATCAGACTTTTTCGCCATGGAACATCCCGGGACCAGGTAAAAAATGGAAACGCCGATAAGCACCGGAAGGCCGGCCAAAAGGGTCATGGTCTCGATCATATCCGCCAGGGATTCATCCGGCAGTCCCAGTATCTGGTAAGCAACAATGCCAAAACCAAGGTCATGGGCCTGTCGGACCACATCCAGAAATTTTTCAACCGTGTGGGGACGCCGAACCTTGGCAAGGGTGTAGGGATTAGCGGTGACAAGGGAGAGGTTCAGGCTTTTAAAACCTGCTGCCTTCATCATCTCAAGGATATCCTGATCCAGGCTCATATAAGAGACACCATTCATGGCCATGAACCGTATCTCTTTTGCGGGGATCGACTTCATCAACTGCCCAAGAAGGGTCTTAAAATCCTCGCGATCAAAAGTCAGGTTGTCATCCTCAAAATCAAAGACGCGGTAACCCTGCCGGTATCTTTCTTGAATCTCCGACACGATATCCGATACCCTCCTCCGGCTGAACTTTTTGCCGAAGGTTTGATGTACGGAGCAAAATGTACAGTGATGGGGACATCCCCGTGATGTCATCATAAAGCAGAGGGGCCGTTTTTCAAATAAATAGCGATTGAAGGGAAAGTCGGAAAAATCCGGCCAAGGAAGATCCTGAAAATCATAGGGTTCTCCCAAGGGATTGAGAACCGATTGGGTATCTCTTTTAAACCCCAGGTTCGGAACCCGGTCCAGGGTCCCACCGGACTCAAAGGCCCGAAGCAATTCTACAAGGGGCCTTTCCCCTTCACCTCGAATCACAAAATCCACATTCGGATCTTTTAATACCTCCAAGGGAAGGGCTGAAACATGTGGACCGCCCATCACAATCGGGATATTGAGTTGCCTTTTGATTTCATTGGCGCATGCCAGGGCCTCATTGGCGTAAGCCGTAAACAAGGATGAGATACCCACCATATCAGGACCTTCTCGAATCACATCCTCGGTAACCGCCTCATAGGTCGCCCCGAAATGATAAAAATGATGAAACATGGAAAACGGGCCGGCATCATGATATGGATAAAAGGGCTTCAGGTATGAAAGCTCCGAAGGGTACTTCAGGGTTTTTCGTTCATAGCCTTGATGATAGTCTTTCACAATGACCTCCACATCGGGCAGATGCTTCTTGATCACGGCCTTGAGCATACAAAGCCCTAAGGGCTGTAGCCGAATTTCCGTGTCATAAAAATCACGGATGGGAGGTTGGATAAGCAATATTTTCATTTGACTCTTATTGCCATTGGACAGAAGAAATAGAACGCCGCAAAACAATCTAACACTATCCTTGAGTAATTATCCACCCCTTTTCTTGTTGATTCGTTTTTATCGACATGAATAGTTCTGGTTGAAAAACATAATCAAACTTGTATAATTCTACTATGAAGAGACGAATATATGAATACGAAGGTATTGAATTTGGCCCATCCAAACAACCCTTTTACTCGGAGAGCGGTTCGGCGTGTTGTTGAGGCACTGGGCTACTTTTACCAAGAGGCAAAGTTTTAGCTCTGATGCTGATCATCCAAGGTGTTTTTAAGCATCCCACTACCCAATGATCAAGATCCGTTATAGATTGATTAGAAATTATCATTGCCTTATAAGACAAGATTCTGTAAAAAACAGATATGATTAATTTGACTTTGTAAAGTTTGTTCATTGATCATGGAGCTTCATTTTTCTATTTTTACTGACTCCGGGCATGGGATTCTATAGCTTTTTCTCGCTGAATATGACGTTGTTCCAATTGAAAGATTACTTCTTC
>JAFGGA010000023.1 GCA_016930835.1 Deltaproteobacteria bacterium
GAGAGCGTATCTACAAGAAGAAATCAAGCTGGAATACAACCATGAGAACATTATTGGTCAGAGTGATGGGATCAATTACGTGCTCTATAAGGTTGAGCAGATTGCCCCCACTGATACGATAATCCTTGTTCTTGGCGAGACAGGAACCGGCAAAGAGTTGGTCGCCCGGGCCATCCACAGCCTAAGCCCTCGCAAAGACAGGGCATTGGTGAAGATAAACTGCGCCACACTGCCTTCAAATCTTATCGAAAGCGAGCTGTTCGGTCATGAAAAAGGCGCATTCACGGGCGCCCATGCCAGACATCTGGGGCGATTTGAGGTAGCCGACGGCACCACCCTTTTTCTGGATGAGATTGGCGAGTTACCTCTGGAATTGCAGCCCAAGCTGCTCAGGGTGATCCAGGATGGTGAGTTTGAAAGGTTGGGCGGCTCCCATACGATCAGGATCGATGCGCGGATTATTGCGGCCACAAATCGCAACCTGGAAGAGGAAGTCCGCAGGGGCCGGTTCCGTGACGATCTCTGGTACCGTTTAAATATCTTCCCGATTACCATGCCACCGCTCCGGGATCGTTTGGATGACGTTCCGCTTCTTGTGGATTTTTACGTCAAAAAAATTTCCAAGCGAATGGGTAAGTCCATTGAGATCATCCCGGCAAGCGTCATGGATGTATTGCAGGATTATCGCTGGCCCGGTAATGTCCGGGAGCTGGAAAACGTCCTCGAACGGGCGGTGATCAACTCCTCGGGGCCGAAGTTGCGCCTGGTGGATGAACTGAACAAGCCGCATAAGGATTTATCGACTGCGCAAAAGACGCTCGAGGCGGTTGAGCGCGAACATATCGTGCGAATCCTCGAGCAAACTCACTGGAAAGTGAGCGGGAAAAACGGGGCGGCTGAGATCCTTGGGCTCAACCGCAGCACGTTGCGGGCCCGAATGCGAAAACTTGGTGTCCTCAAGCCATAAAGCCTGGGAATTCTTTTTTTCATCCGATCCCTGATCCACGCGGAAACATAAAACCAGGTTACGCACCGACCTCCAAAGATAGAAATCCGGGGGATGATTTCCCTGAATACTCGCCTGTTTTCTGCAACCAGTTTCAATCCAGTCTTTATTCGTTCATATATCCGCTCCAAGCATCACTCACGTTATCCATAAGATGCAAAGGTCGTGTTCATATTTGACCATTTGCCGTATATGGTCACTCTTTCTCGTCAATCCGGCGATCCTTCACCAACCTTTTGAGTTTGAAATTCACCCACAAATCAATGCGTTGGATCAAATAAGGCGGCACTTGTCCAGTGTGGCGCGAAGTTTGGGTATATGAAAATGTAAAGTTTGATTTTTTTGGACGGCGGACAGGACGGAGAGATCCCCGAATTTGGGAATATATCCGACTGGCGATATGGCGCTTTCTGTTCAACTGAACGGATACGGGTTGGCACGGGTTGGTAACATCTAGCGCAGCAGGTGAAAAAGGAAGCCTCGATATCAAATCGGTCAGAATAGACATCTTCGGTGGAACCGGCACGCGATGCGGGCGCCAAGAGAAAGCCTATTATCATTTTATCATCTTCAATCGACCCTTATCATTTTCCCCCATAACACCATTGAGACCCGAAAAAGATCATATATGACCACTTGGTTAAATATGCCCCTTTTTATAGGGCTGTTGATGATTGCCCTGAATGAGCTTTTAAACTGCTTATCCTTATAAATCAAAGTGATGGATGACATAATCCTTAGTGTTGGAAACCTGGCACAAATATTGAGTATATAAAGTAAATATTGGCATTATTGTTCTCGTTGGGCGCTTCATTGTCGTCATCCTTACCAGAGTGCATGTAAAAGAATTGAGAGCCATCTGAAGTTTTAGACTTTGCAAAAGCACTTTATGAGCAAAAGTTTACATATCGATGCTTCTGCCAACCTTTAAAGGCCTGTATTGCCGATAAATGACCGCAATGATCATTGTCAGAATCATAATGAATGTACTTCCGGAAAAACATAAAGAGATGATGCAAACCCTTCTCTCCATGATTGAGGTGGTGGGAAAGGAGAAGGGTTGTCTGAGCCATGAGGTCTCTTGTGATCTGGAAGGCAACAACGTTTTCACTGTAATAGAGGAGTGGGAAACCCGTGAAGACTTGGACCGTCATATACGGTCTGAAAGATTCAGTGCTTTGCTCGGGACAAAGAGCCTTTTAGCCAAACCTTCGGAAATTAACATCCATACGGTCTCCCTTTCGGAAGGGGTGGAGGTCGTCAATGCCCTCAGGGGCAAGGGAAACCTCTAAAAAGAACTTCTAAAAAGATAAGGAGGATTTTTATGCCTTGGGATAATAATCCAGGAGGCCGGCAAGGGGGCCCCCCAGATCTTTCCGAAATGATCAAGAAGGCGGGAGATTCACTGAGCCTCGGAAAGATTGGAAAGCCGCTTTGGTTTATTGTGATCGGCATTGTTCTCGCGATCATTTTGGGTTACACAGCATTTTACACCATCCCACCCGGTCACCAAGGGGTCATTCTGCGATTTGGCAGGTATTCTGGTATGGTCCCTCCAGGGCTTCACTTCAAGGTCCCTTTTGGAGTCGACACGGTTTTCAAGGTACACACGGAACAAGTGGACACTGAGACCTTTGGTTTTAAAAGCATCCGCCCCGGTATTCGTACCCAGTATGAAAAGGGCGCCGCGACGGAGTTGGAATCTCTCATGCTCACCGGGGACCTGAATGTCATCGATGTGGAGTGGATCATCCAGTTCCGGAGGGAAGACCCCCAAAAATACCTCTTTAACGTACAAGACCCTATCATGGCAATCAGGGATATCAGCGAATCTGTGAACCGGCGCATCGTGGGGAACAGGAGCTTTGACTATGTACTCCAAAACCGTGAAGAAGTGAACAAGATGGCTCGGGACGAGCTTCAGAAGATTCTCGATGAGTATGAAACCGGAATTCGCGTGGTCAACGTGAGACTCCAGAACGTGGTGCCGCCCGATCCTGTAAAAGGCGCCTTCAACGAGGTAAACGAGGCCCAGCAGGAAAAGGAGAGGCTCATTAACGAGGCCCAGGAAACCTATAACAGAGAGATTCCAAAGGCAAAGGGAGAGGCGGAAAGGACGATCAACGGGGCCCGCGGGTTCGCTCTCGAGCGGGTGAACCACGCCAAGGGTGATGTGGCCAGATTCTCGGCCGTTCTCAAAGAATACCGAAACGCGAAAGAAGTCACCAAACAGCGCCTCTATCTGGAGGCCTATCAGACGATACTGCCCAACGCCAAGCAGATCTATATTATCGACAGTGAGCAGAAAGGCTTACTGCCGCTTCTCCAACTCAATCAAGAGGATAAGAAGGGGGGTGAGGTCCAATGAGACGAATGGGAGCTTTCATAGGTGTTGTAATCGTTATCTTCCTGGTCCTCTTGTTTTCAGGCGCCTTTTACACGGTTAGCGAATGGGACCAGGTGGTGATCACCCAGTTTGGAAAACCGATAGGAAAACCAAAGACCGATGCGGGTCTCAGGTTCAAGATCCCCTTCATTCAGGATATCCATCGCTATGAGAAGCGGATTATGAGGTGGGATGGAGACCCC
>JAFGGA010000024.1 GCA_016930835.1 Deltaproteobacteria bacterium
GTGTCAACAATAATTGACCTGTCCCCCATTTCTTCTATTGGAAATTGACGCGTTTTGATAAAAACGGGTTTCCTCTTTGTTCACACCCCATGCAATAATGCATGATGGGGGGTGGTCGAACTCGGCGCCTGGGAAAAAACCGAAAGTAAATTCCGCACCCAGCATTCTCGGCACATGGCAGACATGATCCGCGCAAACCACATTGGGCGTCCCGAACGCATTGGCCAGCCTGATGAGATGTGTGTCGATAAAGGCCTTGGCCGAACCGTGAATCATCCGTCATTTGTAAAACAAATTGGGAAGGAACAGCGATATTTGCGGGATGAATGTCACCACAAACACGCATATTAATAGGATGATAATAAAGGGAACGACCGACCTGCTTACCCTCATAAGCGGCTTATTGGTCAATCCCATGGCCACAAAAAGATTAACGCCAAATGGCGGTGTCAGAAATCCAAACTCGATGAGTAGGACCATGACCACCCCAAAATGGACAGGGTCTATATTAAAACGCGTCAGCGTTGTACCCATCAAAGGCGCCATAATCAACATGGCCGCCACGTCATCCATAAAGGTTCCCATAATGAGGAACAATATGTTAATGAGTATCAGAAAAATCCACCAGGTGTGGACATGGGCGACGATAAGATCCGCGATTTTCACCGGAATTTGGTGAGACGTCAGCAACCAGATGAAGGTCATGGCGCAGGCGATGATAAACAGAATGGCGGTCGAGAGAACGGCCGCATCCTTACAAATCATGGGCAGGTCCCTGATCTTGAAGCTGCGGTGGATGAAGAGTTCCACGACCAAGGCATACACCACACTCACTGCTGCGGCCTCTGTGGGAGTAAAAAACCCGGTATAGATCCCACCAAGGACAATAATCGGAAGCAGAAGACCGAGGATGCCCTGGCGTATGATGGTCAGGGCCTCAGCCCTCGTATAGGATTGACGGGACCGCCATCCCTGGCGACGGCTTTTAAAATAGACATAACCGCAAAATGAGAATCCGATAAGGAGTCCAGGCCCCACGCCGGCCAGGAAGAGTTTGCCCACCGAAACATTCATCACCAGACAATAGAGGATCATGGGGATGGATGGCGGGATGACGATACCTAATGAACCGGCCGTGGTGATCAGGCCGACGGAGAAATCCTCGTCATAACCGTATTTAACCAAGGCGGGGATCAGGATCGTGCCGATGGCAGCCACGGTGGCCGGGCTTGAACCGGAAAGCGCGGCAAAAAACATGCAGCCCAGAACACCCACAAGGGCTAGACCACCGAAAAAATTGCCCACAAACAGGCTGATCACTTTGATCAGACGTTCTGCCATGGTCCCACGGGTCATGATGGAGCCTGCCAGGATGAAAAAGGGAATGGCGAGCATAATGAAATTGTCCATGGCTCTGAACAACTGCTGGGGCATGACCAGTAGTGGAATATGAGTGTGGGCAAAAAGGGCGAAACTGGTGACCACGCCCAAAATGATGGCGATGGGCATGCCCAGAATAAGGAGCACGACAAAGGCGATGCATATGGTCGCTATCATGGAGTCCTCTCCTCATTGGATTTGTCCAGGAGACCGGGCCCATGGTCATCCTTCCCGCGGATCGCTCTTACCAAGGCATTGCGAAAAATGAGGAGGGATCTACCCCCCATGATCAAGGAAAAAACCGGGATTGGAAGAAAGGGGATATACATGGGGATTTGCAGGGCGGGTGCAATCATACCATATTTCATATCCTTAAGGCACTGGGAAAAGCCGTAGTACGCCACGACGAAAAAAAACAGGGCACCGATAAGCCACACCAAAGCCGTCGTTAGTTCTCTCAGGCGAAGGGGCAACCGTTCGACGACACCCGTCATGGCAAAATGGGTCGAATATTTAATGGCCAGGCTGGCCCCCAGAAAAGTGATAAAAATACAGGAATAGCGGGCCAACTCTTCGTATGACGTAAAACTGTAGCTCAGGACGTAACGAGTGAACACCTGAATGCAGGAATAAATCGCCAGTAGCAGAAGGGTCATGCCGAGAGCGTATTCTTCGATGGCATTGAAGATTTTAATTAAAAGAGGCATGGGAACCAACCTTTATATTGATAAACATATTGAAGGATTTAAAAGTCACGGCCCGGGGGACCGTTGCAGGCACCCGGACCGTGCAAAGCAAAATAACCACTATTTGCTGTACTGCTCAATCTTCTTCATGAAAAAATCATAAAATTCCGCACCGATAATATCCCGATACTTTTCCCAGATGGGATGCATCGCTTTGGCGAAGACGGCACGTTCTTCATCGGTCAGTTTGATGAGCTCTACACCCTGCTCCTTGCATATCTCCTCATAGGATTTGCCCCCTGAATCGGGCATGTCCTTCATAAGCTTTTCGGAGTGCTCCATGTTCACCTTCCATGACAACTCCCCGCCTTCCAGAAAAATCTTCTGGTGTGCCGGCGACAGGCTGTTCCAAAAATCAAGGTTGACGATGACAGGGCCGCAAGTAAAGGTGTGGCCTGTTTCTGTAACATATTTATTAACCTCCGTGAATTTCATCAAAACGGAAACCTCGGCGGCATTGTCCTGACCGTCGATTACTTTCTGCTGCAAGGCCTGATAGACCTCGCCATAGGCCATGGGCACCGGCGTGGAGCCAAGAAGCTTAAATGCGTCAAGGTGCATGGGGCTCTGCATCGTCCTTATTTTGAGGCCCTTCATATCTCCCGGCGTTTTGACAGGTCTTTTGGAGTTTGTGATGGCACGCCAACCATTTTGAATGTATCCGCACATAAAGAGGTTTTTCTTGGCCAGATAGCCGCTGAGTTTGTCCTGAAACTCCCTATCGGCCATCACAGCGTAGGCAGTTTCTTTAGACGGCCAGACAAAGGGTAGATCGAAAACGCCAACCTGAGGAACCGAGTTCTGCAATACGGCGGACACGGCGACGGCCATTTCCAAGGTGCCTGACTGCACCTGCTGGAGAATTGACATCATTCCCCCCAGTTGGCCTGAAGGAAAGACCTTGATCTCATAGGCCCCATTGGTCTTTTCTTTGACATAGTCGGCCATGGCGTTGGCACCATGGATATCCCCGGACCAAGGAAGAGCCACATTGGCGAAACGGACGTCTCTTGCCGACACTTGCCCCACGCCAAAGGACAGAATAAGGACGAAAACCGCCAGGATACATAGTTGTTTTTTCATAATGCTTCTCCTTTTTTTGGTTTATTTGAAACGCATTATTGCGCCAATACCCCATTGCCCAAAAAATGATGCAGAGCAGTTCTTTTTCTCCATATCCTTCAATTATAGCGTTTGTCAGAATAATGTTCCGATTGCGGTTGTTTTTTTCGTACATTCGGGATTGTCGATGACGTCTAAAATTGCCTGATCCAGACTCTCTAATATTTTTTCTTCATTTTAGCAAAATTTACCACATAAAATCAGCCTCCGCCTAATGGCATTATAATCCTGATTTGATCATTATCGCATATCTTTGAGTCGAGATCCTTTAGGGTGATTATCTTGCGGTTCATGACGATTATTGTCTTTAGGGTTCCATGGGTGTCGAAGAGCCACTCTTTAATTTCAGGGAATTGGGCGACCAATGCACTGAGGCAAACTCGAACGGTAGCCCCGCTGACTGCAACTCTGTCGTTGTTTCCAGTAAATCGCCTCAAATACGGCGCCATTTCTATTATGACGCTCATTCTTTTATACACATCTCCATATCTTTGGCTATCATATGTAAACCCAATTTCTTGAGTGTATCCAATTTAGGGATTCCGGTCTTCAGATCCCAACCGGAAAGCTCGTAGAAATCATCGATCAATACATCGAGATCAACTGTTTGCCCGGCAGTAGATCCGGTCTTGACACCCTCGTTTAAGATCCGATCGGGTAAAGTGTCCCATGCTCTACGTAACCCTTCCCGAACATTAAAGGCTCGCTCAATTTGGTTACCTCTTTCAGCAATTATTTGTAAGTCCTCTTTGCTCCAATGAAAACCAGTGGCCGCGTTCAGCATTGACAAGATCGTTTCAGGGCTTAGCGAACCATACGGGAAGGCGCAAAGGATCGCCGAATCGGCAATCATACGGCTGTCTCTGAAGGACTGTGTGATAGCCGCTTTACCCTGGTTGAGAAATCTATCAGTACCGGTAGAAAGTTCTCTAAGGGATTGTCCATTAGCAGCGCCACCGGATTTATGGCATCCGCCGCGTGAACCGCAGGCGTATATCAGGGCCAGGCTCTTGGCACCCCTTGGATCATATCCTCCCAGCTCCATGCCTTTGGCATGCATCGCAAATGCCTCAGAACCCTTGCCTAATTTTTCCGACATCCTTTTAGAGCCTAACGACAGCAGTGCACCGAAGTTGCGGCGATATGCAATTTTATGAATCAATTTGGGCAACAGCTCACTCCTTCCAAATAATATCTCTTCTCCGTCGGTGTCGTTTGAGGTGATAATTCCTTTCTCGTAGCATTCCATTGCAAAGGCGATCGTGAGACCTGTTGATATTGTATCCAAACCTAATTTATCACAAAGCGCATCAGCTTCGATGACGGCTGCCTGGTCAGTGACATTGCAGGAGGCGCCAAACGAATATTCAGTCTCGTAATCAGGACCTTCGGTTAAGACACCAGCATGAGGACCTTCTCTGCTCAATACTAATTTTGAACACTTGAGATTGCATGGTGGCGAACACCGCACATCTTTTTTAACGTACTCGTCTCGCCAGGTCTGCGCATATAGATTCACAGCTTTATCAGAACCGCCATTCTGCCAGTTGCGCCAAGGAGTAATACCGCCATCATTTAAGGTCGGCATTGCCATTAAAGTTCCATAAAGCGGAAAACCCTTGGCCACCGCCTCATTAGCGGCGATATCTTTATATGCGCGTTTGACTACATTTTTAAATGCCTCTGGATCGGCTATCTGAACTTTGTTGGTTCCCCTGACTGCTATGGCCTTCAGGTTCTTTGAACCCATCACCCCACCGCCGCCTCCTCTGCCGGCTGCCCGGCGCTCAGATATGATCGCAGCATAGCAAACCAGATTCTCCCCTGCTGGACCGATGCAGGCGATTCGAACTTTATCATCTTGAAGATCGGACTTAATGAATTGCTGTGTGTCCTGTGTGTCCATTCCCCAGATTGGACCGGCGTCCTTTAACTCGGCATTGTCGTTTGAAATTGATAAATAGACAGGTTTTTCTGCCTTTCCCTGAATGATCACCATATCGAATCCGGCTTTTCTCAGCTCAGGTCCAAAGTATCCTCCGGCCAAACTGTTCATATACAAACCGGTCTGGGGGGATTTTGCATGAACGATATATCGGCTGCTGCCAGGCGCACTTGTTCCGGTCAATGGCCCTGTACCAAAAATGAGTTGATTTTCCGGTGAAAGAGGATCGATGCTTGGCAGAAGTTCTCTATATAAATAGATATCGCCGAGAACGCGGCCGCCTAAAAATATTGTAACATCCTCATCATCGATTACCGAGCGCTGGATTGACCGTTCGGTTAGATCAACCCTCAAAAGTTTTCTTTGTATGCTATGAATCATTATTTAATTTTCTCTCCATTATAGTATGAGTCTTCGGCCCGTTACCTATAACATAAAAATAGATACAATTTTTAGCTATTAAAGAACTAAAAAGACCTGGGAACCGGTCCAAGCGTTGGCCTATCAGGATATTTGGATGCAATCTCTTTGACTTTGGAATGGTCTAACGCTGTCAGATGTCCCCGATCATGAATTAACTGGTCTCCCACCTTCCATGTGGCTTTGATCAAATCTCCGGTAATATGCAACCAGTAAGGGTATTCTTTTCTAGGCCAGGTAGCAGGCCGAGTAGCACCGATGTGAAAATGAAAACAGTAGCTTGCCGAATGGTCAACGATTCTTTGTATTAAAGGATTATTGCACTGCTGGGGAGCAACGACAGGCTGAGGATGCACACCCGCATGAATTTCAGGAAAATTGTAAACGTCCTTTCCAAGCAATGGCTCCATAGATTTCAAAAAGCGACGAATTGCATCAGCTTCTTCCTTGCCCTCTATCTTCGTAATGCGGTTGTTTTCAACAGTAAGGCGCACACTGTTCTTGAAGAATGGAGAAATTCCGATGTAACGAGACCACCAACTGAGCATACGGTCAAAAACAATAGTGCCATTGGTATCCGCAACGTTTATGGGGGGGAAAATCCATTCCGGGAAGGGGCGGTAACCCGGACATTCGTTACGCCTTACAGTGTATGTAGGAAAACGCGGATGGTTGGGGGGTAATATAGTACCTTCGATATGCGTTCCGTTTTCATCGGTAACTTGATATGGCAAGTTGCCTTCCCCAAAAGGCACACAGGCCTGATATCGGATTTCGCACTGTAGTTCATAAGGTGTCTGAACCCAAGGGCTATTAAATAAACCTGGCGTTGTGGCAAAATTGCGGCATAGAGTGACATTATAGTCTTTGGCAGTTTCCTGAATAGTTTTTAATTCTTCAATCGTCAGATCGAATGAACAATTTATGAATACATTGCTAGCCTTCAATGCCGCCAAAAACACCGGCGGGACACGCCATTTATGCATCTTAGAAGGTTCATCAATCCATAGAACAGAAGGATTGGCCTCACGGGCCTGAATTGCAGCCTGAAGCCATGCAATGGCTTGTGGATCAACTATATTATCACCACCGTACATGCCATCGACATGAGCGGCAATGACAACCTCGTCTCCGGGCTTAATTTCTGCACAATTATCAAGAAAATCGTTGATTGCTGCGGCCGTTCCTCTAGTGATACCTATTTCGCACATGAAGCATATCCCCTATAAGAAATATCGTTGGATGAGTTTTGCTGGAAAACATAGCTTCTTACCGGATAATGCCAGGTGCTGTTGTCCGGCAGTTCCAGCACATCCACGTCCTCCGGCTCATTCACGTTTTCTGCCAAGCTTGCTGGGAAGCCGAGTAGCTTTCACAGAGCATGAGGGCATCAGCAACGGTGGTCGCGTCACCATAGATAGAGCTTCCCATGGTGATAGCGTTAATCTATAAAAGAGCCAGATCAAGCCGATTCAGCAGTCTCCCTGTAAAGTAACTGCATAGGTATAGGCACCCTCAGCCATATGGCCTCAACGGGGCAGATGTAAACGCAACAACTCCTATTGAAACCTTTTTCACGATAAAGCCAAAATTCTAACCCTACATTACTGATACTTATTGGGGAAATGCTTGAAAAAATCTTCAGAAAACGTCGATGATCAGTATGTTATCTTAATTCTTCTGACGTGAGCCCATGTCGAATAGCAAACTTCACCAAGGAGGTTAGGTCGTTGATTGCGAGCTTTTTCACCAGGTGGCTGCGGTAGGTCTCTATAGTCTTGGGAGACAGGAAAATTCAAACCGCTACCTCCACGATAACATGGGTTCCAGATCCAGGCTGGGATGTAATGCTGTATGTGCCCCACGCTGCAGTGGCCCGTCCATCATTCAGCGGATCGATTTCTTTTCACCAAGTCCGATGCTGAACTCTCAGATTAAGGGGCTGACAGCCTGAAGCCGATACCCCTCGCGGGCATCACGGAGCACTTCTTGAAA
>JAFGGA010000025.1 GCA_016930835.1 Deltaproteobacteria bacterium
AAGAAATCACGAGAATGAGAAAACAAAAAAATAGAGTTATTTGGCCAGTCCAGGGAAAGGGCCGTAGGGGGAGGGTTGGGGTGGGGGTGGAAAAGGGAGTCCTGACCACCCTCCCCTTTATCCCCTCCCATCAAGGGAAGGGAAATGAACTGGCTGAATTTTTCAGCTTTTTCAATATCGATGCAACATCGGATACCCGGTCAAAATGGGCGACATCCTTTATCCAGCAAGTGACTTATGGGACATGGTCAGCGTGAGGGGAGGGGGAAATAATGAACGAACACTTATTTTCATTCTTTCCAAATTTCGTAATTTCGTGATAATGCTTTTTCATAAAATTTGGAATAAGATGCAATCATCATGAAACATCATATCACTTTAGACAATCCCGCGCTGAACGTGGTTTTGTATCAACCGGAAATCCCGGCCAATACCGGGAATATCGCCCGGTTGTGCGGGGCCGCAGAGGTGAGGCTTCACCTGATTCATCCCCTTGGATTTCAAGTAGATGATAAGCATCTCAAAAGGGCGGGATTGGATTACTGGGATCAGGTGGACATCCTGCACCACGATAGTTTTAAAAATTTCCTTGCTCACAGAGAAATGCTGGGAGGGAGATTATTGGCTTTTAGTAAATCTGCTTCTCAGGATTATGTAGAGGCGGATGTAATGCATGGAGATTTTTTACTATTCGGCCGGGAAACCCACGGCCTGCCTGACAGTATCCGGGATGGATATGCTTGTTACAAGATCCCCATATGGGGCAAGGTTCGGAGCCTGAATCTTTCCACTTCAGTGGGGATTGTGGTTTATCATTATCTGCATAAGATGGGGGTGTTTTGAGGGGTCAGGGGTCAGGGGCCAGCGTTATTGAGTAAAGGATAATAAAATCAATATATGATGGTTTCGTAAAAAGTCGGAAATCACGCGTTTTTGTCATTCCGGCGAAGGCCGGAATCCGGTCTTTTCAGATAGTTACATGGGCTCTGGACCCCGGCCTTCGCCGGGGTGACGACTTTTTACGAGACTGTCAATATATGATTCTGTATAAGGAGAATCAATAGATGGAAAAATTCAAGATCTTTCTCAGGACATCCGTCCTGGGTGGTACGGTGGTGGTTCTACCGGTGGCCATCATGGTCCTTGTCTTTAAATGGATTTACTATTTCGTCACGGACCTTATTCAGCCTTTGACCAACGTGGTCCTTCATAGATCCCAGATTCCCGAGATCTCAGCGGATATTTTTGTGGTGGTGATTATTGTCATGGGGTGTTTTCTCATCGGCGTAGTCGTGAA
Source organism: Deltaproteobacteria bacterium (assembly GCA_016930835.1). Classification (GTDB taxonomy): domain Bacteria; phylum Desulfobacterota; class DSM-4660; order Desulfatiglandales; family HGW-15; genus JAFGGA01. The sequence continues at coordinate 1,298 of JAFGGA010000025.1, forward strand.
GACCCGTCTGGGTGGAGCTTTATATCATCATATCGAAAACAGGATATTGAAAATCGCCCCGGGCTATTCATTGATCAAGGAGACGGTCGTTCAGATCCTGGGCAGCAAGACCTCTCCTTTTTCTTCCGTGGCTCTGGCGCGTGTATACGGGAATGACACCTTGGTTTCGGCCTTTATTACGGATCGCCACCCGGACGGCAGCTATACCCTTTTCGTGCCTACCGCACCCAATCCCACATCCGGAAATGTTTTTCATCTTAAGGGGGAATATGTTTATCCCATCAAGGTGCCGGTGGAAATCGTCATGAAATCCATCATCAGTTGCGGAGCAGGCTCAACCAAGTTGATTGAGGCATATAAAAAACAATACATTGCTTCTTCACCCCCACCCTAACCCTCCCCCGTCAAGGGGGAGGGGATTGGGGATGTTTCCGGATAGTCTAATGAATACCCTTCCATTAATATCTCCTCCCCTTGCGGGAGGGGTTAGGGGAGGGGATTCGAGGATTCCGGGGTTCCGGAGTCCCTGCGAAAATCAGCAGGATCTTCGACAAGGGTTCAATGGAAATGTCTAAAAGATCATAGACAAATACTAAAACGGCCGTAATGCCCCACAATCCGGACATTGCCAGTTGACGCCACTGCACGTCATGCCCCAAAGATTTTCCTCCATGCATTGATTGCAGATCTGAAACCCGCACGGGCAGGTCCAGCAAAAAGGCTGTTTTTTCTGGCAACAACTGCAAAAGTACTCTTTTTTCTTTCGTTCTTTTTTCGGCATGGCTTTAAGGATTCAGGGTTTAGGGGTCAGGGGTCAGGGGTCAAGGGGTTTAGGGTCGATAGGTTGAATACAAGGTTGATAGTGGTGGGGACCTCCAATCACCCTCCCCTTAATCCCCTCCCGTCAAGGGAGGGGAGAGAAATACCGAAACCCGACCCCTGACTCCTGACCCCCGAACCCTGACTCCTATTTTCAAATCTCCACCATCTCCATGGGATAATGTTGCTGGCTGATCAGGATCTCCGTATCATTCAGGCTGCATCCGGAGAGGACTTCTTTCGCGACCTGAAAGGCCTTTTCAGGGAGGTTGTTGACTTCACTGAGGTGGGCGAGGATAACCTTGGTCAACCCTTTATGGCTGACGGCCTTCAACAACCGGCCGGCCTGATCGTTGGAGAGATGACCATCCTGTCCCTTTACCCGTCTTTTAAGGTCCAGAGGATATGGCCCTTGTTCCAGCATGACCTGGTCATGATTGAATTCGATAATCAGACCTTGACATCCCCTTAAATGCTCTTCGACCATCCGGGTACTCCTCCCGAGATCCGTCACCAGACCCAAGCGGGAGCCGTTTGAGGAGATGATCATGCCAATGGGATCGGCCGCGTCATGGCATTTGGTAAAGGTCTCGATCACCAGATCCTGAATGGTTATGGCCTGCCCCGTGTGAATGATGATGGGTTTTGAAATGTTTCCCAGGATTTTCCGGCATTTTTTCAATGTCGCTTGGTTCACGAGGACGGGAATATCAAAATGCCTTGCCACAGGGCCTACGCCCTTGATATGGTCTGAATGTTCATGGGTAATGATGAGGGCATCCAGGCGTATGGATTTTTTCCCGATGATTTGAAGACGCCTGATCAATTCCTTACAGCTTAGGCCCGAATCGATCAAGATCCTGGTTTCATCGGTTTCTATGTAACAGGCGTTTCCTTTACTGCCGGATGCCAAAACGGAAAATCGCATACTATATCCTTAATGATGGGTTCAGGGGCCAGTATCCAGCACCCAGCACCCAACACCTATTCCACCCCGCTATGCCCGAATCCACCTTCTCCCCTTTGGGTGTCATCCAGATCCGTCACGAGCGCTATTTCACCCCTATAGACCTTGGATATAATCATTTGGGCGATGCGATCCCCCCGTTGAACCCGAAAGGGTTGCTGACCCCAATTGATGACAATAATGCCGATCTCACCCCTGTAATCCGAATCAATGGTACCGGGGGAATTGACCATGCCGATGCCGTGTTTTAACGCCAGGCCGCTACGGGGCCGTATCTGTCCTTCATAACCCGGCGGGATGGAAACCGCCAAGCCGGTTGGGATAAACACGATCTCGCCGGGGTGAATGACCACGGGCTCTTTTATGCACGCCCGGATGTCCATGCCGGATGCGCCGTCTGTTTCGTATTGAGGCAATGGGATGTCTTGACAGCCATCCAGATATCTGACCTTGATTTTGATTCGTTCCAAAAAAAATGCTCCCCTATTCCATCACCCGCTGCAAGCAAACCTCTTCCACCCACGTATCCAGTAAAAAGCAGTCTCTACACCAAACGCTGTTGACTGAACGGCAATTTTATCCGTTTTCCCCGTCACCCCGGCGAAGGCCGGGGTCCAGAAGACATGGAAAACCGCCCATGAAACTTCGCATCAAAAAGCTCCATTTTCCCCTCTCCTCAATCCCCCTGCCGGGGGAGGGGAGGCGCTGTCCGCTGGGTTCAGTCCGGGAGTTCCCTCTCCCCAATGCGGGAGAAGGACGCGGAGAGGGGACTAAAGAGAACCGGGTCGCGAGCAGAAGAGTATCAGGAATCTAATCAAATTGAAGGCAGTCGAGATCCACTTTCTTTTGTTTCATAGGGCCGAGTGTGGCCAAAGAAACCCGGTTGGTGCAAAAAATTTCATTGGCGCAGTTTACGACTTCGTCGATGGTGACCTTTTCCAATTTTTCCACCACTTCTTCATAGGTGATGTAGCGACCAAACACATACTCGTTTTTGGCCAGCCGCATCATCCTGGCATCCGTGTTTTCAGCGCTTAAGAGCACGGCTCCGATCAGGTGTTCCCGGGCCCCCATGAGATCGGCCTTGGTTAGATCCCCGCGTTGAATCTTTTTGATCTCGGTATTAATGATCTTGAGCACATTATTCACGTGGGGCGCATCGGTTCCCACGCATACGCCCATCATGCCCGTATCGATATATTCCGATAAAAAAGAATAGATGGAATAGGCAAGGCCCCGTTTCTCCCGGACCTCTTGAAAGAGCCTGGAACTCATATTCCCTCCCAGGATGGTGTTGAAAACGGCGCTGACAAATCGAAGCTCGCTCAACAAGTGTGGGCCCTGGCCGCCCAAACAAATGTGGACCTGCTCCAGGTCCCGGTAAACTCCCAATACACCCGGGTGAATGAGAGGCGGATGATTACTGATCCGGTCTTGGGAAGGTTCCAGGGCGGTGAAAAGAGGTTCGAAAAAAGAAACCACGGACTCATGATCCATATTGCCCGCGGCGGTTATAATAATCCTCTCCGGGGTGTAGAATCTCTGAAGATGCCGCAGTAATCTTTTCCGGGTGATCCCTGAAACCGTCTGATCGGTCCCCAGGATGGATCGTCCCAGTGAATGATCACTCCAAAAAAGGGCATGAAACAGATCATGAATATACTCTTCCGGAGAATCATCCACCATCCGTATCTCTTGTTGAACAACCTGTTTTTCCCTGTTGATATCCTTTGGGTCAAACATGGAATGCAGGAAGATATCGGAGAGGATATCGGCTAAGATGGGAAAGTGTTTGTCCAGAACCTTGGCATGAAAGCAGGTATACTCTTTTCCCGTGAAGGCATTGGAGAAACCGCCGACGGCATCCAGTTCCTTTGCGATCTGGAGGCTGTCTCGCGTCGGCGTTCCTTTAAAGAGCATATGTTCAATAAAATGGGAAATGCCGCTTTCTTTTTCGGTTTCATTTCGTGAGCCGACACTCACCCATATACCGAGGGATAAGGCCCTTGAATGTTCCAGTTTTTCAGTAACAATTCGGGTCCCATTGTGTAAGACCGTTTTATGATACATCCTTTTGAATCTCACTCAGAGCCGCTTTTCGAGACAGGGCTATTCGACCGTTTTTATCAACTTCAATGACCTTGACCATCACCTCGTCCCCTTCATGGAGGATGTCCGTGACCTTATTGACCCGTTCATGATCCAGCTGGGAGATATGGATCAGGCCGTCCGTTCCGGGAAAGATCTCCACAAAGGCGCCAAAATCCATGATCTTTCGGACCTTTCCTTTGTAAATTTTCCCGATCTCGGCTTCCTGAAGAATATCATTGATCATCTCAAGGGCGAGCTTGGACGTGACCTCATCAGGGGATGAAATGGTGACATTGCCCTCGTCATCCACATCAATGGCGGAATCGGTCTTGGCGCTGATTTCTCTGATAACCTTCCCGCCCGGGCCGATCAGCAACTTAATCTTCTCCGGCTTAATCTGCATCTTGAGGATGATGGGTGCATAATCCGAGACCTTCCCTCTTGGTTGAGATATGGCCTCATTCATCTTGTCCAGGATGAAAAGCCGAGCCTCTTTGGCCTGGGCAAGGGCCTTCCTCATCACTTCACGGTTGATACCACCGATCTTGATGTCCATCTGTAAAGCGGTTATCCCGTTTCGAGTGCCTGCGACCTTAAAGTCCATATCGCCGTAATGGTCTTCATCACCCATGATATCCGTGAGGACCACGGTACGCTCGCCGTCGGAGACAAGGCCCATGGCCACCCCTGCCACAGCGTCTTTTACGGGAACCCCCGCATCCATGAGGGATAAGGACCCGCCACAGACGCTGGCCATGGATGAGGAACCGTTTGATTCCAGGATCTCCGAAACGACTCGAACGGAATATTGAAAGGCCTCTTTTTGGGGAATCACCGGAAAAAGAGCGCGCCTTGCCAATGCCCCATGTCCGATCTCCCTTCGGCCGGGGCCCCCCAGACGTTTTGCCTCTCCGACGGAGTAAGGCGGAAAATTATAGTGAAAGATAAAATTCAAAAACAGATTCCCATAGATGGTATCGATTCGCTGCTCATCCATGGCTGTTCCCAAAGTGGTCAAAACCATGGCCTGGGTCTCACCCCGGGTAAAGAGGGCCGAGCCGTGGACTCGAGGCAGTATCCCCACCACGCAATCAATGGGCCTGACCTCCGTGAATGATCGCTTATCAATCCGCCGACCGTCCTCCAGGATCATCTTGCGGACCATCTTTCTTTCCAGATCGTGGATGATCTCCTGGATCTTCATCTTTTTGTCCTCATGGGTTTCCAGCAAGGGCGCCATGACGGTTGTGAAGACCTGATCCCTTTTCTTTTGCCGTTCTTGTTTGTCGGCCGTGGTGATGACCCCTTGGAGCAACGGCGTGGCCGTCTCCGTGACCTGATCAACCAGGTTGCTGTCTTCAGGATCGGGCGGTATTTCACGTTTGGGCTTCCCCACTTCCTTTTGGATCTCCAATTGGGCCTCCAACATGGGCTGCAAGGCTTCATGGCCATAAAAAATGGCCTCGATCATATCCGTTTCCGAGACAAAGTTGCTACCGCCCTCAACCATGACGACGGCTGATCTGTTACCGGCCACGATCAGATTGATATCACATGCCTCCTGCTGGGTAATGGTGGGGTTGGCCACGAATGTGCCGTCCATGCGACCGACCCGAACAGCGGCAATGGGTCCTTCAAACGGGATGTCTGACACGCCCAAGGCGGTCGATGCCCCCAGTATGGCAAGGACATCCGCTTCGTTTTCTTTGTCCGTGGATAACACGGAAGCGATAATCTGGATTTCATAATGGTAGTTATGAGGGAAAAGGGGACGTAATGGTCTATCGATCAACCGCGCAATGAGCGTTTCGCGCTCGCCGGGTCTTCCCATGTCTCTTCGGAAATAATTACCGGGAAAACGACCTCCTGCATAAGACATCTCCTGATATTCCACGGATAAGGGTAGAAAATCGATCCCCTCCCTGATTTGATCGGTTGAAACGACAGTTACCAGAACCACGGTTTCACCTAATGTGACAACGGCAGATCCACTGGCCTGCCGTGCGATACGGCCTGTTTCAATGTGAATGGTTTGACCGTTTAAATCAATTGTATGTGTTTTAATCATTGGTTCATTTTCCTTTCAGCGTAAACAACACCGAACCATGCGACCCGGCTTCCACTGTTTACAAGTCTCTTTATTTGTGATTTATTTTCGGATACCAAGCTCCTTGATGATGGTCTGATATCTCATGATGTCGGTTCTTTTCAGATAATTGAGGAGCTTACGCCGCTGGCCGACTAATTTCAAAAGCCCTCGTCGCGAATGGTGATCCTTTTTGTGGATCTTAAAGTGTTCCGTCAGGTAGGAAATTCGATTGCTAAGGAGCGCGATTTGAACCTCCGGCGAACCGGTATCCTTTCCATGCAGTTTATACTTACCGATAATCTCTTTTTTAGCTTCTGTCGTTAAAACCACTTTTCATACCTCCTTTAAAATGGGTCGTTATTTATATTCTCGCTATGGCGGCGAGGACGGTCTCAATGAAAAATCCTCATTTTTTTTATCCAGCCCTGATTCCCTCCTACAATTCGTTTGACCTCCATGACGGCGATCAGGATGGAACCATCCAATAATTTAATAGGCCCATGATAGTCATCGGGAACGATTGATCCTGAAAACAGATCGTTCTCATCGGGTTTGTATCCATTCAGGATCCTTCGGGCCGTTAGATGATCCAACTGTATTGCCGGCATATCCGGCAAAGAATCGGCCAGAGGGATCATATGTTCCATTATGCACGCTTCATCCATGGAATCTTTTGTTGATTCCAGTGCGTTTTCTACATTGAAAGGCCCGCTCGACAATCTCCTGAGGGCCTTGAGATGGGCCCCTGTGCCCAGTTTCCCGCCGATATCGGCAGCCAATCGCCTGATGTAGGTTCCTCCCGAACATCGAACCTTCAGGACAATCTCGGGAAGATCAACGGAACAGATCTCGATGGCCAGGATTCGCACCACCCGTTTGGGAAGATCTACCTTGATGCCTTGCCGTGCTAATGCATAGGCGCGTTTCCCTTTGTGTTTCAATGCCGAATAGGAGGGCGGAGTCTGCTCGATTTCTCCGATAAAGCCCTGCACAACCTCTTGGATCGCTTTCAAACCGAATGGTGGGACGTCTTTTATTCGAGTCACACGGCCTTCCGGATCCATGGTTTCCGTTTCAACGCCCAGGTGAATGATTCCCTGGTAGTGTTTTACGCCGGCCATGAGATAAGGAGAAAGCTTGGTCGCCTGCCCCAGCATGATAATCAACAAGCCGGTGGCAAATGGATCCAGTGTGCCGGCATGACCTACTTTTTGAATCTTTATCGCCCTTCTGACCCTTTTGATCGTCTGAAAGGAGGTCTCACCCGCCGGCTTATCCACCAATAAGATCCCATCAAGGCTCCTCATCGACCGCGTCCCGTTTGATCTTCTGAAAGAGCTTTTCCATCTGATCCCCCATCTCCAAGGTCGAATCATACCTGAAAAGGATTTCAGGGATATATCGAAGATGGAGTCTCAGTCCGATCTCCCTTTTGATAAAACCTTTTGCGCTATCCAAGCCGGCTTGGATCCTTTCCATGCCCGTCTTATCGCCCATAAGGCTATAATATACCTTGGCGTGTCGCAAGTCATCACTCAGGTCAATGCCGGTCAACGTCACGCCTTTTATGCGCGGATCTTTGATTTTTCGTATCAGCAGATCAGCGATTTCCTTCAAGATTTGATCCCCGACCCTGGTGGCCCTTTTACCCGCCAGCATGTCTTTCCCCTCTAGATATTAAAAATCTCCGTCTTTGAATCCACCATCTCCGCGAGATACAAAGACTCTAAAAAGTCAAGCACATTCATCAGCGATGAATCAACATGCCGTCGATCGTTCCCAATGGTGCTGATACCCAGCTCGATTTTTTGCCACTTGTCATTTGACCCGATTTCGGCTATGGCCACGTTAAATCGATGCTTCACCTTGTCCACCATGCTTTTGACGATCTTTCGTTTACCCTTGAGGGATCGATTATCATGCAGATGGAACGTGACGTGTAAGGTACCGACAACCAAGGTTTATAACTCCGCCTGAACCTCTTCAACCTGGTATACTTCAAACACATCACCCGGCTTGATGTCTTTAAAATTCTCCAAACCGATACCACACTCATATCCGGTCTGAACCTCTTTGACATCATCCTTGAACCGCTTCAATGAAGCCATCTTCCCGTCAAAGACGACCACTTCGTCTCTGAGCAGACGAACCTTGGCGTTCCTTTCGATAAAACCGTCCGTCACATAGCATCCCGCAATCGTGCCCACCTTGGGGATGGAGAATATCTCTTTGATATCGGCCCGGCCGATGACCTTTTCCTTGAAGATCGGTTCCAAGAGACCGGCCATGGCGCGTCGAATGTCTTCCATGGCATTATAGATGACGTCGTAATATCTGATATCCACACTTTCTTTTTCAGCGATTTCACGGACCCTGGGGTTGGCACGGACATTAAAGCCGATCACGATGGCACCGGAAGCGGAGGCCAGCATGACATCCGATTCGGTGATCGCCCCGGTGGAAGAATGGATTATTTTCAGTTTAACCTCATTCGTGCTTAATTTAACCAGCGATTCGGATAAGGCCTCCAAGGATCCCTGGACATCGGTCTTGAGAACGATGTTGAGTTCCTTGATCTCCCCTTCTTTTATCTTCTGGAACAAATCATCCAGGCTGACCAGGCCCCGCCTCGCTATCTCTTTTTCTTTTGCCCGCGCTTGTCGATGCTCAACGATCTGTTTTGCCTGCCTTTCGTCTTTTACGACAATGAATTCATCACCGGCCATGGGGACGCCGGATATGCCGTAGATCTCCACAGGCATGGCCGGTCCGGCGGACTTCATTTTTTTCCCTCGATGATTCAGCATGGCGCGAACCCGTCCATAATATTCTCCGCAGACAAAAAAGGCGCCTTGCTCCAATGTGCCACTTTTGATGAGGATGGTGGCCACGGACCCCTTGTTTTTATCCAATTTGGCCTCGATAACGGTGCCTCTTGCGGGTTTATCCGGGTTTGCCTTAAGTTCCAGCATCTCCGCTTGAAGAAGGATCAATTCCAGTAGTTCATTGACACCCTCTCCGGTTTTGGCGGAGATCTTCCCGAATATGGTATCCCCTCCCCATTCTTCAGGGGATAGGCCCAATTCCGCCAGTTCCCGGGTAACCTTATCGGGGTTGGCTTCGGGCTTATCAATCTTATTAATGGCCACAATAATGGGGATATTTGCTGCGCGGGCATGGTTGACGGCTTCCCTTGTCTGGGGCATGACCCCATCATCGGCGGCAACCACTAAGACGATGATATCCGTGACCTTCGCGCCTCTAGCCCGCATGGCCGTAAAGGCTTCATGACCGGGAGTGTCCAAAAAGACGATATCCCCGCCCTGGCCCTTTACATAATATGCCCCGATATGCTGAGTGATTCCCCCGGATTCGCCTCCCGTGATATTGGATTCCCTTATAAAATCGAGTAGAGAGGTTTTCCCGTGATCCACATGTCCCATAATGGTCACGACCGGAGGCCTGGATTTCAGGTCCTCCGGTCTATCTTCGATTTTATCGATTAATTGTTCTGCTTCAAATTGATCCAGTTCCAGTTCATAGCCAAAATCTTCCGCAAGCACGGATGCTGTTTCGAAATCGATGGTCTGATTCAAATTCACCATAACCCCTAGCGTAATCAATTTTTTTATTAATTCAGAGGCCTTGACCCCCATGGCCTTGGCTAGATCCATGACCGTTACCTGCTCTTGAACCTTCAATCGCCTTTTTATGGCCTTAGGTACGGTTATTTCCGTTCTTTTATATTCTTTGACCGCCTCTTTTACCCTTTTACTACCTTTTTTCTCCTTGACTCTTGGTTTGCGACCGTCATACAAATCCGCTCTTTCAAAAACCTCTACCTTTCGGTATCGAATCCGTCTGCTGGCATCTTCATCTTTCTCTTTGACGGCCTTTTTTTTATCTTTCTTTTTCTTTGAGACCTTATCGGTCTTTTCTTCGGAAACGAAATCAGGTTCAGGCTTTGGCGTTTCTTTTGGCTGGGGAGGTGGTTTTGAAACGGCTTTTTCTTCTTTTTCTCTGGCTAATAATTCCTTTAAAGGTCCTTCTTCAGGCCTTTTTATTATTTTTGCGGGCGTTTCCTTCCTCTTACGTTTTATTTTTCTAGGCTTTACTTCATCTTCTTCTTCTAAAATCTTTTCATCAGGTTTTAAGACCATTTCTTTGCTTTCTTCATGAACCTTTTCTACAATGGAAATCTCTTTATCTTTGACTTCTTCCTTCTTTTCCGGCTCTTTTTGTTCCTTTTCGGCCTTTGGTGTGGGGGGAGATTCAATTTCTTTTGCTTCAACCTTTTCCGCTTCAACGGTGACGGTCTTTTTTCGCCTTCGAATAACAGTCGGTTTAATCCGTTTTTCTTCGATCACTTCTGATGTAACACCAGCAACGATATCCTTGGCCTTTTGGATATCATCATCATCCAGAGTACCCATATAATTTTTGATGTTTAAACCACCGGCCTTTAATTTATCCACAAGCATTTTGCTTTCGATATTGAGTTCTTTGGCCAATTCATAGACCCTGACTTTCGCCATTGATTCCCCCAAACTCTTTTATTTTTCCCGATCAGGGATGTAGTTGGTTATTGGATGAATATTCATTTAAAAAGGAGATCCAAAGTGATCTCGCCACTAGTCCTAAAAATCCTGTTCAAACGATTATTCTTTAACAATCCTTCTTGGCAACTTTTTGAAGGGCACACATACGCCCCTCTGCTCTTCATTTTTCCGGAGATATCTTTGACAAGTTGATTATGCATATTCAAAGCAATGCGAATCAGGTCGCGCTTTTCTCGTTTCATGCCGCAAGTGATACATGTCCTTATGGGCATAACCTTTTATTCATCACTCTCAGTATGCTCTTCTTCTATGATCGACTCGTCCTTTGATACTTCCTCTTGAGACCCTTCATCTTGTTTGACCGGGGCTTCTTTTGCACTTTCTATTATTTTTTCGGCCTTTTCACTACTTATCCCCTTGATCTGTACCAGTTCTTCGACTTTAGCCGCGGCCACGTCATTAACGGATCGAAAGCCCTCTTGGTATAGATTGGTGGCCGTTGCCTCTCCCACCCCGTCCAGACTGAGAAGGGAATTATAGGCATCTTTGAGGCTTTTGTTGTAATTGGTCTCATTGGTTACATCGAGATTCCAGCCGGATATCTTGGAAGCCAATCTCACATTTTGCCCTTTTCTGCCGATAGCCAAAGACAACTGATCATCCGGGACCACTACCTCCATGGATTGATTGGCTTCATCGACCAAGACCCTGATGATCTCCGCTGGCGCCAGGGCATTACAGATAAATTTAGCCGGATCAGGGTCCCAGGGTACGATATCGATTTTTTCGCCCCGAAGCTCTTGGACCACGGCCTGAACCCTGGAACCTTTCATCCCGACACACGCCCCGACCGGGTCAACATCACTGTCTTTGGAAGTCACCGCAATCTTGGCCCGACTTCCCGGCTCTCTCGCCACTTGAACGACCTTCACGATCCCTTCATTGATTTCGGGAACTTCATTTTCAAAGAGAGCGGAAAGAAAATTGGGATGCGTCCTGGACAGAATAATCTGGGGACCCCGGCTGTATTGTTTTACATCCAGGATATAGGCCCTTATGCGGTCTCCTTGTTTGTAATTTTCTTTAGGGATCTGCTCTTTGGTGGGAAGTTCGGCCTCTGTGCGGCCTAGGTTAACAATTATGTTCCCCTTATCGAATCTTTGAACGATGCCATGGATGATCTCACCCCTTCTATCTTTAAAATCATCGAATACGACGTTTCTTTCAGCTTCCCTCAGCCTTTGCATGATCACCTGTTTTGCGGATTGGGCCGCAATTCTTCCCAGTTCGTCCGTTTCCATCTTAATGCCCAGGCTATCGCCGATCTCTGCGTCCGGATCAATTTTTTGGGCCTCTTCCAATGATACTTCAAGGTGCCGATTGGAGACCTTTTCCACCACTTCCTTGAATTCAAAGACCTCGATCTCACCCAGTTCATCATTAAAACTGATTTCCAAATCATAATTTTGGCCCAGCTTTTTTCTTGCCGCCGTACGAACAGCCTCTTCAAGGGTGCGGATCAAGACTTCCCGATCAACCCCTTTTTCCCTACTTACCTGTTCCAGTACCTTAGACAAATCTGAAATCATTTTTATCATACTCCATTAAAAGTTAAGAGCCTCTACCCCTTAAATTCATAGACAATATTGGCCTTATTAATCTCCTCCCACGACAACATGACCTGGGTGCCGTTGATGTCAAGATGCAGATCACCATTTTCAAAAGCCTCTAAGCGTCCCAAAAAATGTCGACGACCGTTGATGGGTGTTGTTGTCGTGACCTTGATCTTTTGGCCTATGGCGCGAACAAAGTCTTTTTCTTTCTTGAGAGGCCGATTCACCCCGGGGGAAGAAACCTCGAGAACATATTCATGTTCAATGATTTCTTTAATATCAAGCAGGTCACCCAGTTCCCGGCTTACTTGAACACAATCATCGATGGATATGCCACCAGCTTTATCGATATAGATTCGCACAACCCATTTCCCATGCGTGGATAGATATTCCACATCCACGAGCTCATACCCCGTTTCATCCAGGATGGGTTCGGCAAGGTCTGTGATTTTTCTTGCAATCGAATATGAAGTCTCCGACATTGCTTTAATTGACTTTGATTTCCAGGAAACATCTCCTTATTGATGTTGGGGTTTCGATTTTTATCCAGTTCAAAAAGGATGGTTGCTGGTTATGGGCATCATCCAACCTGCCGCGGGTCTTTTAAATGGGGACTATGAGATTCGTCGAACGGGAAATTTACTTAAAAGTTGGTAATGCCATTTTATTATGATTCGGCCATCTTATCGCCGGTTAATATAAGAAAAAAAGCGGGTAATAAGACCCGCTTCCTGAATTGCAGACTAAATCGCTGTTAGTTTTATCAGAATACCTTGAAATCAGAAGCAAAACCAACATCTTGTCCACAATTCGAAGAAAATCGACCAATCCATTTACCCACTGGTCAATCACCTCAAAAAGGGATAACACTCCATCAATCCTGGAGCGGGCAACGGGGTTCGAACCCGCGACCCCAAGCTTGGGAAGCTTGTGCTCTACCAGCTGAGCTATGCCCGCGCCTTATCCCCTCACCTCTATTTGATCTTGCCATTCCATCTGGTCAATATAGCGGTTTAAGCATAAGTTACGTGTGATTTTCCTTTTTAACATATGTTTTTTCCATGTCAAGACATATTTGTTTTCATTGATGTCAAAAATAGGGGAGCGCCTTATTAAATGATGAGGGGTTATGGAAATTCTTGACTTTAAAAAAGCTTAAAAATATGATTACTATATTCATTTCACAAAAAAATCGACCGTTCCTTGATCAAGACAAAATGTATCTTGCTGAAAAACGGAAACACCCGGATGATATAACACAAGGAGAGCATTTCATATTTGGAAGATGACATAGGTCATAGTCTGATAAACAAGATCTTATCTTATTTGAAGAAAAAACCACACCTGGGAAAAGGTTCTGATCTTGCCGAAGAGATCCATGATCTTATGGATGAAGGACAAGCAAAAGGACTGATTACGGGGGAAGAATCGGAAATGGTCCACGGCGTCCTTGATCTTAAGGAAACTACCGTTCATTCCATCATGATCCCCCGTATGGAGATTTCTTCGGCATCCATTGATGCGACGTTGGGTGAAATCATCGAGTTGGTAACCCGTTGCGGCCATACCAGAATTCCCATCTATAAAGACCACATTGATGAGATAGTGGGGATATTACATGCCAAAGATCTTTTAAAACTCATGGGGAAAGATCCTGGCACTCGGATCCCTCCCGATATCCTGCGCCGACCCTATTTTGTCCACCGCAACAAAAAGGTCAGCGAATTGTTGAGGGAGCTCAAGGAACAAAAGACCCATTTGGCTATTGTAACGGACGAATACGGTGGTACGGCCGGGATCATTACCACTGAGGATATTATTGAAGAGATAGTGGGGGAGATCGAAGATGAACACGATAACAATGCCCCTTTGCTGTCTGTTATTGACGAATATTCCACCTTGATCAGTGCCCGAATGAAGTTGGAAAAACTGGAAGAACACCTTGCGATGAAGCTCCCTGAAGGCGATTATGAATCCGTCGGGGGATTCGTTATCGAACTCATGAATGGTCAAATCCCTCAAAAGGGGCAAAAAATCCATTTCAAGGATCTGGAGATAACCATCAAATCAGCGGATGAGAGGAAGATCGATAAGGTCCTTATCACCCGCACCCCTCCCGCTAATCACACCCTTCAAGACATGAGACACCACTGACCCCATCTGGACGGGAAAAGTCCTTCGGGCAGGCAATATCTCTTTTGGGCCCATGGTTTAAATCATTACTCAATCTAACTCTTCTCCATTTTCTCATGGAATCATAAAAGGATGAAATCATTATCTCCAAAAAAAGTGCTCCTTTCGATCGTTTCCGGCGTTTTATTGTCCGCGGCATTTCCGCCTGGCGGAATGGAGTGGATAGTCTGGTTTGGGTTGATCCCGCTTTTGTTCAGCATTCAAGATGAAACCCGTTCCAATGCTTTTAAACTGGGCATGATTGCGGGTATGGCCCATTATCTAACCCTTATTTATTGGATCATCGTCGTCCTCCACACCTATGGCGGCCTGAGCTATATCATCTCTGTGTCCGCCTTAATCCTTTTGTCCCTATACCTATCAGCATATTTCGGCCTGTTTTCCATTTTGATCCATTACTTTCGGGAGTTCCGACTCCGGGTTTTGCCGGCTGGATGTATCTGGGTTTTCCTGGAGTATGTCAGGGGGCAATTTTTAACGGGATTTCCATGGTGCCTCCTGGGGCATAGCCAGTTTGAACAAACCGGCCTAATCCAGGTCGCGGATACGATAGGTGTCTATGGGATCACCTTTCTTATCGTGGTGGTCAATTCTTTGATATACCACCTCTTTATGAATCATCGCCTGGTATTCCGTCATAGATGGTTGCTGTGGGAGGCGGCCATTGTAGTGTTTATGGTTGTGATGGTCACTGCTTACGGCCGGATCCGGTTACAAGGGCCATTAATATCGGGGGAGGACCATTTTCCCATTAGGATAGCGGTCGTGCAAGGGAACATCGATCAGTCCCTTAAATGGGATAAGGCGTTTCAGGCACGGACCATTGACCGTTATCGGGCATTGACTCGATCAACATATGATTTCCGACCGGAGTTGATCGTATGGCCTGAGACCTCCGTCCCTCTCTTTTTCCAGAACAAGACGGCCCTATCAGACGAAGTGGTGGAAATTGGCAGGGAAGCTCAGGCATCGCTTGTTTTCGGCAGCCCGGCTTATGAGAAGAATACTCATGGAACCCGATACTATAATCGCGCCTATCTCTTGTCTCCGGATGGGGACGTTACCGATTATTATGATAAAGTGCATCTGGTCCCGTTCGGCGAGTACGTGCCGCTCAGGCGATTGTTTCCTTTTATAAACCGGCTGGTGCAGGCGGCCGGTGATTTTACGGCTGGCCGGGCGAAACGGCCACTGCAATATCGTTCGTTATCCGCGGGCGTACTGGTGTGTTTTGAAGGGATATTCCCGGAGTTGTCCAGGGCCCAGGTAAAAAACGGGGCGACGAGTCTCGTGAATATCACCAATGATGCCTGGTACGGTATGACCAGCGCACCCTATCAATTGTTGATGATGTCCGCCTTTAGGGCCGTGGAGAATCGACGATGGCTGATACGCTCCGCAAACACGGGAATCAGCGCGTTTGTCGATCCATACGGACGGATCGTCAAACGAACATCTCTTTTCACGGAAGCGGTTCTTACTCAAACCATTAGCCCTGTTTCCGGATTCACCTTTTACACCCGATATGGGGATGTATTTGTTTATATTATTTTAGTAATATGCTTAATGTTATTTATTTCAAGGAGGATAAAATGAACACCGAAATGCTTTCAAAAATAGATACCATCATCCAACAACTCAATGACCTAAGAGGTCATCTTTGACTTAGACAGCCAACAAAAAAGATTGGAAGAAATGAATCAAATCATGGCCAAACCCGATTTTTGGGACAGGAATCAGGAGGAGATCGCCAGGCTGAATCAGGAAAGCGCATCCATGCGCGAGAATATCGAACAATGGGACAAGTTTCATCAACAGGTGGAGGATGCCAGGCTCCTTGCGGAAATGGCCTTTGAGGAAAACGACGCATCTACATTAAAAGATGTTGAACAAGACGTGACTCAGTTGGAAAAAGAAATACAGCAACTTGAGATGAGATCTCTTCTGGGCGGCCCGGATGATCAAAGAAACGCTATCATCGCCATCAACGCCGGTGCGGGGGGGACCGAGGCTCAAGATTGGGTCGAGATGCTATTTAGGATGTATCTCCGATGGTGCGAATCCCATGATATGGACTCAAGCGTCCTGGATTATCTGGCAGGGGAAGAGGCTGGTGTTAAAAACGTGACCTTTACAGTCAATGGCCCTTATGCATACGGTTATCTGAAATCCGAACATGGCATTCATCGGATGGTCCGCGTTTCGCCTTTTGACGCCACCGGTCGGCGGCATACATCCTTTGCTTCCGTGTCGGTTCTGCCGGAGGTCGGGACCGATATCGAGATCATAGTCGATGAAAAAGACCTGCGAATTGACACCTTTCGCGCCAGCGGGCCGGGTGGACAACACGTGAATAAAACCAGTTCGGCCATACGTATCACCCATCTCCCCACCAACATTGTGGTTCAATGCCAAAATGAAAAATCCCAGCATCGTAATAAAGAAATGGCCATGAAGGTGTTAAGGGCCAGGCTTTATGAGATAGAGAGAGAAAAACAGGAAAAGGTGAAACAGGAAAGACACCAGAACCAAAAAGAGATTGCATGGGGAAGTCAAATAAGGTCTTATGTGTTTAATCCGTATCGGCTCGTCAAAGACCATCGCACCAATGTGGAGGTGGGCAATCTTGAAAGGGTGATGGATGGGGATATCGATATGTTTATTGACGCCTATCTGAGGTTGAAGAAGGCTTAAAGGGCGTTATTTCGAGGGTATAGAATCAGGCACAAGGCGGCTCTAACGGAAATTTTTAAGGACCGCCCTGTCCAATACGCCATGGGCCTTATGCCTTAACCGGTACATTCCGCCATCAAGGGAGCGCATCCGGATTTTTGGTAAAAGGCCAGATCGCTCCTGCTTCTCTCGGCCATGCGTTTTTCCACTTCCATACGATCGAGTCCCATGAGGATCTTGTACGCATTGTATTTGGTTTTGCAGAAGTAGATATCAAAGGGAGCCTCTTTTTCAAGGGATCGATAAATCCGTATTCCTGGTATCTCATCTTTTTGGATATATTCAGATGCCGTATTGATCAAGAGTGGTTCAATATCGTGTTTGTTTTGCCAAGGCACGCAAGCGCCTTCCATACCAAGGTCCGGGCCCATAATAGACCGGATCTTCTCGGTCACGCCACCAACCGCAAGAATAATATCGCCTGTCAGTGATCCGGTTACGCCGTATTTCTGATTCACCGGTTGCCCGATATAATCCGAGACCAAGGCGATGTCCATGGCCACGGAGGCGCTGTCCCCTTCCACGCCTCCGTGTGCTTGGATATATTCCACATGCATTTCATATCCCACATGGGGGGCGCCGATCGTATTCAATATCTTTTTAATAGAGGCCCGTACATTCTGGGCCGCGGCCTTTGCAATATCCCCTGTCTTGCCGGGCGCGGTTACTTTATCGGATGAACCGGCACTGATCTGCCCGTGAATGGGCAGAGGCTGTCCCACCATCTGCCCGCTCGATTGGGATTGGGTGACGGCGAGCCCTACCACATAACCGATGGAGTCGGTCATGGAACTGATATATTTTTTCAGGTCTCTCTGATGGGCCACCAATTCCTTGGCTAAAGACCCTTCAAGGCTGACGTGTTCTTTGAGGGCACTTCTTACATGTCTAGGTTCCACAAGGGAAGAGTTTTCAAGAATCGCTTCAAATTCCGCTGTTTTGATAATGCCGTTAATGGGTCTCAGAATACCGCTGAGTTTCCCGTCCGTGGAACGGCATCGGAGTTCTCTCACAATCTCCAATACCGCGAGCCTGGAAAACTCCCGCTCTTTAAGAACATAATCCGGGGGTAATGGCTTCCCGAATATCTTTTCACTTCGGTTCCGAACCCCTTCGTAACCTTCAGTTTCCAGGATCTCACCCCAGGCCTCATGAAATTCCCTTTTCAGAGCATGGACCTCTTGTTTGATGTATTGAGCGACCTGCTTGATCGTTTCGGGTGTCTCAGGAACCGAGCTATCCATTTGAATAATCTCTCCCTTGTCTTCGATACGACTCAGGAACGCTCCATCTCCCTCCTTTTGAAGGTACTCCAGGGTATCATGATTACAGCATGCCACGATAATGTTATCCGCCTTAATAGGATCTTCAGACCGGTCCGCTGATCCGCTTCCGGAATTCCTGCCCCCTTCGAGGAGATATTCCCTGTTTTGCATAATTTCTAGGAAATCCGGCATATACCCGGCCTTGACCAGTGTTTTCAGCTCGTCAATATAGATGATGGGGGATTTGGCATGGGCGCCCAGGAAGGCACGTTTATGGGGCGGAGTATGAAGATTCCCTGACTGATAGGGGTCATGCCTGAAACCACCTTTCATGTTTCTTGAGTCAGGCTCCGAAATCCTGGACATGAGACCTCTGTCCTTTCTGGGATCGTATAAAACGGTGGGGACCATGTCAAAAAGATGCTTAACGGCATTTTGCTTATCATGGGCCTCGCGCTGGATCTTTTCCTGGGCCTTGTGATTGTTCTCCTGCATATACATGAAGATGGCACCGATCCCGGTCAATCCGGTTGCTATGAAGGCAGGAGGAAAGAGCACACCCCCCACGGCACTGACGGCCGCGCACAAGAGCAGCACCCTTCGAAGTTTTTGAATGGAATGAATTTGCTCGGATAAACTGAATTCGTCCACATTCGACTTGGCGACTTCAATATCCTGATTCACTTTTGAAATGATTTCATCGATTTTTTCCGGTGTCTCATAGGCGAGTCGGATATGGTTTTTGTCCTTTCCGGGGTATGCGACAATGGCATTTTTCGGTCTTAGATAATCACCCAATGATTCTTCAAGGACTTCGTTGAACATATCCGCAAGCATGGACTTCCCCGTGCCGGGTCTCCCCACCATGAGGATATGGCCCCTGTTTTGGGCGATTTTGCGGATGGCGGCCTTGGCCTTGTCTTGAAAAATGACGCGTTCAATAGGGTCTTCAGGTATTTCGATTTGTGATGTATCGTCAAAGAAACTCAGTTGTTTTTCAAGAAATCGGGGGTAGTCCATCAGTTCCTTGATCCATTGATAATCCTTTTGTCCATAATCAGTTTTCATTCGTACACCCCCGAATGGAATCCAAAAGATAATATCTGCCCGCTTCAGAGATAGTGGCCTTCTGGTTGATAACCGAATACAATAGAGGCAGATCGTTCTTTATCGCGTCCAAGGCCCGGATATCGTGCAAGACGGAGATATTGGTAAATAATTTTTCTTCTCCGGAAGGGGATTTGGGAATGTACTGAAACATGATGCCCAATTGCCGATTTTTTAACGTGTTAATCACCACGTCCCGTTCGTCCATTCCGATATGATAAGTGTCAAATACATCACGATAGGCCTCGGGCAGACGGGCCTTTGAATAGTCAATGGCAATGGATCGATTAAAAAGCAGTCTTAGCGGTGTGGCTTTTCCTTTGTGACAAAGTTTAAAAGATTCATAAAATTTCGGGTTCGTCCGGATGGATTGATCGAGCAGCTGCAAAAAATGGATGAGATTGATGTCATCCACCCAATATTCGACGCTCCCGCCCGGATGGAGCACACATGCCTTGGGCACACCATTTTCATGGAACTTCAGCAGCTTTGACCCTTTGTTGGCATCATAAGTCGTAAAATCAAATCCCCGCATCTCAAAAAAACCTTCAGCGACAAAGGCCTTTTCGAGGATAACCCCCACGTCCTCCATGATGAAGCTGGACAAATAATGAATCTTTTCATTGATTCCACCTTTAAGGCTCAACCAGGTGCGATTGCCGTCGATATCTTCACAGATCCCGATAATATCAGAGACGGTTTCACGTTCCAGGGATAATAATTTCTTGAAGGTGGGGTTATAGGGTTTAAGAAGCCTATAGATTGCTTCCATATGGGCGACAAGATTCTTATCCTTCAAAGGAATGGTCGTATTCTTCGGGTTAAAGATCAATGTCTCTTTTTGAACGCCGCGGTCGGTTGGTCTGGGAAAAAGCCTCCGGAACATACCCGTTATGCCGTTGGCAACCCGTTGATGATAGTGAATCTCGCACCCTACCAATCTTTTCGGGACCTCAATAGGATTCGGGCTGAGTAGATATTTGGCCAAATCGGATATTCGATACTCCATAATCGGACCTGCCTTCATCCCTCCGTTTACCCGGGACATATCCAGATCCGTGTACCGGCCCCGGGATATGATCCACAGACCATTGGGGCCATATATTTTGCTCACGTCTTGGAATTGCATCGTATGAATTGCTCGATCAAATTTTTATAATTTTTAATGGCTTTTCGGGTTTAGATCGTCTACTCGGCGGGTGAGCTGTGAGTCATTCCATCAGCACAGGGGGTTCAGGTAAAATGACCGAGAAAATGAATTAGGGAAACCGTCTTTCCCGTGGTGAGGTTTTGAAATCGTAATCCGTAGCGTCTGAGCTTTAGAGAATTTGAGAAATACTCCCCTTGATCAACCACCATGTCGAAAACCAATTTGCATGATAGATTCCGAAGATAAGAAATGTCTTCACCTATATGCAAATCAATATCAAGAAAGGTCGTGTCCTCAGCGTGATCATCGTTCGTAATATAGTCGAAGCCAAGTCCATGTGGAGAAGTATCCAATAATCTACCAAGAACGTGAAAATCAGGTCTAACGGCGAAATACATCATCTGATCGGGATAAAAGCGAGGATTCAAGTTGCGTTCAGTATCCAGTTTGTCAATTCGTCTATCAATCTGCATGGGAATGAGGAGAGTTTTCACCGCAACATTCAGATGTAACATCCAAAAGAACAGGTAGATGGACACGACCTTCTTTGACGAATAGGGATAACCTTATTGCGGAGAAAAAACAAGGAGGGTTTTGGGGGGTAAGGAATGGGTATGTGACCTACCCCTTTTTTCCATCTAACCCATTTCGGTTTTCAGATAAACCTTGAGGTTAATCCCGGATTTCCGGAGGTTAAGCTTCTTCCGGATGTTTCTGCGATGGGTCTTGACGGTAGCCGGAGAAACACAAAGATGTTCGGCCATTTCATTATTGGACATACCGTTTCGTATCAACGACGCGACGCGCAATTCAGTTGCGGAAAGAGTGGCGGCTATTTTGACATCGTCCGCCAGATCATCGGTAAGATTTTTGATATAATCAACCAATAATTCCAGATCAGTCCGATATCTTTCAAGTCCCTTGCCCCTTCTGAGCCTTTCCATGATAGGCATGATCAAGGTTTTCGTCCTTTGGACCACACGCTTTTCCGATTCTTTGCGGGTTCGATCAAGGTTCTTTGCGAGTACGGAAAGGGCGTTATTGGTCTCCATCAACTGATTATTCACATTTTCTAATTCAGACCGGTGGGCTAAGAGTTCTTTCCGGCTGCGCTCCAATTCCCCAACCTTTTTCTCGAGTTCCTCTTTTGCCTTTTGAAGCATCATTTCGGATTTCCATTTTGCACCCAAAGCGGCCGCGAATTGCCTCAGTTCCTGTAGGTGAAAAGGTTTTTGCACATAGAGTATTTTATCTTCAGGTGGAATGCGGCGGGATATCTCACGGGGATTGACGTTTAGAAGGCCTGTTACAATCACAAAGTTAATATTCGGATCAAGCCTTCGAATCTGCTCCCCGGCCCAGATTCCATCGGGACCAGGGGGTAAGTGCAGGTCTAAAAAGGCAACTGCAAAAGGGTAGCCTTTATCCACGGCCTTTTTAACCACGTTAACGGCCTCGTCCCCTTGTTTGCATAGGACAACATCAAAATCATATTCCGATTCTCCGGCGGTATTTAAAAGCGCAAGGGCATCCCGGTAATGGTCCAGCATCACCTGTTCATCATCAATGGCTAAAATGCGCAACTGTTTTGTGTCGTAACGTTTCATGATCGGACTGAATGACCTTGAAGACAGGGCAGGCAGGAGAAAAAGCCGTCTAATGATTCAATATTGTTTTCCAAGAAGGGTGATCGATGACACCGCGTATTATCAAGAAATAGAACTGGTAAGCCCTTTAACACGTTGCACAACCTTTTCAGGCAGTAGGCCGTCAAACCTGACATGAATGGAATAATCGCTGAAGGTTTGGAGTCGAACACCCACAACCGTCCCGTTCTGTTCTATTTTCATCTGGTTATCACCGATTTGAAATGCACATTTGATATTTAATCTTCTGCCCAGCAATAAATGAGCGGTCTCCTTTTTGGTGATCTTGAGGAAAAAGGACAAACCACCGATGGAGATGTCTGAGAGCAATCCTTTAAAGACCTTTCCGACCGGACTGCCGCTCGTACTTAAGATCAAAATCACCGCCTTCCCTGATATTTTGACCCGTATTTGATTCCTGCGATCAAGGGCCTTTTTTCTTAAAAGATCCTGTACCTTTTCGAACTGCAGGGAATAACCATAAAGAAAAGGCTCCAGGCCTGGAAAATCTTCTCCCCATTTTTTCAAAATATCCTTTTCAAGATAACTGAGTTTGGATTTTGAAAGGGTAACCAGTGATGTCGTACAGACAGCGTCGGAAAAAAACGTATCATTCCCGGCCAGATGACCGGGGCCTAGGGTCTTCAGGAGAACCTCCCTGCCTTCTTGACTATAAACCTGTTTGAGTTTGCCTTGGTTGATGAAATAGAGGTTGGAGTTTGTATCCCCCTGCTTAAAGACCATTGCATTGGCATCGAAGGTGGATTCTTTCATCCCGAAATAAAGGGCATTTGCTTCCTCGGTTGTGAGTGTACTATATAGCTTTGACCAGATGCTTTTATGCGTTTCATCAATAGAATCGGATTTTGCTTCCTCAATCAATTCACCGGATCGGATAATCTCATCCAGGGCCATGGGATCCACATCATACATCCTATCCCTAAGGATCTCCGCCTCGTCAAATTCCTTATTTTTGACATGGAGTTCAATGAGCTCAAATATAAGTTTGATTGCAGTTTCCTTCTTGCCCTGTTGGATATGGCTTTCGAGCAAGTCCTTTTTTTTGGAAAGATCGGACATGATTCTCTCTTTTATTAATGGGTATCAGGAAAGTCTTTTGTTTCCGCGGGAAGGAGTGATTTCATGTGTATATAAATCATTCATATCTTATCATATGTTGTGTGTCAAACAAAAAAATTACCATATATAGTATTTTATCCGATGATTCATCTTGGCTGCATAGCCCATAATCCTTTGCTCTCTTCCGATATGCGCCTTTTCGGTTGGCGGTTACTTCACTAGATGCCTTTTCCGTCTTCGAGCCTCATAATGAAACCCACATACCTGCATGACAAAGGCAATTACATTCGCTTCAATCGCCTTTGCTTGTCAGAAGATAATAAACCGGATCATGTTTGTCTAAACACGGTTTTTTGGGGAGATGTAATCTCCCGTGGGTACGCGTGATGAGATCAAGCCGAGGCTGAGATTCTCCATCTCATCGCAGGGAAACATCACCAAGACACAACCCAAAATAATCATACCCGTGTAGATTTTTTATGCGGCCCTCCTTTTAAAATATAACTAACTGATAAAACCTCGTTTTCCGGCGAAAGTATATTGAA
The DNA here is from genome assembly GCA_016930835.1 of Deltaproteobacteria bacterium. Classification (GTDB taxonomy): domain Bacteria; phylum Desulfobacterota; class DSM-4660; order Desulfatiglandales; family HGW-15; genus JAFGGA01. The sequence continues at coordinate 25,155 of JAFGGA010000025.1, forward strand.
AAATCCGGCAAAGTGTCAAGACAAAACAACATATTATGAGGCCCGACCGGCATGGGGCGATATAGTTGCGAGAAATCTTTGATATTTGACTTGGCTTCCAAACCGTTATACCTTATGGCCGTCATGGACCTGGTAAAGATCATATTCAGAAACGTTAAGAAAACACTTTCCCGATATAGAATGATTACACCTGGGGATCATGTTGTTGTCGCGGTATCAGGTGGGGGCGATTCCGTTTGTCTATTGGATATTCTGCATCAACTTTCCAATGAATTGGGCGTCCGATTATTCGTCGCACATTATGATCATGGGTTACGAGGGGATGAAGATGAATTCGAAACGCAATTGGTGAAAGGGTTATCTGAAACCATGGGGCTTCCCTTTTTTACTGAAAAGGCAAAGCATCTCAATAAAAACGTCTCTTCTCTCGAAGAGAAGGCCCGGGAGAGCCGATATCTGTTTCTCGAGAGGATAAGGAATAGGACCCACGCCCATAAGATAGCTATGGGCCATCACCTGAATGATCAGGTGGAAACCGTTCTGATGCGGCTTTTAAGGGGTAGCGGCCCATCGGGATTGGCCGGGATCCCTCCCAAGAGGGGAAAGGTTATCATTCGACCCCTTATCAACACCAAGCAAGAAATGATCATGGCCTATCTCCAGGCCAGGGACCTGCCCTATGCCATAGATAGCTCCAACAAGGATACGACCCTGCTTAGGAATAAGATAAGGTTGGAGTTAATCCCCGATCTTTTAGCATATCAACCTAGGCTTATGGAACGTGTGGGGCGATTATCGATTATTTCAAGGGAAGACAATGATTACCTGGATCATCTTGCCGCTCAGGTAGTGGATCATGAGACCGAACAAGATCCTGAGAATAGAATAATCATTCCCATATCTGCTTTAACGGGACTTCCCGGCGCGATCAAAAACCGAATCATCCGGCAACTCATCTTGAAGACGCGGGGCAGCCTGCGGCGAATAGCATACGGACATATTCTTTCGGTTTCCGAGATAGCCGAAGGCAATAGGCCTCAGGCGACGTTGAACCTCCCGGACGGCATTATCGTCAAGAGGTCGTATGAGAGCCTGATATTCTCTCCTGCCCTGGAAAAAGAAGGCGTGTCATTCGACTATCCAATCCATGGGCCGGGATCCGTCCATCTGGAGAGTACAAACCAAATCATCACCATTGAAGAGATCGAACGGGAGATAGATCCACGATCAGACATTTCCGGTCTAACCGCCTTTATGGATGCCGATAAGATCCATTATCCTTTACGAATCAGGAATTTCCGTCCGGGAGATCGGTTTATACCTTTAGGGATGAAAGGGCAAAAAAAGATAAAGGATTTTTTTATTGATCGAAAAGTCCCCACGTCGATCCGGGTAACGACTCCGATATTATTTGGCCGTGACGATGTATTATGGGTATGTGGTTTCCGAATAGATGAAAGGGTGAAGATAACGGAAGGGACAAAACGGGTTTTAAAGGTTACCATTGGTTCAAGCAAGCGAGAATAGCCTTTTAATCGCTTTACCGTAAGGTTTTTGGATCACGCCATGTTCCGTAATAATGGCGGTTATGTATTTGGCTGGCGTAATATCAAAGGCGGGATTAAGGGCGTTTACGCCATGCGGGCCGATTTCCTTTTTACCGATGAAACTTATTTCCTTGGGGTCTCTCTGTTCCACGGGGATTCCTTCCCCCGTCTTGATGGTCCGATCGATGGTTGAAAGCGGGGCAGCCACATAAAAGGGGATCTTGTTCTCTTTGGCCAATACGGCAACCTGGTACGTTCCGATTTTATTGGCCACATCGCCGTTGGCGGCTATACGATCCGCGCCAGTTACAACCAGATCCACCCTTTTCCCCTTCATAAAAAATCCTGCCGCGTTATCGGCGATGACATAAACGGGAATCCCTTCCCGCATTAATTCAAAGGACGTCAAACGAAGACCTTGAAGCCAAGGTCTGGTTTCATCAGCCAAGATCGTTATCTTCTTGCCGGCTTCATGGGCGGCGCGAATCACACCCAGAGCGGTACCATAGCCTCCGGTGGCCAGCGCACCGGCGTTACAATGGGTCAAGATGGAAGCGCCTTTAGGGATAAGTTTCAGGCCGTTTTTGCCGATGAGTCGGTTGATCTCGATATCGTCTTTGAGTATCTTTTCGGATTCCGTCTTAAGGGCCTGCTGAATATCCTTTACAGGGCTTGTGGACATCTCTTCCACACGCCGCGTCATCTTATCCACCGCCCACTTGAGATTCACTGCCGTAGGCCTGGCCTTCAGCATTTCTTCAGCAATGGCTAGAAAAGCCTCTTTGAATGCATGGTAAGAACGGGTCTTGATGGACTCCGCCCCTAATGCCAATCCCATCGCAGCGGCCACACCTATGGCTGGAGCGCCCCTGATAACCATATGGGATATGCCCTTAATGACATCCTGATACGTTTTGCAGACAAACCATTGTACTTTATGGGGCAATTTGCGTTGGTCAATCATATAGACGCAACGGCCTTTCCATCGAATAGTCGGAATCATAAGCTAACCTACAGTTTAAAAGCGGCCAAGATTGAAGTATACCTGTGTTGAACGATTTTTTGGCCTTGAATGGTAATATCACGCTTTATAAAGGCTTGCCGGTATTTTCCAGGGATACCCAGTGGGTGCCCCCGTGAAAAATCGCCCCGTTTAGGTTATTGTTGGATTTTATTACCTGAATCTTGCACCAATAATCGTAGCGAGGCGCCGAAAGCCTGACTATAAAGCGAAGTTGGAGTGATTTTGACCCGCAGGCATATTACCTATATGGTGAGGATCAAAATCACGAAACCAGCTTTATAGT
>JAFGGA010000026.1 GCA_016930835.1 Deltaproteobacteria bacterium
GACCGTAAGCTAGAAAAAAATAATTTTTTTCTAATGGAGAAATATTTTCTCTTGACTTACTTTCTCATAGGCGTCATTCCGGACGAGGCCGGAATCCAGTGGCTTTTCAGCACGACGAAGCTTGAATACTATTTTGAGACCGTGTAAATTTGGAAGCAGTGGTCAAGGATTCAAGGATTCGAAGGTTCCAGGTTTTTTTAGAATGCGAGGAGGTCGGTGTTTCGTGAAAATGAACGGGAGCATTGATCAGTGTTTTTGAATTTGATGTCCGATCACTAGACCCCTTGGCCCCTTGAATTTCCAAGACATTCTACTTCGGAACGATTTTTGAGCTAGCAACTTCCCGAAATGAGTCAATCGATCTAAAAATACCTTTTATACCAGTGCTGAAATACAATGAGGTTCCATAAATGCCACGAGGTATCTTGCCTGCCTGTCATATGTTTATCCACCAGATCGGTAATCACATCATATCGAAAAATACCCTGCTTTTGGATGGTGGCTTTATCCAGATATTCATCCACAAGAAATCGTAACTCTTTTTTCAACCAAGCTCCGATGGGCATTTCAAACCCCCATTTGGGTCGATCGTAAAGGGAAGGCGGCAGCAGGTGCTTAAAGGTCTCGATCAGGATATATTTACCTGTGCGTCCACGAAGTTTGGTGTCTCCCCTCAATTGAAATACATATTCTACGACTGAGTAATCTAAAAATGGGACCCTTACTTCCAAGGAATTGGCCATGCTCATTCTATCCACTTTTGTCAGCATGTCATTGGGAAGAAGGCCTTTGACATCCATGTAGAGCATCATATTGATGATATCTCCAGCAAACCGATTTCTCTCCTTACCTACGATCTCCTGAACATGATCGAGAAAGAGGTTCTTCCTCAGCGGGGCTGATAAAAGGTCTTTTCGCAAGGAATAAGAGAATATCTCACGCCAACCATAGTACCTTTCAGCAAAGGAGTTACTCATCCCTTTGATAAATTTTTTGATCCTTCGTATCTTTTCCAGGCTTGGGTTGTCTCTGGTATCTGGAAGGAGATTGATAATAGGCGCGACAAGGCCATCTCTTAAAAAAGAAGGAATCTTTGAATAATAATGGGCCCAATATTCTCCTTGGTACATCCGGTAACCGGCAAAAAGTTCATCGCCCCCATCCCCTGAGAGAGCTACGGTTACATGATTTTTTGTTTCTTGAGAGACGATATAGGTTGGTATGGCAGAGGAATCGGCAAACGGCTCATCCACGTTTTCCAGGACCTTTGGAAACACATCTAGGATATCTTTATAGCCCAGTTTAAATTCATGGTGGTCCGTATGGTTGAAGGCGGCGACCTCTCTGGCGTAATGGGTTTCATCGAATGAGGGAAGATCTTGATACCCGATGGAAAATGTCTTGACCGGTTGCTCGGAATTTCTGGCCATAAGCCCGACGATGATGCTTGAATCAATACCTCCGCTTAAAAATGCCCCCAACGGGACATCCGAGATGAGCCTGCGCCTTACGGCATTCTCCACTAATTTGTAAAGACGGTTTTTTTGATCGTTTGATATATCGGGATCTGATAATTCCCATTGTGCGGAATCAATAGGGATATCCCAGTATGGCTTAATGGATAACGTTCCATTGTTCAAAGTCAGATAATGCCCTGGCGCCAGCTTTTTGATATTTTTAAAAATGGTCCATGGGGCCGGGATGTAATTCAAGGTTAGGTATAAGTCGAGGGCGTCCCAGTCTATGTCTTTTGGGACGGTTGGATCGCAAAGTATGGCCTTTATCTCCGATGCGAAGACGAATCGATGGCCGTTCCAATAATAATGCAGAGGTTTTAGTCCCAACCGATCCCGAACAAGCCATAGCTGTTGAAGTTTATTGTCCCAGATTGCGAAGGCGAACATACCGTTGAGGTTGTGAAGGCACTGAACCCTTTCTTCTTCATAGAGATGGATGATGGTTTCGCTGTCTGTACGGCTCTTTAAGACATGACCTTTTTCCTTGAGACTTTTTCTCAATGTCTCAAAACCATAGATCTCACCATTAAAAATCAGCCATATGGAATCATCTTCATTGGACATGGGCTGGCGCCCTGAAGAGGATAGGTCGATGATGCTCAGTCGCCGGTGTCCCAGACCGATGGGTGGGTTCACGAAAAACCCTTCATCATCCGGCCCCCGGTAAGAGAAGGATTGGGTCATTCTTTGTAAAAGCGCTTGGCTTACACCTTGATTTGAAAAATCCAATACACCGCAGATGCCGCACATAGATTACCCATCTGGTTTAAGATAGATTGATAAGAACACTCTTGATTTTCATCGAGCACTAAAAAGTGACCAACGGCTTAAGGTTCAAGGTTTATGGCCTAATGTTTTTTTGTTTATGCTTTCAGCTATTTTAAGTCCTTGTCCTGTACACCCTATACCCTAAACTGCAAAGACCGACCATCCATTATTCTTTATCCGGCCTATATTCAACAAAAATGGGATTGGATGCAAGGTTTTCCTTATTATCCATTATCCGATAATACGTTTTTTGGCCCGGTGGAACCGTCGTATCGATATATTTTACTTCTAAAGGGAACTCACCTTTATAAGTCTGGATAAGGTTTCCTGCTCGGATCAGGAATATATGTTTTTGTTTGGGGTTTTTGTTATCATATGTGATCTGAAAGGTGATCACCGGTGGCCGGGTTGTAATGATGTGCTCACCCATGACGGCCTTTTGTCCCGCTTGATTGGTTATATAAAAATATTCCAGTTCAGGCCATATATACCCGTCACCCCTGGAACAATAGAATCGCCCTTGTTTAAGGGCCTCGAGGATCCCTTGCTTTGATGAGAATTCCTTAACCAAAAATGTTGTAGCAAACGCACCCAACTTAAGTCCCAATCTACCGTCTTGATGAAAGTCTGCCGTGGATATGCCCCATGGTGGTGTTTCCCGTTCCCCCCGGCAATATTCATTCAAGGTTTGATCCCATTCTCTGCCCGGGTCGATTGCCGTGATGTGATCACCGTAGAGCGCCGAAAATCCGGTGTATCCCTTTGATTCATGAAGGACTTGAGGGTAGGGTGGCGTATGGGCTTGAAATGTAATATCCGGAAGGCATCCAGGAAGCGAATATTTCGCTTCTCGAATGCCGGAGCGCTGTTCGGGATAATTCCAAAAACAGAGGCCACCCTTGTCTTGAACGTAATGGATCACTTCATGGTAAGGCTGAATCCCTTGATCCCCTTGATACGGCGTGAATAGAGAACTCCTGAATGGATTCATATCCATCATGCCCAATATGGAAACGATTATGAACAGGGAGCCAATGAATCGACCCCTTTCTTTTCGTTTAAAGAGATAGATGCCTATGACAAGTGGAATCATATAGATTAGGGCATGGGGAAGCAATTGTTTGGTGTATCGAAAGGTGAATGAATTATGCAGGTTTGGGATATGCCTGTAATCATCGGGTTTTTCCAGGTTCATAATCAATAATTTCTTGTCATATTGATGGAGGGTGAGACTTTTATTGAATAGTGAACCGCTCCAATAATAATAAGCGGAGGTCTCACATCCAGGGATGATAACCATATCCGGATACATTTCGGCGACCCGTTTGATTTCATCAAGGAATTTTTCGGGTCCGTTTGTCATAATGGATGGGAACTCTTTTTTGAAACGGAATATGTTTCTGAATGGGAGAACACCATAAGCCACGGCTATTCTATCGTGGTCGTTGATGAAAAGAACCTTGAATCCTCTTGAGCGTGCCAACCGGACCAATTCTTCAATGGTATGTGATCCATCGCTGAATGTGGATCGTAAATCCATAAGTCCTGGAACGGCGATGTATTCCTGCTGGATAGAAGCGGTTGAACCATAAGAAGGGGATGAGAAAAGAAATAAGGTGGGGACAAGGGGAAATAAAAGGATTTGTACGAGTCGTATCAACATGGTTGTTTTCTTAAGGTTGACATACTCATAAAAAGTCGTTACCCCGGCGAAGGCCGGGGTCCAGAGCCCATGTAACTATCTGAAAAGACTGGATTCCGGCCTTCGCCGGAATGACAAAAATACGTATTTTCCGACTTTTTACGAGATCGTCAAGGTTGACCATAATGCGTATTTAAAATACATTATTATATGATATTTACAATCGAAAATCGATTGAGTTCTTTTTAAACCTTTCATTCGGGGAGGGAATATGGGGAATATTTTTGAATTATTGGAAGATAATGGCATTGACATAGATAAAAGCGTCTACCTTGGTATCCGATTGAGCATTGGCGCCACTAATACGACCTGTCCCATATCCAAAAAGATCTCTTCCATAGCCGGCTTGAATACAGAGATTCAGAATATCAAGAAGGAACTTGATAGCATGTTGGAAAAAGCAAAGCGTATTTTTGAAGATAAAGTCCCCTCGCACGACAATGAACTCGGTCCGGATATGACCCTTGATGAGATAAAAAAGGTCCTATCGTCTACATCGGATACAAATATCATCATGGATCTTTTTAATGCTCTTGATGAAGATAAGCGAAAAGAAGTATCGGATTATATCTTGACTCAAAGCAATGTCTTTTCGGGAATAGGGCTTTTGTTCTCATCTCGTTATAATAATGATACCGCTCTGCTTGAGTAGTGCGAGTGGGTTTATTTTTTAGGCGTGATGATGCTTGCCAGGAAGATACCAGCAACACCTCCCAGGATAATGAATATCTTTTGAAAATTCCAGATATTTTGGGGTGAAATGTGAAGGTGTGGAATGATGAAGTTTAGGTAATGGATGGCGATGGGGAAAAAAATTAACGAAATGACCAGGTTGATGGATTGAAAGACAAGGCTTCTTTTTAAAAATCTGCTTAAAAAAACCAATACTTGGTCAACACTATCGAGACGCCTCAATTTTGATTCGATTCGGTTCATATCAGCGGATATTTCATCCAGACCTTGAAACGCCTGTTTATATCGATCGGGACCCGCGGAATCAGCGATCTCAAAATGGTTATCAAGCTTTCTTTGAATATTTTTAAGTTGAAAATGGATGGATTCAGCCAGTGATGGATAGGTTAATATATTAATGCGCCCAAAGTATTTCGTGATGCGTTGTCTCAGGTCGTATAGAATTGAAGAAAGCTTGGCTCTTCGGCCTTCCACCAACCTATGGCTCATATTAATGATGGTATGGTTATAATGGATAATATCGATATAACCGAAATAGCTATCCGTGGATGATAACTCCTCTATTTTCATTAAAATGGACTGGGCTTCCAGAACCTCTTTGCTCTCTTGACCTATGAGTTTTTGAAGTCGCTCAACAGCCTCTTTCGCTTCAGGGATCCCTCCTTGAGCCTCCTTTTTGGCTTCTTTAAAAAGGTTTTCAAGCTGTTCCTGGACAATATTTCCGAAGTTGGCAAGATCAGGGTCAATAAGGGCCGTGATGTAGTAATCTCTGGCTTTCCTGATCAGTTTTACCAATTGATGCAATGCTACAGCCTTTTCTCCTTTTCGAAACTTCAGCAAAATATCTTGATATAATGCCTCAGGGCAATACGGGCTGAGATAGATTATTCTTCGAATCGCTTGTTGAGACCGGATCGGATCATCAAGCAGATCATAAACTCGTGAAAGCAAAAATAGGGTCAATATCTTCTGCGGTGCTGTTTTTGTATAATCAAAAGCCTTTTTGAAAAAAAATTTGGCTTGAAGAAGGTCCTTTTTTTCAACATATAAAAAACCTAGGGCGCAATATACACGATAGTCCTTTGGATTGGCGACCAGAAAGTCTTTAAATATGGATTCGGCTTGATCCAGATTGCTCACACGGAGACAATCCAGCCCTATCCACAGGAGGCCGCCCTTGTCCTCATCGCTCTTTAACCCTTTTACTTTATCCCAACTCTCTTCTTTTACACCCCAAATGGTTTTAAAAAACCGAAGCTGGTAAACGGCTTTCAAATCATAGAAAGCCTTGTGGGCCAAATCTATATCCCCACCCGCCTTCCCATATTCCCCCGGATTCATGGTCATCCCGGTGTTGGATGCGGTTTTGCTAAGGTAGTTTAAAAATAGCTTATTGATTTTTTCCATCGGAAGATAGCCCAGTTTGTTTGTATCTCGGCTTATCTCCATGAGCTGCTTGGATGGACAATCCGTCGCAAGATGTCGTCTATCGCTGCAATAAAAGCACGGGGCATTGTCTCCTTGGACCAGAGCGTTTTGATATAAGAAGGAGCTGGAATCCCCGTTTCCCTTGTCATCTAGGAGCAATTGATAAAATGATTGTGAATGGGTTGATGCACTGGCGGGTACAACGGATAGCGAGCGTGTGTCCCTTGTTTTTTCATAGGCTGCAGCCGATAAATAGATCTCCCCTGGTTTAATCTCATCCCAATTAATCTCAAGGGGTTCTAAGGACAATCGATCCGCCCTCAAAAAAGGACCACAATCCACGACAGTCTGCACGGGGATGAAAAGGGAACCGTCATGCCCCATATTCAGGGTGAGATATTCCCTTACCCGCTTTATTATATCCACCGAAGAATCCACATTTTTGAGAATCAGGGCTAAGGATTTATCCGGCAGCATTTTTTCGAGGAGCACGTGATCGGACATCCAAAGTCGTCCTTTGTCGTGTGATAATGAATTCCAGACATTGGTGAAGGATTTTTTGGCTAAGCCCCAAACCGGTTTAAAAAGGATGAGCGTCTTTAATACCGGATCCAGATTGACGGTTTTATCCCAAATGATACGATAAAGACTAAGCCCTTTTAAGGCCTTGGTATTCGTTGAAACCTTGACGGGTAAAAATTGGATGGAATGAAGACTGGCGGCAACCTGATCATAGACTTGCTGGGAAACAAAGATTTGATCCCCCTCAACCAAATCTAGGAATTTTGCAGCAGTATTCACCACGTCCCCGAAGATATCGTTTTCTTCGACAATGCCCTCTCCAAAATGGATGCCGATTCGGATATGGATTTGGTCTTTGGCATCATGCTGCTGATTATGACGAAAAAACGCCTGTTGGATCTTTATGGCGGATTTCAATGCCTCTTTTGCATCAAAAAAGTAGGACATAACCGAGTCACCTAAAAGTTTCACTAATATCCCGCCGTGCTCGTTGATAGGGCCGGAAGCCATATCTTGATGAAGCCTTAACATTTTTCTTCCAGCGATGTCTCCATAGGATTTGAAATAATTTGATGAACCGACGATATCCGTAAACAGGACGGCCAATTTTTGTATGGAGTTTTTAGGATATTGGGTAATGGGCTTAGGTGGGGTAAACTTGGTATTCCTGACCTTTAATGTAGAGTAGGATTTCATGTTTGAATATTTAAGGGAACCGATCTGCCCTTCTATTTGCCTTTCGTAATCACGCTATGGTTTGACGGACATGATTGGCCATAGCCAATATTGGTGCTGGACTAGGACGAGCACGTCACTGGTGCTTCGTTTTTTATAATCCGATAAAACCTTTGAAAACAGTCAGTCTGTTGACAGCTGAGAACTGACCCCTTGTTTTAAAAAGCATTGGCTGAAAGCTGACGGCTGATCGCTGACAGCTGAATGCTCCATCCAGAAATTGTCTTTTTCTTGTAGGTAACTTTAAAGGACCCATAATGTGTTTGTCCTGCGTGTAAACCTTTTTTGTCATTCCGGCGGAGGCCGGAATCCAGTAATCCCAAGGGCTTCTGGACCCCGGCATTCGCCGAGGTGACAACATCGTTTCATTTTCCTTCAATCTACGGCTTTTTTACGCCCGGCGGCATTGCCGGAAGGAATCTAATCTAACTATCCCATCGACATAACTTATGAAAAACTTGATTTGAAAAGCAGTAGTCAGACGTCAGTATTCAGGTTTCGGCTCGAAAAGAGACAGAATGTGGATAACAAAATAGGATTGATCCCTACTGAAATTCCAATATAACCAAGACAATAAAGACGAAAGATCTTTTTTACTTCATCCTCAAACATGACAATCTCGTAAAAAGTCGTCACCCCGGCGAAAGCCGGGGTCCAGAGTCCCTGTAACTATTTGAAAAGACTGGATACCGGTCTTCACCGGAATGACAAAAATAAGTGTTTTTCGACTTTTTACGAGACCATCAAACATATTTTTATTGCTTTTTGGTTAGATTTTCATACCCCGCTGCGTGTTGGGGTATAATGAAAATCCCGTCCATCAGGGCGGTGGGGTTTTCGCTCGATCCCCTCTCCATGAGGGAAAAAGCTGGGGAGAGGAGGACAAAACAGCATTGTTCCTTAGAACTCCATATGATTTATCGTGTTTTTGTTGACAAAGACGCTAAAAACGTTGGAGACAATAGCATAATTGATGAGAGTGGAGAGGACTATTTATACCCATCGTCATATTTTATAACAATCAAAATTCCGCAAACAATTGAAGAGTCGTTGCTCAGGGCATATTCATTGAAGTATCTGTTTAGAACATCTACATTAAAAGAACTGCCATTCTTTTGCGTCGCTGACGCTCTCATGCCTTACGCCTTTTAGTCCACCACATGGGGGGATGAGCGCTTCCCGCCTATGGGAAAAATATAAGCCCTATCTCGAAGAATATTAAAGTATAAAGAATATGGATCATCTCCATATTCGTCAACCCTCCATCATGCCACAGCGCGACTAAGGAGTACGGGTCGATCGAAGATTTCGAATTTTGAACGGGTCGCAGATCCCGTCGTTATATACGGGGAGCCACTTTCTCCCAACTTCTTTGGGAGAAAAACTAAATATTATCATTAAAGGAAGTCAGAGAGAGGTTGTTTGATATCTTCTGATCTCCATTTCTTTTGACTATTTTTATCTTTTCTAAGCTTTATTTGGCATTTATACTTGATATTCATCAATTTAGCAAGTATCATCCTAAAATCAAGAATCGGCTATATTAATGACAAAACGGATATCCTACCAATATAACACTCGATTTTCGGGTCTCATTCTGGTCGTCTAAACTATGGCATAGAAAGGATAAGACATAATCCCCATCATTCGGTATTTTTTGGCATTATCATCAGAATGTATTATGATGAACATAATCCGCCGCACATACATGTGGAATATCAGGGGAGCAAAGCACTGATAGATTTTCAGGGCAACATTCTGAAAGGTGTTCTCAAATCCCGGACAGCGGGAAACTCGTCAGGGATTGGATTGGATCTTCGGAATGATGAGATTAACGGAGATTGGGAATTATCCCGAAAGGGTGAAGAAATCAAAAAATTATCACCATTGGAGTGAGATGAATTATGTGGGAATTTAATGAAGTGATAGATATCAAATATCGTGGCAAATACGTTTATGGCATCAAATTCGATGATGGGGACGAGGGAGATATCAATTTTCCGGCATATTTGTCGCGAGGCCCTATCCTTCAATCACTCAAGGACAACAAGGTTTTTTCAAAAGCTACAGTGGAAGGTGGAATCATTTCTTGGCCAAGTGGAGCTGACATAGCGCCGGAATTTCTATATGAGACCTCCCATATGACACTCTTTATATGAGACTCTTACACGGAAGGTTCACACGCAATAAAATATAGCTCTTCGCTCAACCAGTTTAGTGAAAGGATTCCAGGATTCGTAACAATTTAGGTTTTTCTAAATCCAAACGATTGGATTCCGCGATCAAGTCGCGGAATGACTGTGCAAAAAACCAAAGGTGATGGTCTCGTAAGAGTCGAAAAATACGCATTTTTGTCATTCCGGCCTGCCTGTGCGTGTCCGCATGCAGACAATCGAAGGCCGGAATCCAGCCTTTTCAGGTAGTTACATGGGCTCTGACCCCCGGCCGCAGTCTATCCAGTACTTGATACGGGACCGGGGTGACGACTTTTTACGAGTTCGTCAACGGTGATCATTTACAGTCACGTAACCAAAAACTAGGCTGGTCATTCCGCGACTTGATCGCGGAATCCATAGTTCCGCGCCAAATTTTTCAAAAATCTAAAATGATACCAGGAACCTAGGGTTCAAGGGGTCGAGTGTCTGATAACTCCAGATGACATGTAATACCAAAACCAATTACGACACAAACTCCTCCGATGGAATGACGAGGTCTAATGCTAAAACTTGATTTTCAGAGTAGATATCATTTGTCTGGTTTGGTCTTCAGATCGGTTGCAACACGGGGGATGATCATGACAAAAAGCTCATTGTTTTTACTGTAAATATCGAAAATATCGAAATGTATTGCGACCAACTTGTTTTGAAGCTCAGATTGTATGGGATCAATCTCATGCAAATCTATGGCATATTCTATATTACTTAAGCTTTTCAGCAACAACTTTAAAGCTTCTCCTGCTTGACCGGCTTGGGCCGCACCGACGAATTCTTTAACCTGCGGTGTAATAAAAAGGGTCTTTTTCTCTTTATCATACCGAAGAGATGCCTCGCAAATACATGAAACGTCGGCCTCACCGAATTTTAAGCTCAGTATTCGCTTGCCGATCTTGGTTGAAAACTCAATATCTTTCCCCAAAACCTTCATAAAAAAAACAACATGGTTTGTACCGATATCCAGTCTATCAATGGTTTGTACCCAAAGGGCGCCTGTAAAATTCTCTCCCATTGTTATCTCATAGGGTAAGAGATTTTTAATAAAATGACGAATTGTTTCTTCCGGAACCGTAATCGTGATCGGTTGATCATTCGCCGTTTCCGCAAAGGAGAGTGTATTGTAAACGGTAAGGCAAAACAAGATCACAAAAGCACATGGAATCATCTTGTGCATAAAAAACCTAATCATCCAAATGGCCTCCTCGATACAGATGAGATAATAAGAATTTGCACTTTCGTGGTACGTGCGAGTGTAGATATGTGATCCTTGTGTGTCAAGGCAATTGTGGCCGCATGACATAGTTTGGTAGGGGATGCCGTCCCCTAAATAGCTGAACTGGTGCAAATAAACGGGCCTTGATTCCAAAAACCGAAGAGCTCATAGGCGTTTTTAAAGGCGATACGTTCCATGGCGGTATTGTCGTGGATGAGTTGGTTGATTTCGTTGAAATTCTTCCTGATTCCCGGAACGCCCGGAAAATCAGATCCAAAGAGGTACTTGTGACTGAATCTTTTCATGGAAGGAAAATACTTGAGCAGGTTTTTGGGCGGCAGACCACTGATATCGATAAACACGTTTTGATAACTCTTGACCAAAAATTCCGCAATATGATACCAGAAGCCCCTTCCACCATGGCATAGAATGACCTTCATGTCAGGGAAATCATTGATCACATCATCGAAGGTATATGGATCGGCATACCGCATCTTGGCCCCTCTGAACATGGATGTGCCAGCATGGAACATGACCGGGAGACTTTGTTTTTCACATTTTTCATACACGGGATAGAGCCTTTTGTCATTGGCATAGAAAAAGCCGTGAATGGCGTGGATCTTCAATCCCCTTGCCCCGTTATGGAGTTGATCTTCAAAGGCAGCCAGGGGGTCTTGGTGATAATTGGGGTTGAGGTTTGCAAAAGGTATAAGTTCAGGATGGTGCTCATGAATCTCTTTGGCCCGTTCAAAGGGCTGCACACCTGCCGTACGGGGGGAATACTCGGGGATTAAAATGCCCCCGGTCACCCCTTCTTTTTTGATGACATCCCCGTATGGGCCAGGCTGTTGCTTTCCCAGATCATCGTAGAGGCCCGGGACATAAGGTCCGGTGTCCATCCATTTGTCCTTGGCCGTTTGGGTCCACTCGAATCTGTGCCCCACATGAATATGAACGTCGATTATTTGCATGATTGGGTTTGCCTTTCTTTGAGTAATGCATTATTTGCTGTTACATCTAAAAGATCTTGATGTTTAATAAAATCTTGTAACCATTTAGGTTGTTCTAAGTCCAAACGATTGGATTCCGCGATCAAGTCGCGGAATGACCGTGTAAAAATCAGAGGTGATCATTTACAGTCGCGTAACCA
>JAFGGA010000027.1 GCA_016930835.1 Deltaproteobacteria bacterium
GTGGACGTTTTGTTTTCATATATGACCTCACCACCGCTGATGAGGACCGAATCTGTTTGGGTACCACCGACGTCGAGTCCGAGGATCATAATCTTACCTTTTGGCTGGAGGAGCGGGAGATGACATTTCTGAAAGATTGCATAATCAACAAAGTCGCCCCTGCCGAAGGCGTCCCATCGACCTGTTCGTCCCGGATTGGACAAAAAAGAAAGGGTGGGGTGCGTGTCAATCTATCCCTTTCTTTTGACTACTTTACAAATTTTTCCCAGAATTTTTCATCACTTCTTTTCCAATCAGGACCGAACTTCTGATCATAATAGCTCGCCAATTTTTTTAACCAGAGCCACCGGGCGTTCTTCCCTTTTTTTTGGGCCTTCAATATATCGGCAAGGTAGTCTTGAATATCGACGATGCGGTCCTTTGGGACATAGGAAGCCGCCCCCTCCTTGAAGGACTTGACGGTATCCTCGGGACTCAAGGCGTGGGCCGTAAGCATGACCGCGGGGATGTTTTTCCCGTTGGCGATTTCCAACAGCTGATAACCACCGACCCCCATGATATCCAGAACCGCCATATCAAAATGCCGTGTTTCCAACTCTCTTTTCGCTTCTTGAAAGTTGGTCGCTCTGACGACATCACACATGAAGAGCAATTCTTCCAGCATTTCCAATATGTCGGGTTCGTCATCAACAATCAGGATCTTTTTGCCCTCTAATAATTTTTCATCCTCCATGAAAAACTCTCCCGAAACTCAAAGAAAATGTCAACTCAAAGAAAACATCCCAACATGCTGTGTAGATAGACTCAAAAATCTGTTCAGGTCATCAGCGAAAAAATAACGCGATGTTTTTATAATAAGATGTCTACATTAATATATTTATGCCGATGATTCAAGCATATCTATCGTTTCTCCTGCCCCTGTTTTTTTGCCTTAACCTTCTCGATTTGTCCGGAATACCAATCGATTTGCCGACATATGCCCCTGACGACCCTTACCTCTCTGGCCCTCAAGGGAAATCGTGACAGAAATCTCCGGATATTGAGCATCCAATGCTCAGGATTCTGTGGATTGATAAATCCAATCTTCATGAGCACATCCTTGAGATGATCATACATGCCTTCCAGTTCAAACTTGTTCGCCAGTCGGGGCGGGGTTTCCGCCCCCGGTTCTTTACTGGAGAGAAATATCTCGTAACAGAGGACCATTACGGCCTGGGCGAGGTTCAGGGAGGAGAAATCAGCCGTGGGAATTGTGGCGATGGTGTGGCAATAACGAAGATGTTCGTTGGAAAGACCGCGGTCTTCGGGGCCAAACATGAGACCCACCCTATTCTCCTGGGATATGGGGGCAAGGTCACTGGCAAGTCGTCTGGGAAGCGTCAGGGCCGGACGATGAACTCCCAGTCTGGCCGTTGTGCCAACCACATACTGAAGAGATCCGATAGCCTCCAGGAGATCTTCATAAACCTCCATGGCGTTCACGATATCAACAGAGCTACCCGTGGCCATTTTGAGGACACGGGCCGGATCAAAATTTTTTGGATTGACGAGCAGGAGATGGCTGATACCCATGTTCTTCATTGCCCTGGCTACAGATCCGATATTTTCCGGAATTTGAGGCTCAACTAAAACAATGACGATATTATCAAGATTTACCTCACTCATATTCATTTTTCCTCGGCCCACGGATGTTCAGTGGAAAGATTTGCAGGAATGTCAATATCTTCCTCCCCAAGTTCGCCGGAGGATTCACAGGATGCTTAGAAAAACCTCCGAAGTCTCCCGCATTCAAAAATCTTCTCATATTGTGACGCATACCCTTTCCCGTTCCAGTTCAAAGCCCAGGCTCTTTTGAGGCGGCTCGAAATACCGGATCTCGTCGAAAACATCATAAGTAGCAAGAAGGCGCTTGTAAATACTCAAGATGCGATCACTGCTATTTTGAAAAAATGAAGTGATTATGATCAAGGGGGGAAATATCGCCCCCCCGCAACCTTCCTCCGGCCACCCTTCTTCACCCGTATCTGGGCATCAATGAAATGAATGGCATTCTCGTCAAAATTACAACTACAAATGTCAATAGAATGACCTAGACCATCGGTTATTGGGTATGAGGCCCCGTGCCTCCGGGGGGCTTTAGAGTGGGTTTAATTTTCGCTCGCCAGATAGGACGAATTTTATTTTCCTTTTCAAAAACCTCATTCATACGAATGTAGAGTGAATTTTTCGAATCTGTCGGTGTGGTCTGCGGGATATCTTTATTAAACCTGAAGGTCTCCCGGCACGAAAATGGCATTAAACGCCCGGGTAATATCGGGGACAAATTGTCTCCTTTAGCACAATCCCAAGCTAAATACAAATCATCCCTCCGGAGCTCAAGTTATGGTGAATGAGTCCAACATGCCGGTTTCAGCCAACTACTACCTTAAGCCGGGGTATATCCTGGTCGCCGATAGACCTACCGCTATATCCACGGTTCTGGGTTCTTGTGTGTCGGTTTGTATTTATGACCGAAAGCGAAAGACGGGAGGCATGAACCATTTCCTATTGCCGACAATTATGAAATCAGATGCAGCTACGGCCCGGTACGGCAACGTGGCCACATTAACCCTTATTGTGATGTTGATCAATGATGGTTCCAAAGTAAAGAACATGGAGGCACAGATATTTGGTGGGGCCTACAATTCAAAGATCTCTAGACTGGATGTTGGTCAGGACAATATTAAGATTGCCAGGAAGGTTTTGAGGAAAAAGGGGGTTCGTATCGTCTCGGAAGATGTAGGCGGTGAGAAGGGAAGAAAAATCGTTTTTGATACCAGCACCAATGAGGTCGCCGTCATCAAGGTGGACAAGCTTCGGAAAAGTGACTGGCATCCCTATGAAGGCGATCGATAATTATTAAGAAAACCGGTTTGGATTCCGATAAAAAAAATGGACCAGGATATCATGCAATAAATAAGGCAGTTCTAAACAGGATAACGATCCCCTTGTCACACCTAATAAAAACCGGATCTTTCGTTTTACAAGCCAGAAAGATTGTTTTGGTACATAACTTGCTGCTTTGATGACCGGTTACGCTGTTATGAGCCCTGATACCGGGATTCGATTTGAATATATGCCCTGAAAAACGGCGTTGAGAAATGTGACAGGCCAATCGTTACCAGGAAACGGAACCCAGATAGGAGATAGATTTAATGCCTGCTGTGATTATGAGCCACCTAAACGGTGACAAGGAGTTGGTCGCCTTTAATACCGAGGATATCCTCCAGATTATCAAAAGTTCTGAAGTGAAAATGGTATCCCTGGAAAAAGAACCGGGAGTTTTTCTTGAACTGGATGATCGGATCTATCCCGTGAAAGTGTGGAGCGGGGAAAACGACGTCAAGCCCTATTTTATTCTCCACAGGTCGGGGGACGCCTATAACGTGGGTGATTATCAACTCCTGTTTAACGTGCAACAGCGCTCTGACGACCTGATTTCAGGAATGGACGTGACGGGACGTGCGCATCAGTGCAAAAGGCATGAGAAAGATACCCCTGGAATGACTTCTCTTGAAA
>JAFGGA010000028.1 GCA_016930835.1 Deltaproteobacteria bacterium
GACAGTATGGCTGCTATGGGTCGGTCTACATTTTCCCGCATTTTCTTAAAGATTTTCCCTTGTGGGTTTCCTGCCTTGGCCATTACCTCAATATGCCTTATGGGTAGAGCGTATAGAACCGCCTCAAAAAGCGAGCATCCGGCGGATATGAAAACGGCAAAACTCACTGCGAGAATTAGTTCTAACATCTTTTATTAAACCTCCTGGGTAACATCTCAATAAGTCCGGGTATTCCGTCTGCTTCCCCCTTTGGCAAAGGGGGATTGAAGCCCACCCTCGAGCCAAGCGAGTCGAGGGGGATTTTTCTAATTCAGTCTGGTTTTATTGATAATTTACCTTTCTTAATTGCGCCCGGTTTGTTGATATTAAAAAAAGATTCTAATTGCGGATCAAAGCGTCTTATTTCGTTTTCATCAACGTAACGGACCGATACCTTGGGGAAGAATCGGAAAATCTGGTATTGGCTGGAATCAATCAAGTGTTTTATTGGCGGGAGGCAGCGCTTGCCATAGAGAGCGTGCAGTGCCTCGGTACCCTCTTGTAACCTGGGAACCACCGCATCAAAATCGCACCGGATCTCCACCATATAGTGAATCAGCTCCCGGTTAAGATTGGGCATATCACAGGCCACAAAAAAGCCTGCTTGATTTTTGATAGTCATCAGGGCCGTAAAGATCCCTCCTAAGGGTCCCAGGCCCTTAATGAGATCTTCATGCATGGGGAGTTTAAGATAAGCGTAGTCATCCGGGGTATTGGTGATAAGGATCAGATGTCTAAAAAGAGATCTCATCACATGGATAACTCTTTCAATCAGTGGAATGCCGTCAATTTTTACCAGGGCCTTGTTTCTGCCATAGCGGAGGCTCTTGCCGCCCGCAAGGATAACCCCTGCAACATCTTTAATCATCTTCATATCACCCTACTCCCCTTCGAATCCTTCAATACGACGGGCATGGCTATAGATTCTGTTGGAATGCTGGGCCATGTCAATTAGGGTGATATTATAAAACTTGGCTGCCTCAACTGCACTGGAAGTGGGTCTGGACATGGCCACAAAGACAGGGAACCCGATTCTTGTGGTTTTAAGAATCATTTCCAGGCTGGCCCGACCGCTCGAGACCAATATCTTGTCATCGGTGGAAATTCCATTGATCAGGGTCAATCCAATGACCTTGTCCAGCGCGTTATGACGACCCATGTCTTCACAGTGAAAAACGGTTTTGCCAGCGGAATCAAAAACTATAGCCGCATGAGCGCCACCTGTTTCCCTATACAGCGGTTGGAGCGGTTTAAGCTTAGCGGGAAGCCCTTTTAAGATTTCCATAGAAAATCGGTGCCGGCTTTTCACTCGATTCAATCCCCGACTTAAATCACAGTAGTTTTCCTTTCCACAAATACCACAGCTTGAATAGGAAATTCTCTTTGACGACGTATGAGATAAGAGATCTGAATTTTTCTTAGAAATCGAAACGTTAGCCTCAATCACCTGGCCACCATCCTCCTTCTGAGCAGGAGAAATAATGCATTCTTCAATTTCAGAGATATCGCTGACGAGACCATCCGTAAAAATAAAACCGATGACCAGCTCTTTTGTCATTTCAGGGGTGAACATGATGAGAATATGTTTTTCGCGATTAATAACTATTTCAAGGGGGGACTCGACGAGAAGGTTGCGGGTCTTTGGCAAAAAAGTGTCTTTTGAATAGGTAAAAGACCTGAAAGTTTTTGAGAGTTCATTGGCTGGCATGGTTAAGGATATGGTTGCGAAGATTTTTACTTGTATCCTTTTATTGTTAGGGTATTTGAAACGCTAAACGGCTAAAAGACCTTTTGTGAATGATACAATAACAAAAACCGAACGTCACGAAAAAACCGCCTGAACACGGCAAAGCTACCAGGTGGCCTTCCCGGGCTAAGGATAAATGTATGGTACAACCTTAAAAAAAGGAGACCCGCATGGCCCCTCAGAAAATGAGAGTATCCCCGAACATTTTGAGAATTTAAGATAGATGAAATTTATTGATATAATATCAATAGGTTAATTCAATGCCCCGGTTGAAAGATGGACAGGATGCGGGGGAAAATATGCGTCTCCGCTGAAAAGGCGACCATTTTGTTGACATTATTCCATAAAATGATATGGTTTAAAAAAATTCGATCAGGCTTTAGCGCTGAGAAAGGAGTATTTTGAGTAGAAAAGATCTCATACAATTGGAGGGTGTGGTCAAAAAGGTACTTGGTGGAGGCACCATGAGCATTCAATGTGATAATGACATCACAGTCCGGGGTGTACTTGCCGGGAGAATGAAGAAACACCGTATTAAGGTCATGGTTGGGGACCGCGTCCAGGTCAGCGTTTCACCTTACGACACATCCCATGGACTCATAACCTACCGCTTCTAAGATTCTTCTTCCTGCTTTTTCTTTACCTGGAAAAATGACAACCAATAAAAACCCCAGAATAAGAAGAGATCTGGAATTTTTTCCAATTCGCCAGGGGAATAACCCGTTCGTTCTTGTCAGAGACCCCCTTGGCCTGGTTGAAGAAGGTAAGGCCGTGCCCTGGCCACTTTACGAATTCATGACCCTCTTGGATGGAACCCATACTGTCCGGGATATTCAGATGGCCCTTATCAGGCAAAAGGGTGGTGTCCTGGTTGGGACGGACGAGGTGGAAGCCCTGCTGGCCCATTTAGACGAATCATTTCTCCTTGATACGAAAAAATATGAACACGCCAGGGAGAATATGGTGACCCAGTTCGCTGCAAAAACCGCAAGGCCATGTTCTCATTCCGGGCGCTCATATCCTGATAAGCCCGCGAACCTGAAAAAACGGCTGGATGACATTCTTAAGACCCAACCCCCTGCCTCAAAACCGGAGGCCAGGGTGGTTGCCCTGGCCGCACCCCACATTGATCTTTCAGTGGGAGCAAGGGTATACGCAAGCGGCTATCAGTGGCTTAAATACACGTCACCATCAAGGGTTATTGTGTTGGGCGTCGGCCATCAGATGATGGGGGATCTGTTCTGTCTGACGGAAAAGGATTTCGAAACCCCACTCGGTGTGGTCAAAAACGACAGAAACATGGTCAAAGAATTGTGGGATGCCGGGCGGGCAATCATTTCTGAGAATGACTTTGGCCACAGGGCCGAACACTCTGTGGAATTTCAGGTGATCTTCTTACAGCATCTCCTGCCGGAGGATTCGTTCACCATCATTCCCATTCTCTGTGGTCCGTTAATGCCATCTTTAGCCGGATACAGTCGATCTGCCTACATGGAAACTGCCGGGTCTTTCCTACACGCTCTTTCAGGCATTTTAAGTCATGGAGACCATGAAACCCTGGTTGTGGCAGGTGTTGATTTATCACACATCGGGCCCAAATTCGGCCACAACATGCCTGCCACTCACCTTCAGAGCCAATCCGAAAGGCACGACCAAAACCTTTTAAAGGCGTTTTCAAATATGCAGACAGACGTGTTTTGGGAAGAATCCGTCAGGGTCAAGGATCAATTCAACGTGTGTGGTTTTTCCGCCATGGCTTGCCTCATGGAGGTATTACCACCGTCCAGGGGTCAGGTTCTGGGTTATGAGGTATGGCATGAACAGCCCACAAGATCTGCTGTGAGTTTTGCCGCAGTGGTTTTTACGGCCCATTAGACTAATGATTTCCATAATCATACCTACATTTAATGAAGCGGATACCATCAAGCTTATCGTGCCGAGACTCTCCAAGGTGCTTCAGGATGAAGGGATCAGCGGCGAGATAATCGTTGTAGATGATAACTCACCGGACGGTACAGCAGATATTGTTATGGAACTGGCCGAAAGGTATCCTGTAAGGGTATATATTCGCAAAAACGATAAAGGCCTGTCAAAAGCGGTCGTAAAAGGGTTTGAACTGGCGGCAGGCGATATCTTTGTCGTTATGGATGCGGATCTCAGCCATCCTGTGGAACAAGTCCCGGCGATGATACGGCCTATCTTGGACGGTAAATGCGATGCAACGGTTGGCAGCAGAAGTGTTGTGGGAGGCGGTTACCACAACTTTCCTATTCATAGAAAGATTACAAGTAAAGTGGCCGGAATTATGGCAAAAGGCGTAACATCCCTTTCCGACCCGACAAGCGGTTTTATGGCCATCAGAAAAAGCGTCATTGACGGGATAGCGCTTGATCCATTGGGATGGAAAATTGTTCTTGAAGTCATCGTAAAGACAGCCCCTCGCTTTGTTGAAATACCCATTATCTTTACCGATCGAAAACAGGGTGAGAGCAAACTCGATTCTAACGCACAGATAGACTACATCCGTCATCTCTGGCGACTTTATGGGTATAGGTTTCCCACCTTGTTTCAGTTTATTAAATTCTCCCTGGTTGGGATCTCAGGTCTTATTGTCGATACTGCCGTTTTGGTCAGCTTTGTAGATCTTCTCTCTTTTGATCCCCGGGTTGCTGCCATTTTTGCCTTTTTCGCGGCCGTCTGCTGGAATTACACTTTCGATCGGCTCTGGACATTTGATTCCGGAAAAACGACAAAAATAGCTTATAGTTTCATCTCTTTTGTTACGATTTGCCTTGTGGGATTAGGGGTTCGCATCGGTGTAATGCACCTGTTAATCGAATATGCCCAAATGGGCGAAAGCCCATGGTATATTTTGGCTAGCTTTATAGGCATTTTTACAGCTACTATTTTTAATTTTTTTGGGAGCAAGTATATCGCTTTTTCAAAATTATTTCGGTAACTTTTTTAAATAGCCACCAAGGCACAAGGACACAAAAGATAGATATGAAGAAGAACCTGTTGATTTCAATCTCGACCACCTTATTGGGCATTGTTGTCCTGTTTGCTTTCGATACGCAAATATGGATATTCATAAAAAACCTGATCCCATCTGATATCATCTATATCCCTAAAGCGGTCTCAAAACGGGGACTATATGTTTTCTATTCTATTTTTGCAGGCCTCATAATTTATGCTCTATATAAGAAAAACCGAAAACTGAAAGACCTGTGGTGGGCATATATAAAAGCGCAATTCATCTTTTCATTCGGCGTTGTAAGATGCATGAAGATATTCTTCGGGCGGGCAAGGCCGAAATATGGCGGAGAATTCACCTTTTTTTCACTGGATTCTCACTATAACTCATTTCCATCAGGCCACTCAGCCGATGCCTTTGTATCCGGTGTGTTTCTGTATTATGTGCTCAAGTATTCAAAGTATTCCCCCTACCGGTTTCTGCCGCTTGCCTATGCCCTAATGCTAGCGTTTTCAAGGGTGGCCGTAAGCGCCCATTACCTGTCCGACGCGGTTGCAGGAATGGCCATAGGGATATTGGGGGCCTACTTTTTTCTAC
>JAFGGA010000029.1 GCA_016930835.1 Deltaproteobacteria bacterium
ACCCGCAGGCATATTACCGATATGGTGAGGATCAAAATCACGAAACCAGCTTTATCGTCAAGGCGCTTCAAGCCGCAGTAGATGATTCGTGCAAGATTCAGGTATTAACTGTCTCATCATTGTCCACACCTACGTCATTCCGGCGAAGGCCGGAATCCAGTGGCTTTCAGCATGACGAACCGTTAATCCTATTATGAGACCGTTAATAACAGTGTCATAATAGAATTGATATTGGTTTTGCCGAAAATTCATGATATCTGGTTCCCGGCTTTCGCCGAGGTGACGGATGGTGAAGCAATATTCTTTGTCATTCCGGACTTGATCCGGAATCCAGAGATTTTTGTTTATTCTATTTTGAGACCCTTTATAAAAGCCATCAACAAACCTCATAACCCGCTACTCAGGAATGTCTTCAGGGTGTTTTTGGTGTCATGCGATCTACGGTAATCCGTTACAAAAGTGATGGAGGATAATGATGATGCTAAACCGTATATGGGGAGGTTAAGTTTGATCAACACATTCAATGACTGTGCTAGATATTGGAGGCGGTTCTTGTGTGGAAATAGGGACAATAGACAAACGGATGGTTTGATCGAACTCAATTCTTTCAAGCCAGGTTGAGACGCCAAGATGGCCAGCACTTGGTAATAATCTTCAGGCGCTATACAACAGGACAATTGAATTTCACCATTTGCAACTACCCAGGATAAAAAAGCAATATTGATTTTATTGTCAGTAAGCTTTTCTAAAAAATCGAGATTCTGGCCCACCAGAACAGAAGGCCGCTGAAATCTTATCTGGACAAGCTCCTTACTTAATTTAAGACCATTCATCCCGGTTGTTTCCATCTCAGTGGGTTTACCGCCGGTAGCGGTCCATGTATCACGCAAGGTAATGGTTGATGATCTCCTGGAGTTCATCCATGTCAACCGGCTTTGGAATAAATTCATCAGCCAGTGACGTTTTTCCATCCATATGAGTATAACTGGTCGTTGGGACCGCCTCACCTACGGCCGTTAAGAGCACAACCGTGATATCCTTATATTTAGGGTCGTTCTTTATCTCGTCACATACCTTATAGCCGTTTTTTTCAGGCATCATTACATCCAGAACAATCAAATCGGGCCGTTCCGCCTTTATCTTATCCCAGGCTTCTACCCCATCGTATGCCTTGGCTACACGATAATTTTGACTTTCAAGTTTCATCGAAACCGCTTCCACCAGGTCCGGATCATCATCGACTACCAGAACGAGCTTCTTTTCATCCATTATTGCACCTCCTCTAGTGATATGAGCAAAAAATTCCGACCAAAAGGCCTAAACCTGCGGGCGGGGCAAAAGTCCCGCCCGTTCTACTATCTCAGGAACTTTCTGTTCCCATTCTATGGCCATGATATGAAAACCGCGTATACCTTCCATCGTCTTCAATTGCTCGATCGTTTCCAGGCATATCTTGATTCCCTCATCAGCCTGATCCTTTTTGGGAACGCCTGCCATTCTTTTTACCAGCTCTTCGGGGACATCCATACCAGGCACCTTATTTCGCATATAATTCGCCATTCCGGCTGATTTAAGGGGCGTAATGCCTGCGAGGATGCTTACCTTTTCATTCAGACCTCGTTCACAGATTTCTTTCATCCACTTACCGAATTTATCGATATTGTAGATACATTGGGTTTGGATAAAATCGACACCGGCCTTTACCTTTTTCGCGAGTCTAATGGCCCTTAATTCAAAAGGGTCCGCAAATGGGTTGGCCGCTGCCCCGATGAACATCTTTGGCGGGTTCTCGATCTCATCTCCTCCCTGAAACCTTCCCTCATCACGCATCTTTCGAACGACCTGAATCAGTTGCATCGAGTCCAGATCATAGACGTTTGCAGCCATGGGGTGATCTCCAAAGCACGGATGGTCTCCGGAAAGGCATAACATATTGTTGATTCCATGGGCGTAGGCACCTAGAATATCGCTTTGCATGGCCAGACGGTTACGGTCCCTGGTGACCATTTGAAGAATAGGATCAAGACCTAATTGTTTGATTAAGATGCATGCGGATAAACTGGACATCCTCACGACCGCGGTTTGATTATCGGTCACGTTGATGGCGTCAACATATCCTCTCAGCATTTCGGCTTTTTCCTTCACCTTTTCCGGAAGTGCCCCTCGCGGCGGTCCGCACTCCGAGGTTACCGCCAAATGACCTGCAGCCAAAATCTTTTCAAGAACACTCTCTGTTTTCATGATGCCAAATCCTCTCTAATTATCTTTCTTGGACCTCCGTCCCTGCTTGGTCGCCAATCTTTCGCCGGTATGATATCGCTGTATCTTTCTTCCTGCCCCAGTGCTTTAAGCCTATCCCATATCAATTGCCATGCACAGTCTATTTCAGGATTTATCTCGCATTTTCCCTTGGTTGAACCTCCGCATGGTCCATTCAGCAATCGTTTAGAACATCTCGCCACGGGACAAATCCCTCCGGTTAACCCAAGCAAACAATTCCCGCACCCTTGACATCTTTCCGACCATACACCCTGACGCTCCGAGGCACCCATGAACTTGGTATTCACTGCGGGGAAAACCGGTTTTTCCCTATATCGCTGCGCAATTTCCTGTACACCGCAACCACAGGCCATGGAAAGAACGGCATCAACCTGGTTAATGTGACCGGACAATTCCTCAACATACTCGGGATCACATTGTCTTTCAAGGGTCATCTCCTTGATTTCAAGCATCTTTCCCTCTTTCATAAACGCCATCTGCAAGGCCGAAGACAAAAGACCAACCTCTTTTCGTCCCCCAGCCGAGCACACGGTCACACATTCATTGCAGCCGACAAGAAGTATTTTTCCAAAAGGTCTTACATACTCTATTATCTCCTCCAGTGGTTTTCTCTCTGCTGTAATCATAACTATAATTGCTCCTTTTCAACCCCGAATTTTATGCGGGCATCCTTACTTCAATTACCATATCTCTTTATTGACGCGGTGACTTCCATTCTACTCAGGGAATCCTCATATTCAACAAGCCGACGAAAAATATAGGAAAAAAATTTATCCCTGCCCCACTGCGCGGCGCCTTTTCGCGGCCATATCCTTTACTGGATTGGGACCCAGTTTGCGGATCTTTTCCGTCATCTCGATGGCCGTCTTTGCGAATTGCGGTCCCATACCCGCGGACATGGTCACCATCTCCACCCTCTCCCCGCCAATGCCGATCTCATCAAGAAGTTCCTTGATGTATTTTACACGTCGAGACGCCTTTACATTTCCGTTTTTAAAATGACAATCCCCTTCAAGGCATCCGGCCACGTACACACCGTCAGCGCCTTTCTCAAAGGCCTTCATGATATGAATGGCATCCACTTTACCGGAACAAGGCACCCTTACGATCTTCACGTTGGGAGGATAATGCAGCCTCATACTCCCGGCCATATCGGCTGCCGTGTAAGCGCAATAATGACAGCAAAATGCTACGATAATAGGTTCAAAGGTATCCATATTATTTATATAACCTCTTCCAACAATCCGTTAAGTTTGGCCATTATCCGGTCATCTTCAAAGCGCATTAACTGGATGGCCTTCGCAGGACATTCCGCCGCACAGACACCGCATCCCTGGCATTTTGCCGGATCGATCTCTGAATATCCATCAGCATTGATGAAAGGGACACCAAACGGACATGCACGTACACATATAAGACACGCGGCACATTTGTTTCCATCCACACGTGCGACGGATGCACCCAAATTAATGGCCTTTTTTGTCAGCATTGTAAAGGCCCTGCCTGCCGCGGCCTGGGCCTGTGCGATACTCTCTTTGATGGATTTTGGCGCATGGGCCGTGCCAGCCACATAAAATCCAGGGATGGGCAAATCCACGGGTCTAAGTTTGATATGCTCTTCTAAAAAATACCCGTCGTTTGTTCGAGGCAAATGAAAGATCCTAGAAAGATCTTCGGTGCTTTCTTCATCCGCCACAAAGCCAGTACTCAAAGCAAGACAATCTGCCTCAACATCGACCTCTCTTTCAAGAACATGGTCTATAAATGAAACAATCACACGGTCTCCGCTTTCTCTGACTTTAGGTTCCCGATCCGTATCATATCGGGAAAAAATAATGCCTTGTTCCCGCGCTTTGCGGTAATAGTCTTCGTGGAATCCATAGGTTCGGATATCCCGATAAAGGATAATAATCTTGATACCCGGATTGATTTTTTGAATTTCGAGGGCATTTTTTATGGCCGCCTGACAACAAACGCGCGAGCAATTGGGATTTTCAGGGACGCGTGATCCCACACATTGGATCATAACCAATTTTTCCCACGCTTTAACCCTATCGCTGTTATCCTTGATAAAGGCATCCAGATCCATCTGAGTCATGACGGCTTGATGTTCATCGAGGAGATACTTTGCCGGCCGGTTGGGTAATGCACCTGTAGCGAGGATCGTCACACCATGTTGAATTTTCCGGTAATACATTCTAGGCCCGATCTGTAGACCGGTTGTGAAAAGACCCGGCATACCGTAATGGTCGACAATGTGTGACCTGGTAAGCACTTCAATCCGTTCATGTTGGGTGGTTCTTTCGATCAGTTGTTGGATAAATGGCCCTACATCCTGCCCTTCGATGGTTTTTCTAATGTTTTTCGCAACACCTCCAAGATCAGGATCCCTTTCCACCAGATATACTTTAAAACCCTTATCCGCCAGGGTCAGGGCGGAAGTCATTCCACTCACGCCACCGCCCACGACCAGGACATCATTGTTCATTTCCAGTGCGTGCTCGATGAGGGGACGGGTCAAAGCGACACTGGCCGTAGCCATACGTATAAGGTCCTTTGCCTTATTAAACGCCTCGACAGGTTGGTCAGCATGCACCCAGGTGACCTGATCCCTGATGTTCGCCATCTGGACAAGGTACTTGTTCAAACCCGTTTTGCGAATGACATCCTGGAAAAGGTTCTCATGGGTTCTTGGAGAACATCCTCCGATGACGATTCGATTGAGTTTGTTCGCACGTATGCTGGCTTGAATTTTCTCAAGTGATTCTTTACTACAACCATGGCCCACGGGTTCAGCTACAATAACCTCCGGTAATGATCCAGCGTAACGGGCAAGATCCTCTACGTTGATCACGCCACCAATATTGTAGCCGCAGTCACATATAAAAATACCGATTCTGGGCTCTTCACCGCTGATATCGCGTTCAGGCACAAAGGCTTCTTCATCATCTTGATCCGATATGGCTTTCGAGGCGTTTAGATCTCCGGAGGCAAGACATGCGGCCGCGCTTCCTTGAACCATGGTTTCCGGGATATCTTTCGGACTCTCAAAAAGACCGCAAACGTAAACCCCCTTCCTGGAGGTCTCGACAGGATGAAAATAATCGGTTTGCGCGAAATGGTATTCATTCACATCGATTCCCAATGAGCTGGCCAATTCGATTAATTCTGGCTGAATACGAAACCCGGTGGCAAGCACGGCCATATCAAAGGTCTCGGTTTTAGGTTCCGTCCCCTTTTCAGGCACATAAGTAATGCACAAATCCTCTCCGTTAGGATCAAGCTCTATTGAATGCGGCCGACTCCTTATAAAACGGACACCGAAATCCTTCTTGGCCCTTTGATAATAGAGTTCATAATCTTTCCCGAACGTCCTCATGTCCATATAGAAAATAACCGTTTCAATATCGTCTCTGAACCGCTCCTTTGTAACGATTGCCTCTTTCAATCCATACATGCAACAGACACTAGAACAGTATGGTAAAGCGGCCTTATTTTGACTCCTTGAGCCGGCACATTGTATCCATGCAATTTTTGCGGGTTGATTGCCGTCCGACGGGCGGGCCAGTATGCCTCCAGTAGGACCCGAGGCTGAAAGAATACGTTCATATTCCAAACCGGTCACGACATTAGGGTACATCCCTTTTCCGTAATTGCTCAATTCGTTTGAGTCAAATAATTCCGCGCCGGGTGCAAGGATAACGGCGCCAACCTCAAGGCTGAAAGATCGTTCGGAATCCGTGTCAAATATGGCGTGCGTAGGACAAACGTTTTTAAGGGCATCAATATCTTTACATTGGTCAATATGAATGGAAAAGGCATAAGGCGTTGATTGGGGGTAACGCATGCATGTGGGCGCCCTATGGTCCAGACCCGGCGTAAACTGCACGCACTCGGGAAATTGTTTGAAACATTCTCCACAGGCTGTACACTTGCTCAAGTCAATAAAGCGAGGTTTGGTGGTGAGGGTCGCGGTAAATTGACCGACGGTTCCACTCAATGCGGTTAATGTAGTCAGTGGTTTGAGATCAATGTGCTGCGTGCGACTGCTTTCAGCCAGGTGCGGCGATAACGTGCACAGATCACAATTATTGGTCGGAAAGGTCCGATCCAGTTGGGTCATAATCCCACC
Organism: Deltaproteobacteria bacterium; assembly: GCA_016930835.1. Taxonomy (GTDB): domain Bacteria; phylum Desulfobacterota; class DSM-4660; order Desulfatiglandales; family HGW-15; genus JAFGGA01. The sequence goes on from JAFGGA010000029.1 coordinate 6,413, forward strand.
GATGGAGGGGGCCTTGTCGATCAATACGACATCGATATCAGCTTCGGCTAGATCAAGAGCTGCTTTAATACCGCCGAGGCCTCCTCCAACAACCAGCACTCGATTGTTGTTATTGATATGTTCTTTTTCCGGCATTGACATTATGTTATCTTTCTTTCCTTTTCATCATTATCTGACATTTATCGATTCAGTGCGGACCGGCAGTAAGAAGGCATTTAATAAAGATATCCAGGCTTATCACCCCGATTTAAATACCCGCATACTCCAAGATGGTTGGAAGCCTATGTTCCCATCCTAACGTGACAATCCGAACACCCTGCGCAATGCCCCGGAGTGCATGAATGGTCTCTCCAGCGATTTTGATACATTCCAGCTCTCTATCAGGGGCCTGTCTAATGCGTTTGATTGTCTGTTCCGAAATGAAAACACCCGGCTCATATGTGGCCATATACCTTGCGATACCGACGGTTTTTAAAAGAAATATAGTCGGTATAACAGGTATATTAAGAGGCTTTAACCTTTCCATAAGGATGGAAAAACGGTCGATATCAAATACAGGAGGTGTTACAATGAAACCGGCCCCGGCTTCAACTTTTTTAGCCGCAGCCGTTATTACTCGTTCCAGGCCATCGTCATCTTTATAAGGCCCGAGGGTGCAACCCGTTACGAATTTTGGGGTTCCTTTCAATTCAAAGCCTGCCAGATCGATACCTTTTTGAAGAGAGGCAATCGCCCGGAGAATGCCTTCTTCATCAAGGTCGTCCACGACTCGCGCGTCCGTATGATCTCCCGATGCCATCTCCTCCCCCCTCACAACGAGGATACCTTGGATCCCCAATACATGAGCGGCGAGGATATCACCTTGAATGGCCATCTTATTTCGATCGCGACCATAGACATGGATAATCGTTTCAATCCCTTGCTGACGCATAAGAACAGCGCCTCCCAAAGCGCTCATCCTCATAACCCCATTATCCATGTCAGGGATAATAACGCCATCAATCCGATCTTTTATACGACGGGCATTGGTTATCATCTCGGAAATATCAACGCCTTTGGGTGTATTCATCTCAGCCAGAAAAACAAATTCACCTGAAGCAAACTTTTTTTGAAAATTCATATCCTTAAAATCCTTCCTCTACAACCGACTTTTCATATTTACAAATTTTTACCCAATTATTAAATATCGATTTTTTTGTCAAGCACAATGTCTTGTTTTATTCCGGCCATATTAGATCCTGTCTGATTTTTGCATTTTGCATGCCAATAAAATTTATATATTTAAACATGTTGTAGGTATCGAACATTTCTATCTATTCTCCAAAAACCGCCTTTCAAAAGGATTATTCGCATGCCTTGAAATGGTGCGGGAGCGCAATATTAACCGTAGAATTATTCGCATTTATGCAATACAATGTCCTAAAAACGAAAGGGTGAAAAAGAATGGGGATCAGTTATCATAAGGATATTCGGCACAGCCATTCCATTTAAGGAAAATCCCTTATGCTAAATACTGAACACTTCACTGGATGGCATATAACTTTCCATCATCCGAACCAATATAAAGCGTATCCTTCCCGATAGCTGGAGACGACATGATCCCTGCCCCCAGTAGCATCCGCCAGATCATCTGTCCGGTTTTGGCGTGGAAAGCAAAAAGCAGACCCTCCTCGGTTGCAAGATAAATTGTGTCGTTCACGATAACCGGAGAAGAACTGATTATTCCATGTGTTCTCAATAGACGTTGATTTTCTCGGGTTTTGATATCCATTGAAAAAAGTTCATTACTCGCCGCGACGTAAAGCAAGTTATCTCTTAAAATCGGGGACGACCCAGCAGGTGCCGTTTTAAGATCCACGCGCCATAAAAAACCCGATGGCGGAGACGGTTTTGGTGCTGTTTGATATAAATACAGGTTATTCCAAAAAGGGCGTAATTTGGTTTCCCCTGGCCAATTCCGTGCGTGTCCGTCTAATGCATAGAGCGCACCTTGATGATTGTTAAAATACACGATCCCATCGGCCGCTACGGCAGAAGACAAAATAGGGGCATAGGCCCTGAATTGCAGACGCAACTTCCCATTCAGGGCGTGTATCCCATAAAAGTATGAGTCCACTGAGCCGAAAAACACCACCCCATCCACAACGGTTGGAGATGAAATCACGTAATTGCCGGTTCGATATCGCCATCTTTCTCTTCCATTGGATCGGTCTAATGCGTAAACACAGAAATTGTAGGCCCCGAAAAACACGTAATCGCCGGCCACTGCAGGTGATGACTTAATGGGGTATTCTGCATGGAAGCGCCAGATTTCAGCTCCGTTTCTTGAATTGATTGCATAGAGATAGCCGTCATTTGAACCCGCATATACAACATCTTGAGCAACGGCCGGGGATGACTCCACCCAACTGCCGGTCTTAAATCTCCATCGTTCTTCACCGGTTTCAGTGTCTAAGGCATAAATGTGCCCATCCCTGGAGCCCACATATACCCTATCTTCAGTGACGGCAGGTGACGAATGAATCGCTCCCCGGGTTTGAAATTCCCATTTGATCCGGCCGTCCAAGGTATCATTTACCGGATTGACTGTAGCGGAATGATACAGATCTCGACGAAACATGACCCATTCATCATCTCGAGGATTGGAATGGAGTTCCTGAATCGGTTTAAAAAAAAAGTCCGTGCAGCGGGATGTGGTGAGCAACGCAAGGAAGAGGATGAGGCCGATCGAAATGTAACCAAACACCATCTGAGAAGTAAAGTATGGTGAACCTTTTCGCGAAGGTATGGGCTCCATATAAGGGCTCTCTGTTATTATTCTAAAATGGCCAAACAAACCCGGCTATTCATCAATCCCTTTATATCATGCTTGGTTTGCTCAGTCCATCCGAGATCCCGCTTCGCGGAGCCTCATACGGGATAAGAGACATGCATTGAAGCAGCCTTTCCGTATCCCCCCCCCGGGCAAACCTGGTCATGATACCATTAGGGTATGGAGTCGCCGGAAGAATAAATAAATTTATGGGATAGAAAGAACTATAAGTGAATCTGGTATAGGTGTCAATATGAAGACCATCCATCAGGTCATGTTGTCCTGTTTTGGATGTTGTCATTTTCAGGCTGATCCATTAAGATCTTTCATGTTAAAATACAATACAAAACCCATTGGAAAGGACCCGGGCTATGTCTTCTCATTCCGATGATATCCTGCATCAAATGCGCTCAGATGCCGTGAACATTTTTCATGCGGCCCTTGAGCCGGTGAATCCGTACAATGCCGTCCAGAGATTTGTCCGCGTGGAAGGGAACAGTTTGCTTTTCGAAAAAGATGGAAACCTGGAGACCTTGGATCTCACCCGATTTGAACATATTTTCCTTGTGGGTGGCGGGAAGGCTACAGCCCCCATGGCCAAGGCCATGGAGGATCTTCTGGGCGACCGGATCAAGGCAGGTCTGATTAGCGTAAAATACGGATTTACCGAAAAATTGTCTTTTACTGAAATCATTGAGGCGGATCACCCATTGCCGGACTCAAACGGGGTTAAAGGGACTCAAAGGATCATTGACCTTTTGAATAAGGCCGGTGAGAGGGATCTGATTTTTTCCTTGATCTCGGGTGGGGGATCGGCCTTGCTTCCACAACCGGCGGGGTCGATCCGTCTTGAAGAAAAACAGATTGTAACCAAGGCACTTTTGAAATGCGGGGCCAGCATCGATGAGATCAATGCCATTCGCAAACATATTTCCGCCTCTAAAGGCGGACAAATGGCCCGGGCCGCCTATCCGGCCACGATCATCAACTTGATGCTGTCGGACGTGGTTGGGGATAGAATGGATGTGATCGCATCTGGGCCGTTTGTGCCAGATGAAGCCACATTTCAAGATGCCCTGCAGATCCTCCACAAATACGGGATTGAAGACATCCCTACATCCGTAAAGGATCATTTGAGGAAAGGTATTGACGGCCGAATTCCTGAAACCCCCAAACAGGGGGACAAGGTTTTCAACAAGGTCCATAACCTGATTATCGGCAGCAATATCCTTGCCCTGGAAGCAGCCGCAAAGTCGGCCGAGGGGCTTGGATATAAGGCTTTGATCTTGTCATCCATGATCGAGGGTGAAACAAAAGATGTGGCATTGGTGCACGTGGCCATCGCAAAAGAGATTTTGAAATCCGGAAGGCCCGTTAAGCCCCCGGGTTGTATTATTTCCGGTGGTGAAACCACGGTCACCATCAAAGGCAAAGGAAAGGGCGGACGCAATCAGGAGTTTTGTCTAGCTGCGGCCAAGGGAATCATGGGGTTGCCTTTACGGGTGGTGATATTGAGCGGTGGTACGGACGGCAACGACGGCCCCACGGATGCAGCCGGCGCCGTGGTTGATCCTCTCACAGTCCAAAGGGGGGAAAAAAGGGGGTTGGAGATTTCAGAATATCTGGCTAATAATGATTCGTATCACTATCTTGAGAAAACGAGGGATCTGCTCATGACGGGACCGACGAATACCAACGTGATGGATGTGAGGATTATGCTGCTCAAAAACAATGAGCAATAAGAGATGAACCATGATCAATCATTCTGATTCATTGGCCACTGTTTATGGATGATTGATCACTGTTCATGGATTACCGATTTTTGTAACACTTTGGCAATTTTCAAAAAATCGAAACAACTGGATTCCGCGATCAGGCCTGCCCCGCACTTGATGAGGGGTCGCGGAATGACCTGTCTGCCGCGTCAGGCGCGGCGCAGGCAGGCGGAAAAGTGGAAATCTTGCGAAAGAGTAAAATGCGTTTTTCATAAAGGTATAGCATAGTCAGATCAAATGTCATTCCGCGACTTGATCGCGGAATCCAAGCCTTGCATCTCATGATTTTCAAAAGGCTAAACTGTTAACGATTTTTCTCTTTCCATCGTTGAATCAAATAAGGCTTGGTCATCTCAAAGGTCATGCAATCATCCTCGATGGTTTCTTCGGCCTGCTGGATTGACATCTTTTCCGTTTTTTTAACAAATGAAAGGGTCTTTCCGAAATAAAGGGGGATGAGGGAATCCATAATTAAGTCTCTCTCCAGGACCGAGTCCCGATAAGAGATGGCGATGTCATAAAGGAGTCTGGCCCAGAGATCCGTTGGAAAGGAGAAAATATTTTTTTTCATCCCTTTCATTTCCACCAATTTTTGATACACATCATTGGATAAGACCTTTTGCCAGACCTCACCGTATTCCACAAACCCATTATGAAAATTTTTAAAAAGCTTATCCGTATCCACATCCACCTTGGGCGGCATCTCCATATCACCAAGACCGAACCCGAAGATGGCCGTGGGCTTACTGTACTTGACATTCAACCAGAACGATTCAAACTTTTGCATGGTTGAAAAAATGGTTCCCACCACCTCTCTGAACATCGGACCCAGAGCAGCCGCGGGGTCTTTTGGCCGGTGGATTTTCGGCCTGCCCATAAACGATTGACAAACATGGGCGCTTTGATTGAAGGCGAGGGTCGTCATCCAGATATCGATCCCGAAATTGGCAATGGCATCATCCCATATATCACTTTCCAGGTAGACCTTGGCCAGCTCTCCTCTAAACCCGAAATCCCCTCCAATGGGTTGCCGCACCCGTCTTCCATAAAGGGCGCGCGATAATGGATAGGCGATCCCATTGGTTATGGTGCCGTCATATTTATGCCGGATATACAAGGGTGCCACATAGGTAAATTCCTTAAACAGCGGTTCCCCCAGGCGTTTGATCCAACCAGGGGTAATGCTTTTTAGGTCGGCATCCACCACAACCACGGCCTTTGCTTGGAGATCGATCACTTTTTTGAACAGATTCTTGAAATTATTGCCCTTCCCTTTAACTCCCGGTGGTGTGGAAATATATATCTTAGGGACATCCGTGGGGGTTCGTAAAAAGGCTTCTTTGGTATTATCAGGCGAATGGTTATCACAGTTGATAATAACGGAACGTTTATCCGGAAAATATTGAGTGAGTCCTTCGCTGGCCATTCGGGTGGGATAGCTTATGGATTTTGCTTCATTGTAGGATGGAATGCTGACAATTAGATCGACCTTTTCAATCTTTTCAGGGTTGACCTCGCTTTCAAACATTAAATCAATTACCTCCCTGTATTTTTTTATCTAATAGCTCCATGATTGCCCTATTCCACCCTTCGGGACCCTTTTCTGGCGCGAACCTGATTCCGGGGATTTCATCGGCGATAAAAGGGTAATCCGTTTCAGGGCGAACCAGGATCGCTTGATCCACCTGCCTGAGCATACTGAAATCATTGGGACTGTCTCCAAGGGCGATGGAAAAAACATTCGAGTGCTGCTGTTTATACCATAAAATCAAAGTTTTGACAGCCCCCCCTTTATCATTTTTACCGATGATATGGAAGAACCTTCCTCCTGTCGTGATTTGAAGACCTCTTTTTTGGGCCGCTTTTTGAAGATCGTCCGCGTCAATATTTTGATGATCCGGCAATATGAAAGGCTCATCAAATTCTCGCATGGCCGCTAAACGCGCATCTTCACGGTCCAGGTTGGTTAAATGTGAGATTTCTTCCGGGGTCATCTCGGAAAAACCTCGAATTGTCAAATCCAATTCGTTTCGGATTTCATTAAGGGCTTTGACTAAGATTTCATATGGTGTTCCCATTTCCAATCTATATATATTTTCTGCAAGTTGAGTGCCAGCAGGCGCATAGTCCAGACCCTCGGTCGGGAAAAAAATACCACCACCGTTTTCCGAAATAAACGGGGATGAAAGGCCCATATTTTTTCGTAAAACATCCATCTCGGCCCTTGTCTTGCTTGATACGAGGACGATCGGGATATGGAGGCGCTTACATAGATTCAGGGCAGGCTTAGCCGAATCCCATTGGTACGTGTCGTGGTCCAACAACGTCCCATCGAGATCCGTGAATATGACAATGAAGGGGGGATTATCCGTTTTGATTGATCGGGATTTTTTCATGGATGGATCTGCCTGCGGTTGATTCGTCTCTAAAACGGGAATTACAGTCCTTATCCCTGAACCCGGGAAAATCAGACAAACCGCCGTTTCTCATCTTCCACCACTTCGATCAGGTCATACAAGATTCGGGGTAGCTTATTGATGACCCGCTCCCAGGATACGGTTTGGGGTGTTTCAAAGACACTCTGTTTCGCCTTGCTTTCTACGGCCAGAATGGTTTCCGCGAGGCCCATATCCAAGAAAGGTTTGAACTCGGGATACGTGTTGACCAACCTCAACAACCTTTCCGTCATACGGTAAGGAGATGTCAACAATTCCCCGGCATATAGAATGGAATTACGAAAGACCTCTCTGACCAGTATTTCCTCTGAATCTCTGTCATAATGGAGGTTGCTGAAACTGGAATCATCGGAATACTTCTTGATCTGGGCATCGGCAATGCCCAGATAAGTGATGGATAGATCCCTGAAAAAGGTATCCGAAATCTCCAGGCCTTCTTCGATCACCAAGGCATTCATCAGGGTGGTGACGATATCAATGGCCATACGGTTAAGCCCTCTGGTCTGGTCATCTTTGGAGACGTCTTGGTGCTTATGATCGAACGGCTCACGGGTGATCATGACCTGAGCCACGGATGAGGCCTTTCTAAAGACTTCAATCAGGGTAAAGATTTCAACCCCCCAATTCGTGGCGAACCGCATTTTTTTAAGAAGGTCCACATGGAAGGCCACCTCACCGGACAACTGATATCTAAATCCCACGAGAAAGTCGATCAGACGTAACATTTTTTCTTCGCGGCTTTCCGTGAATTTTCTTTTTAATGCAAGCAGGAGAGGATCCAATAGGAGGCGTTTGACCCTGCCGTACATAGCACTTTGCATAATTCTGGCATAATATGATTTTGCAAAATCATAATTAAGCGCAACTACGGGGTAGAAAAGACGATCCAATTGGACCCTCTGGAAGGTCCTGATATCCGCATCCACAAGGCCGATGGATTCAGCGCCCAGGGCAATGGCAATCCCGAAACTCAGGAACATATTCTTTCCTTTGCCGGGTTCCTGAATGTTAAATCCGGCCTCATTCAACCTATGATAGATCTTACTGAAACCTGGGCCATCATTCCATTGGATCAAGGAATTTTGAATATTAAATTCTTTAATAAGGTCTTTGAGTAAAAAGGCCTCGGCCTCAGAGGCCCTGTCCAGACCGAAGATGATCTGGGAGAGATATGGGACATCTGATAAATGCTTCAGGATATTTTCAAACACGGGTCTGTTCCCCGGCTCCGTATATTCACTGGCCAGTAAAGGAATGATGAGAACCGTCTTTTTCCATTTGGAATGAAGCTTGATCTGGTTTCTCAGGTGTTTCCGGTCCTCTTTGAGGATATGGAAATCGGTTATTCGAATCTGGTTTTGTGAAAAATCAGTGATAAGGCACCTCCCTGTTCGAGTTAAAAGAGTCTTTGCTGTTTTTGATCTTTCGTATTGGCTATCTTAAAATGTTTATAAGCCAATTCCGTAGCCACGCGACCTCTGGGGGTTCTTTTGATATATCCCTTCTGTATCAAAAAGGGCTCGTAAACGTCTTCAAGGGTGTCCTTTTCCTCGCAGACCGCTGCTGACAGGGTGTCCAGGCCTATAGGACCTCCGCTGAAATTATTGATGATGGTTAGCATGATGTGCCGATCCATCTTGTCCAGACCTTCGCTGTCCACGTCCAACATATCCAGGGCGTGCATGGCGATCTCTTTTGTAATGACGCCGTCACCTTCGACCTGGGCGTAATCCCGGACCCGTCTTAATATTCGATTGGCCACCCTCGGTGTCCCTCTGGATCGTTTGGCAAGCTCCATTGCACCTTCACCCTGGATGGGAATTTCCAAAATTCTGGCGGAACGAGAGATGATCTGCTTGAGATCTTCGGGTTGATAAAATTCCACCCTCTGTATAACGCCGAATCGGTCTCGAAGGGGTGGGGTTAAAAGACCCGTACGCGTGGTGGCCCCCACCAGGGTGAAGGGGGGGAGCGTGATCTTCATGGTACGGGCCGAAGGACCCTGACCAATGATGATATCCAGCTGATAGTCTTCCATGGCCGGATAAAGGATTTCCTCAACCACGTGATTGAGTCGATGGACTTCATCGATGAACAGGACATCTCTAGGCTGCAGGCTGGTCAATATGGCGGCGAGGTCTCCCGCCCTCTCGATAACGGGGCCGGATGTGCTTTGAATATTGACTCCCAGTTCACGGGCGATGATATGGGCAAGGGATGTCTTCCCCAATCCCGGAGAACCATGGAAAAGGACATGATCCAGGGCCTCTGCTCGGGCCTTGGCTGCTTCGATAAACACCCGCAAATTTCTCTTGAGTTCTTCCTGGCCTACGTATTCATCCAGGGTTGTGGGTCTGAGATTGATCTCCGCGGGGAGCTCATCAGGTTGAACTTCCGGATCGATTAATCTTTCATCCATGGTTTTTGATTCATTCCTCACGATGCCAGAAATTTCAGGGCCTCTTTGATGACTTCTTCCAATTTTGGTTCCTTCATTTGAGAAACGGTCTTATCCACGGCTGATCTGGCTGATTTGGCCGGGTAACCTAAATTCATCAAGGCTGATGCCGCATCATCCAATATCCGTTTATCTGGATCACTGGTGATCAAGGTCTGAGTCAACTCTACACCACCCTTAATTTTTTGGGCCTTGTCTTTCAGTTCCAACACAATTCGTTCCGCGGTCTTTTTTCCCACGCCGGGGATAGCCTGCAACCGGACGGCGTCGCCCCCGGCGATGGCTTCAAGTAATTCACTCGGACCAATCCCGGAAAGGATGTTGATGGCCAATCTCGGGCCGATACCTGAAACAGCGATTAACAAGGTAAAGATCTTTTTTTCAAGTGTGGTTTGGAAGCCGAATAGGACAAGGGCATCTTCTCTCACATGGGTATAGATATGGAGGCTGACCTTCTCGGCCTCGTCAGGCAAGGCGTAAAAGGTAGAAAGGGGAACGAAAACCTCATATCCGATACCTCCGTTATCAATAATCATGGATCCGGGGGTCTTTTTGAAAAGTATGCCTTTCAGGTGGGCGATCATCGCTTTAACCGTCAATTCCTTTCATCATACCGAACCCAATTGAGGTGACAGATGGCCGCGGCCAAGGCATCTGATGTATCCGAATCAAATGGGGTCTTCAACTTCAGAATCGCTTGGACCATGGCTCTCACTTGATCTTTGCCAGCCCTGCCGTAACCGACCACCGATTTTTTGATTTCCAGCGGTGAATATTCAAATACCTCGATGCCGCACTGGACCGCCGCGATTAATGCAGCGCCCCTTGCATGGCCGAGTTTTAAAGAACTTTTTACATTCTTGGCGAAAAACACATCTTCTATGGCCATTTCTTGGGGGTGGTACTCATCCATGATCGCAACCATGGACTGAAAAATGGTGTAGATTCTTTCATAAAAGGGTTTATTCCCGGATGAGCTGATGTTCCCCGCATGGATACAGGACATGCGTCTCCCCTCTTTCTCAACCAAACCGAAGCCGGTTGCGGTGGAGCCGGGATCCACCCCCAGCACAAGCATCAGCCTATAGCCTCCATCACTTCATCGGAAATATCAAAATTAGCGTAAACATGATTGACATCATCATTGTCCTCAAGGTTTTCCATGAGGCTCAACATCTGTTCCGCTTTCCTCCCTTCCAATTTCACCGTATTCTTGGGGATCATATCGATCTCGGCCACGCTGTAAGTCAGCCCCTGCTCATCAAATGCCTTTTTGACGGTTTCAAAATCGGTCGGGTTCATGACCACCTCGAACTCTGTTTCTTCCTCCTTGACATCTTCCGCGCCGGCCTCCAACGCTGTGTTTAGAAGTTTTTCTTCATCCACCTGATCTCTTTCAAAAATAATACTTCCCTTCTTTTCAAAAATCCAGGCCACGCAACCCGGTTCCCCGAGATTTCCGCCATGACGATCAAGGATGTATTTGATCTCAGCCACGGTCCTTTTTTTGTTGTCGGTCAGGCAATCAATTAATATGGCCACTCCTCCGGGTCCGTATCCTTCGTAATTGGCCTCTTCATAAGAGGTCCCTTCAAGTTCTCCGGTCCCTTTTTTAATGGCCCTTTCGATATTGTCTTTGGGCATATTTTCCGACCTGGCCGCCTGGATGGCGCTTCTCAGACGGGGGTTGCCGTCCGGATCGCCACCTCCCATGCGGGCGGCCACTGTTATTTCTTTAATGAGTTTGGTAAATATCTTTCCTCTTTTTGCATCGGCTGCACCTTTTTTGTGTTTAATGGAACTCCATTTTGAATGGCCTGACATGGTGAACCTCCTCCTACCAAATTATTGAATAAATTTTAATCCGATCAAAAAAACCTCCCGACTTCTCTTACGCACGGCCGATGGTCTCATGATGGAAATGTCCTTAAAATGAGTTGAGACCTTTGTCCGGAATGACTTAAAATCCTCCCCCTCAAAGACCTTACACAAAAATGAGCCGTTTTTTTCTAAAAGGGCGACGGCAATCTCCAATGCCTTCTCAGCCAAGGCCAAGGATTGAATTGTGTCGGTGGATCGAACACCCGTGGTCCTGGGCGCCATATCACTAAGGATCGCGCGCCGTCCCTTAACCTCTTTTTTCAACCAAATCGTTTCCAGCGATAAGATATCCGCTTCAATAAATGTAAAATTAGGGGCGGAAAAACGAGTCGGTCTTTGTAGGTCCACACCCACCACGTCACCATGGGGTCCCACCTTATGGACGCAGTATTGCGACCATGACCCGGGGTAACATCCCAGGTCAAGGATTCGATCATTTTTTTGGATGATTCGATGCTTCTTATCAATCTCCTCCAGTTTATATACGGATCTCGCCAACCACTTCTCTTGTCTGGCGCGGGCTGTGTAATGATCATCCCATTTGTTTGTTTTTGGCATCACCCTAATACCCCGGACAATGGGGCCACGACCCCATAATAACTACCATACCTGCCAGGCCATTGCAAAAAAATTGTGTGCTATCCATACGCCTTAATCAAACTTCAACAGCCCTTGTGGAGACTTCCATGGACCGCTCCTCTTCCACTTCAAAACCCATATCCTCGATCATCTTCCATGCGTCTTCAGGCGTCTGTCCGGTTGTAGTGAGATAGCCGGCAACAAAGAGTGAATTGGCCGGGAAAAGGACAAAGGGCTGAAGAGACCGTATATGATATTCCCGGCCCCCCGCGGGCCTGATTTCGGTTCTCGGGTTCAGGAAACGGGCCAAGCACAATATGTTCAGACATTTGAGAGGGGTCAGGTAATTCACATGCTCAAGGGGTGTGCCTGCGATGGGGTTGAAAAAATTAATGGGTAAGGAGTCGGGTTCAATATCCTTTAAGGCCATCAGTGTGTCAATAATATCTTCATCGCTTTCTCCCATACCGAATAAGGCCCCACAGCAAAGCTCCAGCCCCGCGGCCTGTGCGTAACGAACGGTCTGAACCCGATCTTGGAAGGTATGAGAGGAGCAGATGTTTGGATAAAAATGTTCGCTGGCATTCAGGTTGTGATTATATCGGTTGACGCCGGCCTCTTTAAGGGCCAGGGCCTTTTCCTCTGTAAGGAATCCCAGTGATGTGCAAACATCAATTCCAATCTCTTTTTTTATCTTTTTTACGGCAGATCGAAGCGTATCCAACTCATTTTGACTTGGCGCCCTCCCACTGGATACAATGCAGTATCGCCTGGCCCGGGCTTCACGAGCCGCATAGGCACCTTTTAAGATGTCCGTTTCATCCAATAAGGGATATTTTTCGATTTTAGCTTGCGAGACCTTAGACTGAGAGCAATAAGAGCAGTCTTCCGAACATAAACCGCTTTTGACATTCAATAACATATGGAGATAGACTTTTTTCCCAAAAAAGGTCTTTCGAACCGCATATGCAGACTGCAATAACATGAGAATACTGTCCTCCGGTGTTTGAAGCACCCTAAGACATTCCTCATGAGTCAAAGGTTGATTATTCAAGGCCTTATCGGCCAGTAATGCATAGTCCATTTTTTAAAAAACCTCCTTCATTTGAATTTCTAGAAACATACGTCCTGTTAATAAAATAGCTATTAGCTGATTGTTGATACCGGATGGTTTCCATTCGGGTGTATTTGTTCCTGAATGGATTCAGTTATTCATCCTTTTCAAAATTCAGTCAAGCCCTGTTTGCAGATATGCTTTTTTTTGATAAAATACAATGGATAATATGCATTTTTGAAACATCAAGAGTGTGACATGAAAATCAGAAATCTTAGCATTTTCATTATTTTATCCGCGCCATTTTTTGTCCAGTCGGCATGCGCGAATACTGAAATAAATATCCATGCTATTGAAACAAAAGCAAAAAAGAAATCCTCACGCCAATGGGATATGCCGGTTGCCTTGGAAGATCATTAAAAAGTGAAGCTGTTCGCTGTATCCGACCTGAAAACCACACCAAGGAATTCTTTGTCTTTATCTGGATATACCAATGGCGTGCTGTCCAAGAACAAGGACCGCTTTCTCGGTTTTCTCCACAGAATAAAGCATTCCGAAAAGAGCGATCTTATCAACTGCATGAATTACTTGTCAAAAGAGGCCAGAACCTAATTCCAGGAAGATCTTGGCCGGGATGCCATGTTTTCCCATATTGAATATTGTCTTATTTCCGGCCTCCCATTTCCCAGCGATTTTAAAGACAAAAAATTTATACTCGAAGCGGATAATTATGTGTTAAGCTTTTCCAAGGCTATTCAGCCTCCGCAAAACATAAAATATGGAGAAAACCAATGAAAAACCTTACGTATTCCATCCATGATGATGTGTTTCATCAATTTCCAGGATATATGCGCGGTGTGGTCATTGCCTTTGGAGTGACAAATGGTGAATCACCGCGGGAACTGATCACCCTCCTGCGCGAGGCGGAAGGCACGTTATCCGGTCATCTGATCAAAGAAGAAATCACCATTCATCCATGCATCGCCTCGTGGCGCGAGGCGTACCGCGCATTTGGTGCAAAACCAGCAAAGTTTCGACCATCGATTGAGGCCATGGTCCGGCGGGTCCTGAATGATAATCAACTCCCATCCATCAATGCCTTGGTGGACATCGGCAATATCATCTCTTTACGGCATTTGGTCCCGGTGGGTGGGCACGCCATTGATGAGGTTACACAAGACATTATATTGCGTAAGGCAACAGGTGATGAAGAATTCACGGCCTTTGGGTCCACTGAAATAGAACACCCCGATCCAGGTGAGATCATTTTTGCGGAGGGTAAAACGGTCCTGACCAGACGCTGGACATGGCGCCAGGCCAATTATACCCTCACCTTGCCCTCCACAAAAAATATTGAGTTTAATATCGACGGACTACCACCTGTCTCAGAGGCTGAGGTCGATTCTATAAGCCATGAAACCATGGAATTGATTGAAAGGTTCTGTGGCGGAAAACTCAGATATGAAATACTCAACGAAGGCAATCCGAGGCTGCGGCTGGACGGGTAAGTGCTGTATGTCCTGGAGCTTTGAGGACCAAACAAGGGTATAACAACATCGAATCTCAACCGGACACGATTGAATCAAGATGAAAAACAGGAACCGGTGTTGTTTCTGCTACCGGAGATTATAAAAATATTATTGATATTGTAATAGGTTAGCTTTTCCAAATGGTAAAAATTTTCAGGTGGAAAAGCCCATGAAAGAAAGGATTTTCCCGTAGGGTCTGGATTTATTCCCGATCCCGACTTTCGGTGGGGTATAAAACCCCACCCTACTTCGAATTGCGTCAATAATATTTTGGGATTCCAAATTTTTAAAGGGCTAAACGGTCACAAAAAATTAATGA
>JAFGGA010000002.1 GCA_016930835.1 Deltaproteobacteria bacterium
CGGGCGGCCACCTATATTTTATCAAAACTCCATGCCGCGGATTTAACGACCGCTCGGTTCGAACCTATCAAGGTGAACAACCCCTATCCCTCAAGGTTTGAAGTCACCGTGGAGATGGAAGGGGAAAAGGCATCATTATCGGATCGATGTTTTCCCATGCAGTATTGTATGGAAACACCGCCCGGGGGCCTTGCCGGTGAAATGGTATATCTCGGAGATGGATCTCAATCCTATTTCAATCAGGTGGATATTAAGGGTAAAATCGCACTGATAGACGAAAAAATGATGCGGGGCTATATCGCGAGTGCCAAAGAGGCCGTTGTTCGGGCAAAGGATCAGGGAGCCGTGGCGATATTCAGGGCGAATATGTTCGTGGACAGTCCCCAGCAGCAAAAAGGTGAAGGAACGCCTGCCAGTATTTTTCCGATTCCGGTATTTTGTTTCAGCAAAAGCGGCGGAGATTTTTTAAGAAATTTGGCCGTTTCCGGCCTGCCGCATACCATTGCGATCAGACATGATGTGTCCCGAAAAATATATGATGCTTCCAATATTGTTTTTGAATTACCTGGAAACGGCAATATGGATGAGGTTATTCTCGTGGGCACTCATTATGACACGGGACATTTCACCGGTGCCGTTGATAATAACGGGAGCGTCGCCTTGATGATCAAACTGGCGGAATTTTTTGCCTCAAAGGAAAAGACATCAAGGAACCGTGATATGATCTTTGCCTGGTGCTTCGGGCATGACTTTGATATGAATTCCGGCCACTACCAGTTTGCCGACGCGCATAAGGATCAGCTGGAAAAGGCCATTGTCTGGGACGTGGATCATGCGGTCGGGGGCATAAGATACCGGTATGATGAATCAAAGGGCCGAATTGTACCCGTCAACGATGAGACCTGTGAATTTTATATCATGTCCAACAACTATACCTTTACAAGACTGGCGGGATTTACAATGGATAAGTATGGATTCACGTGCACCCAGAATCCATTCGGATCAATCGGTCGCGGCCCCCAGTGGGGAATCGCGCCGGAAACCTGCCCATGGGTGAATGTAGCCAGTATCCCCCTGTATTACCATTCCATCTTTGATACCCCGGACAAGATCACCCGGGAGCAGGTATCGCGTGCATATCAGGCCCATAGGGAGATACTTGAAAATATTGATCACACCCCGGAAGGCTTTCTTTACTATGACAATATCAGCAAGACCCGTCTCAATACCCCACCGCGAGTCGAGATTGCGATTTTGTCGGACAGGGTCAGGGTGGGGGATGCGGTCAAGGTCTGGAATGATGAGACCCGTTTTTACGATGATAAAATGGCCTATCATTATCCAGGGGTGCCCGAATGGGCAGGCACCGTATGGGATTGGGGAGATGGCTCTCCGCACACTATTGGCGGTCCCACGGCCTCACATGTTTATGAAACCCCCGGGACCCACCAGATCAAAATGACGTTTACCGATACGGAAGGGGCTCAATGCAGGGCCATCCGGGAAATCGAGGTATTGCCCTGAAGTTGACAATAGATTTTCCCCAAACGGTTGGTATGAAAAAAGTAGCGCCCATCCCCGGCGGAGAGCTACAAGGCCCTTGAAAATCAGAGAGAGGAGGTGATGCATAATTACATTGCAATCGTCAAAAAGGCCATCACCAGTCAACGATTAAGGTGCTGGGACGATGTTCAAGGTCGAACCAGCAAAAAAGGAGGGAAATCAATGGAAAAGAGAATAACTTTAACCTTGTCAGTTTATATCTTTGCGGTATCTCTGTTCCTGAGTGGCTATGCCCACGCCAGACAGAGGCATGGGCACACTCCACCACCGCCGGAGATCACTCCGGTCATTTCCTGTGAAGACATTCAAAATCTTCAGTTCACGGACCTAAAATTTGGTGAACCGGTAACCATTACCTCAGCCTCAATAATTCCTGAAGACGGCGCGTTACCTGAATACTGCGATGTTCGAGGCATCATCTATCCGGAGATCGAGTTTAACGTCAAACTCCCCACGGATGGAAATGGAAACCTTTATTATGTAGGTGGCGGCGGATATAACGGCTCAATCTCAGAGTATGCTATGTCACCTGGTCTCCTCCGAGGTTACGCTACGGCGGGGTCGAACGGAGGTCATAACGGGTTTGTCGGAGATGGCTCATTTGCCTATGACAACCCTGACGGAAGTAATCCCGACTGGAATCAAAAGATAGATGATTTTGGTTACCGGTCGGTCCACGAAACCGCTAATCTGGCAAAGAAGATTATTCATGCCTACTATGGCAGGAGTCCTGGTAAATCTTATTTTGTTGGTTGCTCCAATGGCGGGCGCGAGGGGATGCAAGAAGCAGAAAGATACCCGGATGATTTTGACGGGATTATTGTCGGTTCGCCTGCAATTGCCTTCACAGGGGCTCCTTTTCGGGGTCTTTGGGATTCGCAGGCGTCGGCAGGTCTGCTTCCGGGGACGGCGGCAATACCGGTAGGAAAGTTGCAAATGCTTGCCGCCGCGGTTTATGAGAAATGCGACGGTGTAGATGGCCTGGAAGATGGTCTTATAGACGATCCCCGCCTATGCGCGTTTGATCCTCTTACCGAACTCCCTGCGTGTGACGGGGATGAAGAGGACGACGATTGCTTTACCCTTGCTCAGAGGACGGCTATTAAAAAGATTTATGATGGGCCGAAAAACTCCGTGGGAACATGGCTTTATGTGGGGACGCCTGTAGGAGGAGAGATCAAAGGTGTGGGTAGCACTGCGAGTGGTTGGCTGGGAAGTATTGTTTCGTCGGTCCCGGGTGCACCTGGAGACTGGCTTGCGCCTGATTATTTTAAGTATATGGCTTTCCTCCCGTGGCAAGATCCCGACTGGGATTGGAAGACTCTTAACTTCGACACAGACCTGGCGAGAATCTATACCTCAGGTATCATTGACAGAATTGATGCGGCCTCCTTCGATGTTCATTCAAAACCAAATGCGGATCAACTGGCAGGTCTGAAGAGATTTGGGGCCCACGGCGGCAAGATCATCCAATATCATGGGTGGGCAGACACATTGGTTTCGCCGTTCGTTTCCTACAAGTTCTATGATGCCGTGCTGGCTTCAATGGGTGACGCAAGAACGAAGAGTTTTTATAAGCTCTATATGGTTCCCGGCATGTTCCACTGTGGTGGTGGGGTTGGCTGTAGCAATATTGATTGGTTTACACCGCTCGTGAACTGGGTTGAAAACGGGATTGAACCCGGAGAAATTATCGGTGTGCGGGCTGACGACATTACCAGGCCGATGTGTCCTTACCCGGAGGTTGCCGCATACTCAGGCGACGGTAGCATTGATGATGCTGCTAATTTCATCTGCGTGGAGCCGATCAGGGCTAAGGTTAGGGTGGAACCGGAAACCCTGACCCTTGGCAGCGGTGGGGAGTTCACGGCCTCCATCATGCTTTCTAAGAAAGGATATTACGTTGAAGATATCGACGTCAGCACTGTAACCTGCGGCGGGGCGCCCGCTGTAGAAGGAACGGTCTCTGGTGGAAGGTTCACCGGGAAGTTCAATATACAGGACTTAGTGGGGGTGCTACCTGGTGATAAGGTGACGCTGACAGTATACGGTGCGGTCGATTCAAGGCCATTCGAAGGGAGTGATACTGTCCGGATCAATGGATGGGCCTGGGAATCTTCCCGGACTTTGCCATTTCGGGACTGTAGATAGAAGGGATCATCGCATTTTCAAAGAAGGACTAAGCCTCTTGCCCGCAAGGTCCCGAGTGGTCCGATAAAAACAGGGCCGGATACGGCCCTGTTTCCCGTGAATGGAAACATTGGTTCCAAACCAACTTGGCGAACATAGGGGTATCTTATAAATCCATGTGGGTAAAGAGAGATTCCAGCGAATGAATTCGATAAATATAGATCCGAACGTGGAATTGTGAACAGTCGCATAATAGTATTCACATAATCTATCTGAAAAAACGACTGGATTCCTGCCTTCGCCTGTCTGCGTGCAGACACGCACAGGCAGGTCAGAATGACGGCGGTGAAATCAATTATGAGACGATTCATAAACGGTAGGTACGTAACGATCAGCATAGCAATTAATGCTGTCCAATTTGAATATTTAGCGAAAGTATTTCACCATATTTCTGAAATTGGGGGTTAGGCTGAAGTTATAAAACAGCACTGTTGCATTAAGATTAATGGTCTGTGATGTAATGCATTGCCGCCAAGTGTCAGTAAGCATTCAGGAGAACAAATGAAACTTAATGAACAGCAGTTATCGATGTTGGAGGGTGAACAAGGACCTGGCGCTCAAAAGGCCATGAACATCCTGCTTGCGTATGGAGACTGTTATGATGCCGAGCGCATGATCCCGATAACCAGCGCGCATATAGCGGGAAATTTTCCGGTTCTGCTGGATGAGGGTATCGAATGGCTTGAAGATCTGGGTCGTAATGGAACCAAAGTAGCGGTCTATACAACCAAAAATCCCGAGATGTACGACTTTGAACAGGCTGAAACGCTTCATGTTCCAACAATCTACCAAGTCAGACAGAAGCGAATCCATGAGGCACTAAAGGCCCTGGGAGTAACCTTGACCTATTCGTGTCATCATTATCTGGTGGGTAATGTCCCCCGGTTCGGAGACCATATTGCATGGGCGTCTTCAGGTAGTCAAGTTTATGCCAATTCCGTGATCGGCGCGAGATCCAACAGGGACGGAGACCACGTGGCCCTTGCGGCGGCGATCACCGGTGTGATCCCTGAGTGGGGAATGCATATCCGTGAGAACAGAAAAGCGGACATGCTCATCGATGTAGGACAATTGCCTTTAGAGAAATACGATCCCGCGGATTATAAGGCATTGGGCTGGTACCTGGGCAAGCTGGTCGGGACGCGAATTCCCGCCGTGGTAAACCTGCCGAATGATATGCACATAGAGGCTGTCAAAGGACTCCTTTATACGCTCACCGTTACCGGGGCGACCGGGCTGGTCCATTTAGCCGGTATCACACCGGAGGCCACCTCCTTAGAGTCCGCGTTTGGCGGCTCCCCTCCGGATTCGCCCGATATCGTCCCATCTCAAGGTGATGTAGATAAGGCGTATCTTGAGATATCCAGCAGTCCGGAGGAGCGGATCGATCTGGTCATATTCGGCTGCCCCCAATGTAGTATCCAAGAAGTTCAAGAGATCGCGGGCCTGCTAAAAGGGAAGAGACTCCATCCGGACACACAACTTTGGATATGCACATCCAGATGGGTCAAGACCTTGTGCGAACGGATGGGCCTGCTTGATATACTTGATACGGCCGGGGCACGCATTGTATGCGATATCGGAG
Source organism: Deltaproteobacteria bacterium (assembly GCA_016930835.1). Lineage (GTDB taxonomy): Bacteria > Desulfobacterota > DSM-4660 > Desulfatiglandales > HGW-15 > JAFGGA01. Next base: position 5,339 of record JAFGGA010000002.1, read on the forward strand.
CGGCGGATGGTCCCCATCTCTATTTAAGAGAAAAAGGCATCAGGGTGATCGCCATCAACTCCGCACGGGGAAGCTATTATGCACACAATCTTTTCGGTATGGATACATGGTTTGGATCTACGCAAGATTGTGTCCGATCAGCCATTTCGGGAAGATGGGAGGGAAGGAAGTGATGAAGCTGAAGGCAAAGTCCATAACAAAAGGTGTGGCGGAAGGGGAAGCCCTGGTATCACACTCCCCTATTTCGTTCACGGGTGGAATGGATCCCGACACCGGAAAGATCAGAGAACCGGGACATGATCTGGAAGGGCAATCCATAGCTGGTAAGATCCTGGTTTTCCCTACGGGCAAGGGCTCCACAACGGGCTCGTGGCAATATTATGCGGCGTTTAAGCGGGGTAACGCCCCCAAAGGGATTATCAATGCGAATGCAGAGGGGGTTGTCGCAGTCGCTGCCATTATTACATCCACCCCAATGGTCCACAAGCTGGAAAAAGATCCCCTGACGTGCATTGAAACCGGCGATTTTGTAAGAATTGATGCGGATCACGGAATGGTTGAAATCGAAAAGGTAGGACGCTGACAGGGGAATCCGAAATCATAAAAGCGCTCAAATGAACGCGGTTAGGGTGCAAAGGAAATTCTTAAATAATCTTAATGTGCGACCTTCATGAGAGTGTAGGGCATGAGGCGTAAATAAATCATTCAAATATGAGGAGGTTTTTATGAAGCATAAAAGACTAGTTTTATGGCTGTTCGGTATTTTTTTTGTGATGTTCGGGACCACGATGGTCTTTGTGTCAAAGGGTGAAGCGGCATCAGACAAGGCCATCAAATTAAGCTTTAGTAACATTTTTCCACGCGCGCATCTTCAGTCGGAACTTAATCAGCTCTTTTGTGACGAGATTGCGAAACGGACAAACGGAAGGGTGGAAATCACGCTTTATCCCGCCGGAACCCTTACTTCAGCGCCGAAAAATTTTGAAGGTGTCGTGAAGGGGCTTTCGGATATCGGCATGAGCTGTCCACTATATGTCGCGGGCCGATTCCCGGTAAGCGAAATCTTTGAAATGCCGTCTAATATTGATAGCGGTTGGGTGACCTCGAAGGTCTACAATGACCTTCACAATAAATTCGATCTTGAGGAATACAAGGATGTTCACGTTTTGTATATGCATGGCCCCGGGCGAAACGTACTTTCCACCCGCTCGGTTCCCATTCGAAAACTTTCGGATATGAAGGGATTGGTCCTGCGAGCCAGCGGCGGGGCTACCTCTACTATTACGGCATTTGGGGCGACGCCCCGGGCCTTGCCCATGGGAGATGCATATGCGGCATTGTCCAAGGGAGTAGTAGAAGGGCAATTCGCGGTTCCTGAAACCCTTAAAGGGTGGAAGCACGGTGATGTGGTTAAATATGTCACCATCCCACCTGTTTCCACATCGAGCTGTCAGTATGTGGTCATAAACAAAAAGAAATGGGATTCTCTGCCGCCGGATATCCAGAAGATATTTAACGAGGTGAGCGCGAATTTCCCGGATTATCATGGTTATGTATGGGAGTATTACGATAAGATCGGCCTGGAATATTTTCAAAGTCTCCCTGGAAGGGAAATCATTGTCCTCCCGAATGATCAGCGGGCGGAATGGGAAGCCGCTGTTGCTCCGGTCATTGACAAGTACATTAAGGACAAAACAGCCATGGGATTGCCGGCAAAAGCAATGCTGGATTACTTCAATGAACGCGTTGAATATTGGACAACAAAAAAACCATCTATTGATATTTCCGTTCAATGGGTTGAAAAAAATCTGCTGACAAAATAGACACGCATTCATTTGATAGCTGTTTTATGGGGGTGCCCTTTTACGGACGCCCCAATGTACCGGTAATGAATGTATCGGAGGCACGCGTGGATCCACTGGAAAGATTTACCGAAAAAATAAGCCGCTGGTTCACCGGATTTGCCTTGATGGCTCTGAACGCAATGCTCATCCTGGTTACTTTGGATATTATCGGGGCCAAGGTCTTCTCTTTCCCTGTACCCGGGGCCATGGATTTGACTTCCCTGCTGGGGCTTCTCCTCATAGGTTTTTCAATGCCGCAGACCTATCTTATGGGGCGTCATATCCAGGTCAACTTTGTGATGATGCGAATCCCCAGAGCCCCTCGCAGAATCTTCCGCTGCCTGAGCATGGCACTTTGTACTCTATTTTTTGTATTTGTTGTATGGCGTCTTTTTCTTTATGCCCATGACCTCCAGGTCTATGGGGAACAATCATTAACCGTCAAGATCCCTCTTTATCCCTTTGGCTATGCACTGGCCGTGGCCTTTCTCCCCATGCTCTTAGCGGTACCGATTCGATTTTATCGAACATTGAAAGGATATGACGAATAAATGGACCCTGTCATCGTCGGCATCTTGGGTATCATCCTGCTTCTTTTGTTTTTTACGATAGAGTTTCCTGTGGCTTTTGCCATGGCGTTTATCGGATTCCTCGGGTTTGGTTATCTGGTCAGCTTTAGCGCGGGACTCGATATGCTCGCCATAGATATCTTTGAGAATTTTGCATCCTATAATTTGACCGTGATCCCGATGTTTGTCTTTATGGGTTGCATTGCCTTTGAGATAGGCATGAGCGCCAGGCTTTTTGATGCGAGTCATGCCATATTCGGGAAGATGAAAGGTGGATTGGCCATTGCCGCCATAATGGCCTGTGCCGGTTTTGCGGCCATCTGCGGTTCCACCAATGCCACGGCAGCGGCAATGGGCGCCGTATCGATTCCCCATATGAAACGATATCATTATGACGACGCACTGGCTACGGGTAGTGTGGCGGCGGCGGGGAGCCTTGGGATTCTTATCCCCCCGAGTGCCCTGCTGATCGTTTTTGGTATCATGGCTGAGGAATCCATCGGCAAGCTTTTCATAGCCGGTGTCTTTCCAGGTCTTCTCCTGGCCCTTCTTTTCGTACTTACCGTAATGATCCTCTGCGCCAGAAACCCGAAGTTGGGCCCTTCCGGCGGATCCACATCATTAAAGGAAAAGCTGAAGGCCATCTCCGCCGTGGGAGAAGTGATCATCATTTTCGCCTTTGTTCTTGGCGGCCTTTTTACAGGATGGTTCAGTCCCACCCAGGCCGGTGGTGCCGGTGCCGCCGGGGTTCTCATCCTCGGTTTACTGAGACGAAAATTGACTTGGAAGGGATTTGTGAACGCGGGAAAGGACACCCTCCTGATCACGTGCATGGTCATGTTTATCGTCGCGGGAGCGGCGATTTTCGGCCATTTTATCGCGGTTACAAAAATCCCCTTTCTATTGTCCGATTGGGTCTCTCAGCTTAACTGGCCTCCCATGTTCATTATGGGAGTCATCGTCCTGGTTCATCTCATCGGTGGCTGCTTTATGGATGGTTTCGGGCTCATCGTGCTCACCGTACCCATTATGTTGCCCATGATCAAGACCCTTGGCTTTGATGTGTATTGGTTCGGGATTATTATTGTATTGATTGTAGAGATGGGAACCATCACACCTCCGGTCGGGGTAAATGTTTACGTGATTAAGGGCGTGGCCGGGGATGTACCGCTTGAAACGATTTTCAGGGGTATATTGCCTTTTTTACTAGCCCTGATTGTCGCGGTCATCATCCTAATGATCTTTCCTCAGATCGCAGCCTTTTTACCGAGTATAGCGACATACTGACAATAATGATCGCATGATTATCCATATAGAAACGACCGGAGAAGTCCTGAGTGTTCAAGATTTTTGCGCTTCAATGTTAGTTATTGGCTGGAGAAACTTTTTTTTCGTTTCTCAGGAGAATGAAACCTAAAACAAGGAGGTGGAGCATGAATACGAAAATTTTATGGTCTGTTGTTTTAAGCATGGTATTTCTTCTGGCATTTACCTTTATAGGATACGCAGGGGAGAGTGCGCACTACAAACTGCCATCTTCAAACGCATCTATAGTGGTCCCCGCGGAAATGCCCAAGTTTTTAGAACCTAAATTGTTAACCAATCGACATGGTATTAAGAGAGGGATCACGGAGGGGTTTATCATTCGGCAGAGTTCCATCAGGGATGGGAAAATCGTCATTCCTCCCGCCGGTTTGATCTATTTCACCTTCGGGGGAGAGTATTTTTCCAATCTGAACGGTGAGCCATTTGTTGTCGCGGGAAAAGAAGCCATCTGGGTAGAAAAACAGGAAGCCGTACTTGTTAAGCAGAATTTCACGGTGCCCCTCAATAAACCGCCTCTACCCCTTGGTGAAGAAGGGACGATTGCCATTGCTCATACCTATTTCAATGATCGTTACATGGGGGTCCGAAGGGCTGATTTTAAATATGTCTTTGCAAATGGTTATACAACATGGGGCCTGTCCACCCTGATCTCCTCGGGGGGGTATGCAAGGAGCCGGAGTGCTGTTGCCTACGGCAATTTGCAGGGTGAAGGCATGATCATTCCGCCCCCTTATCAATTTTACGGGGATCCCTTTGATGCCTCAAGTTCATACTACATTGCCGTAGACAGTGTTACCCCTCAGGGAATAAAGGTTTCGGAGGCAGGAGCAGCGGAGATTGTTTGGTTCAAAATCAGTTATGAAAAACCGATCATCGCTGATGATGTCACTGAAGGACAGATCTTGCCGGTTGGTAAATATCGGGCCAAGGTATCATCTATTGATTCCAAGCTTGGAACAGTCGGCATTGCTCTTTTGGATTCAGGAGGAAACACTATTGCTGAAAAGACATTGGGGCCTTTGACATTAAAAACCTATGAGGTGAAAAACCGTATTGAGCACGATATGGCCACACGGCTCAGCATGGCCCTGGATTATGAAAATATACGGATACAGCTCAACACAAAATTTGATCCGGTCTGGGGTCCAGGTCCTACAAAGCTTATGAACGAGGCCGGAGATTTTATCCCCTTACCGCAAGTAGATGAGGTCAGCACATTCCATGGGGGTAAAGTAGATCTGGTAATGTATGAAGATATACAAAAGATGGAACTACGAAAGCCCTGGAAGGAAGATTCAAGATTTGTTTTCCAGACCGCCTATATCTGACCGCAATGTTTTATGATGTCCGGTCTGGGCATCGAAAATGCGGAAGCCATTACACTTGATTCGAAAAATAATGTTTTTCACGGCCCGAGGGGTCTTTTTCGGATCGTAGTCGATAATTTTGACGGACAGGTTATTCAATCTTGGCATGTAGAGGATAAATATGGAGAAAAGAGTGAAAATCTGGGAGGTGTACAGACCAAATCCCTAGATACCATCGTGGGCAAGGTGGGTCTCTACATGGGTGGAAACGTGATGTCCAATGTTTACAGTCAGCCTTTTGATAACCTTAAGTGGACAAACCCCGAATATGTCCATGAATTGATACGGGAAAACCAACGGCTGAAATCCATTGTAGAAAAGAACAAGTAATGACAATCTCGTAAAAAGTCGTCACCCCGGCGAAAGCCGGGGTCCAGAGTCCCTGTAACTATTTGAAAAGACTGGATTCCGGTCTTC
>JAFGGA010000030.1 GCA_016930835.1 Deltaproteobacteria bacterium
AAGACCTTTTATATCGATTTCTATGGGACCCTTAGTGAAAAGGATTTTTTTCATATTTTTTTCAAGAGCTTTTCACGGGTGGAAACAAAGATCGAAAATCCAGGTGGTATATTGAAGAGCTTGTTTGTTGGTGTTAAACCCAAAATCACTTTTGATCCCGAAACAGGACAAATGGATATCACACCTTCTTATGATCCCGAAGATAGACCTCTGGTATTTAATGAAGCATTGGACGCTCTGGCCAAATATGTAGATGACACAGTCAGGCAGGTTGAATCTCAAATACTTATTCTTCGTCACAATGAATACGCAAACCCCTGGGATAATCTGAGCCTGAACCAAAAAAAGCCTGCGTCCTGATTATCCACTCAGGTGGAAAAAATATTTATTATACGGGAGAAATTCAAAAAGCAGGGCTCAAAAGCCCCTCCCAAGCCAGAATGGCCGCGGAATATTTGTTAAAGAATGGCATCATTTCAGTGATATCATGTTTAAAAAATGGGTCACCCATACGGTTTAGGGTCAAAGGCTTCCGTATGGACATTAAAAACAATCCGCCTTGAATTCGCTCGACTCTCGGAAAGGGTCTTCGAGGCCATTCAATCAAAGCGACTTTAGGAGAGGGCATAGGACGGATTTTTTTTGACTTACAAAAGCCGATTTCATATAATCCCATCACCAAAAATAGAGTTTGTACCATCTCATCTTACAACAAACAGGAGGAAGATAATGGCAAAAAATGAAAAGTGTGAGTATTGTGGACGGCCCCTTAAGAGAGGGCCTGAAATCAGAATTCGTAGGGGCAAAAAACACGTATATTGTTCCGAGTTTTGTTTCAGGCTGCATTTTTATGATGTTCCCACTATAACGCACAAAGATCTACAAGAGTTTTACCAATTACGAGCAGTAAGCGTCCCGTTTATTCCTAGATACAAATAATCAATCAAAAGGAGAATAAAAATGGTCGATAAGCTTGAGCAATTAGCTGATGAGGTCATCGAAACAGACTTCCTCATCATTGGTGGAGGTTTGGTTGGAAGCATGGCCGCCATTCGTGCGAAGAAAAAGAGCAAAAAGATAGACATTACGATAATCGATAAGGCAACCATGGAATACAGCGGTGACGGCACCGGTCTGGATAATTTTCTCCAAGTCCCGCTACGTAAAAAAGATTCCAAGAAAAGAGCGGTTGACAATGAGGAGGCAAAAAAGTCGGTATTTGGCAGCGACAGATTAAAAGGGCTCACACAGACAAAGCTGGATGCCATACAGATGGAAAATGCATTCTTATCCCAGCCGATCCTGGAAGAAATCGGGGTCCAGGTCAGCGAAGATGACGGTACGAACAAGGTTATCCAGGGGTACAGAAGAGGAACGGTATGGGGTCGCGTGGAATATGATGAAAAAGGAAAACCCACAGAGCCATTTTTTGGAACCATATCGAGAGGAACCGACCTTAAGGTTAGATTGGGAACCGCGGTACGCAAATCGGGGGTCAGGGTTTTTGACAGAACCATGGTGACCAGTGTGATCACACAGGAAGGAGAAGCCGTCGGGGCCACCGCATTGAATACAAGGACGGGCAGGTTCTATGTGTTCAAAGCCAAGGCCATACTTATGGCAACCGGTGGTATGAGCAGGCTTTATCCATATAAATGGGGTCCCTTTCCCAACAGGCTATTTTATACTTTGGCATCTCCGGTCCTGGACGGGGGTGGCCATGTTTGTGCGTACAATGCCGGGGCCAAGATGTATAGCATGGAAATGGCCGTGGTCTATAATGTTTCAAAAGGTATTAATCACAGCAGCGGTGGTGGCGCTTGTAACTGGTATTTCAAGATGTACAATTCCAAAGGGGAAGTCCTTGAGGATAAATATCCCGATATGGTCGTGACCAAGGCAGGCGGAATGATCCCGGGGGTTAATTTCCTGTACTCTCCGAATATGCAGAACCCCGAGTTTGAACGCGAAGTGATCAAATCAGCGAAGCATAAGGCCCTGAAGGATGAGATCATCGGGACGTATTTTACAGCCGTGACCGAACCACCCAAGGCACTCAAATTCCACAAGCTCGCCGGAGGACTTACCAATGAGCCTCCCGCCGAATGTGTCTCGGTTATCATCGGCAAAGGCAATACAGGTAGCGGGGGCATATTCCGCGAGAACGAGCAATCCGAAACAAGTGTGAAAAATCTGTTTGCCGCGGGCAATGTTGTTGGTCGAGGCGGTTCCGGCGGGTTTACTTGGGGGTGCCTTATCGCCGACCACGTGGTGGAACTGGTCAAGGATAAAAACAAGCTTGCAGCATTCGGCAAGGACCAGTTCAAGCAAATCGATGAGGCGAAGAAATGGGTCTATGCCCCCTTGGGAAGGGAAGTGGCCCATCGGGTCAACCCCTTGGAGCTGGAGGATTATATTCGGGGTGTGAATGATACCTTTATCGGCATCCATAGGAACAAACCGAGATTGGAACGTGCCGTCGAGCTCATACAATTAGCCAAGAAGGGGGCTGTTCCCAATTTGGCCGTCAGCAACTGGCACGAGCTCATGCGCGCCATTGAGGTTCAGAATATTATTGATATCTCGGAGCAGCATGCCCAATCCGCTCTGATTCGAACCGAGAGCCGTTTGCTCCCGATGCACTACAGGGACGACTTTCCCAATGAAGATCCCGTATGGGATGATATCGTCGTGACGGTGCAGAAGGTCGCGGGGAAAGCCAAATATCGAAAAGAACATCTAAACAAGGAGTAAGACAAATGTATAATGTCAAGATAAATTACGGACCGAAAATCGACTATAGATATTGTAATGGTTGCGGCATGTGTTACCAGAACTGCCCTTTGGATGTTTACGGATGGGATGAAGAAAAAAAGATGCCCACGGTGGCTTATCCCGGTGAATGCTCTTGCTGTTGTTTATGTGAGGTCATGTGCCCGGAAATGGCGATCGATGTGGAGCTTCCTTTACATGCCTTGTTGGACTTTGGGATTACGCCCGCATCCATCAGCAAATATGAGAAAACGCCATTGACTTAGATTTTATATCCAATAATCACACCCTTAAACCACGACACCTCGGTGGAACCCGGGGTGTGATTATTTGCCCGCATATCGCGCATTGTTTATCCTATATCTCAGATCAAAATAAATCCCCGTTGAATCAATCAGAAAAAGCATATTGCGCGGCTCCCAGTAATGCGGCCTGATCATTCAGGATCACCTTTACGGGGATCCTTTCCAAAAGGCCTTTGAATCGCCCTTTGTCCGTAAAGGCCTTCATGAAAAGGCCTTGTTTTAATCGGGGTAATATCTTAGGGGGTATGCCGCCCCCCAGGTACACACCCCCGCGGGTCAAGCCGATCAAGGCCAGATTGCCGGCCACAGCACCCAGAATGGAAATAAACATGTCCAATGCCTTCATGCATAAAGGATTGTTTCTCTCTAGGACGGCGCGGGTGACCACTCTGGCCGCGTCCATTTCCTGGAACATCCGGGTCAGATAACCAGGCTCCGGATAGGATGTATTCTGCTTTAACCATGAATATATACTGACCAGGCCCGGCCCCGATACGATCCTTTCCACACTGACATGCCCCCATTCACGGTGTAAATATCGCCATAACGAGATCTCCTCCTCATTGGTGGGTGCAAAATCCACGTGTCCACCTTCGGAAGACAAGGGGATATGAACTCCATCCCTTACAACAAGCAGGGCCTGACCCAGTCCCGTCCCAGGGGCAACTACGGCGAGAGGGGCTCTTTTTTGAACCTTCGCCTTGTTTAATGGGGTAAGATCCTTCGCCGACATCAAAGGAACCGCCATGGCCGTGGCCGCCAGGTCATTGATCAGGCGTATGGATTGCCAGCCAAAACGTTGCTTGATCCGCCTTTCTGACACAATCCATGGCAGGTTGGTGGTTTTGCACCGGCCGTTGATCACCGGACCGGCGATTCCGAAACAGGCGCTTTGAATCTCAACGGGATGGTGTTCTAAAAACCGGGAGATAATATCCTCCAGGTTGGATGATTCACCACTGGGATAGGTCTCCAAGATCTGAAGGACCGGCCTTTTTTTGCCTTGATGAAAGACTCCCAGATTGGTCTTGGTACCCCCGATGTCGCCGGCGAGAACCAGTATTTTTTTGTTTTGTAAACCATGTAAAGCCTTCCTCACCATTTTTTTGAACCCCCTCCCCCTAACCCCCTCCCGCAAGGGGAGGGAGAGTCAGTTTCAGATTATGCAAACGCCAATATGGCCAAAAATCGAATTCATGATGCTTATACATAGCTGTTAAAATGTCCACAGGCTCCAGACCCCTTTCCGCAAGGGGAGGGGGATGAATGCACGGGCACTAACTGGTTGCCGGGTGAATCTGGATGTCCGCATTTGGATAGCAAATGGAAAAAGATTTTTTTATCTCTCGTCCAAGATCCAGCATCCAGTGGCGCATCGCACAGGTTATAAAAGATATCATGCCTTTATTCGTCGATCTGGAGTGGAGTATCGTTCATGAGTGCCGACGCCGCCTCCTCATCCATAAGCCAAATCAAATCTCCATGCACTGGCTGGATTCTTTGGGCAGGCAATATTGCCCCTTTATCATGAAAAATCTTTTCTACGATCTGTGCTTTTTCTTTCCCGGAAGCCAAGATGATAACATGCTGTGCTGCATTCAGAATCGGCAGGGTGAGTGTGATCCTAAAAACATTTGGGCGACCACCCTTAACGGCAACGACCCACTTTTTCGTATTGTTTAACGCCCCGTGCCCCGGGAAAAGCGAGGCTGTGTGTCCATCCGTACCGATCCCCAGTAGGATAAGATCAAAAACCGGATCAATCTTTCCTCTTGAATGAAAGAATGTCTCCAGTTCTTTTTGATATTGTTCGGTCCCCTTATCAGGTCGGACATCTCCCCGCATGGGATGGATTTGATGTTTCGGAATAGGGATTCTATCCAAAAAATCCTTTTTCGCCGTGCCGTAATTACTGTCCGGATCTTCTGCCCTCACACACCGCTCATCCACCCAAAACAGATGAAAAGCACTCCATGGCATCTCGGACAAATACGGTTCTTCTTTGAATAGCCGATGCAAAGGTCTCGGTGTAGAGCCGCCGGATATGGCCGACAAAAAAAATCCTTTCTCTGCAACGGCCTCCTTTGCCCAGGTCAGGATCATCCCGGCCCCTGCCCGGGCCAATTCTTCCGATTTTTTGTGAATAATGATTTCAGTCATTACTGTCTAAATAAAATCCACATCCTCAGGAAAAACTTCCACTCTTATATCCGAGCAATGCCCTTGGAGATGATTTTTTTATTTGTAACAATTTAGTTTTTCTAACTCCAAACGATTGGATTCCGCGATCAAGTCGTGGAATGATCGTGCAAAAATCAGAGGTGATCATTTACCATCGCGTAACCAAAACTAGGCTGGTCATTCCGCGACTTGATCGCGGAATCCATGGGTCTGCGCCAAGTTTTTCAACAATCTAAAATGAGACTTTTATTTTAGTTTCTCAATCTCCTCAGGTCCCCATGTACCGGCACCGTAAGGTAGTAAGATCCCGGCTTTTGCACTACATTCTTCGCATACCCTTAAGATAGGTGTTAAAAAAGACCAGCAAAGCTCTACTCCGTCTTGCCGCCAGAAAAGCATATGATCACCAAGCATGCAATCCATAAGCACTTTTTCATAGGCATCCAATGAAGGCCCAGTAACACCTTGATCATAATGAAAGTCCATGGTCACGGATCGCAAACAGACCTTGGCGCCCGGATTCTTGGTTTGAAATGTCAGGGTAATGCGTTCCTCGGGATAGATGCCAAGGATCAGTCGGTTTGCCGTGATGTGCTCACCGAGTATCTGCCGGAACATGGAGTGAGGGACTTCTTTAAACTGGATGATGATTTCCGTTAATTTTTTAGCCATCCTTTTACCGGATGTGAGATAAAACGGCACTCCCTGCCATCGCCAGTTATCCAGAAATATTTTCATCATGGCAAATGTGGGGACAAATGATTGCGGACTCACGTCTTCTTCTTCACGATAGGCGGGAACCGGCATGCCATGTATGGTTCCGGACGTATATTGTCCAAGTACGAGATTACCCCTCATATCGTCTACGGGGAAGGGCCGAAGTGCGCGGTAGACCTTGACTTTTTCATCAAGTACACGATCCGCCTCAAACCGTGAAGGAGGTTCCATGGCCGTAAGAGCCAATAGTTGCATCATATGGTTCTGAAACATATCCCTCAATACACCGGCCTGTTCATAATAGCCTGCTCGATGTTCCACACCGAGGTCTTCAGCCGCCATAACGGTTATATGATCAATATAGGTCCTGTTCCAGACAGGCTCAAAGATGGCATTGGCAAAACGAAACATCAAAATGTTTTGGACCGTTTCTTTGGCCAGGTAGTGGTCGATTCTATAAATCTGATGTTCCCTAAAATGCTCATGAAGTGATTTGTCCAGGTCAACAGCTGTTTCCAGGTCTCGCCCGAACGGCTTTTCCACAACAATTCGAACCCATCCGTTTCCATTTTCTTGTTCCTTGGAGAGGCCCGCCGTCCCAATCATTCGGGCCGTTTGCCTATAAAGGGACGGCGGAATGGCCAGATAAAAAAGTCTGTTCCCTTGCGTCTTGAATTGTATCTCAAGCCTTTCCAGATCTTGTTTGAGTTTTAAAAAAGATGATAAATCATCATAGTCAATAGTTCGATAATGGAGATGGTGTGAAAAATGCCGCCACTTTGTTTCATCTATCTCGTCATCAAAGGGCAACGCATATCTCATTTTCTCTCGGAATCCATTGCCCCCCAGTTCAGTGCGGGCGCAACCGACGATAAAAAAACGGCGCGGAAGACCACTGTGTAGATATAGATTAAACAAGGCCGGGATGATTTTCCTTCCCGTCAGATCTCCGGAAGCACCTACGATCAAAATCGCGCATGGATCACTCAAATGCTCCATCACGCATCGGTCAACGGGAGAGCCATCCTGTATGTGGCCAATGACAATTGTTTTCCCATGGCTTTCTTTTTGATCCATTCAATCACCCCGTTTTTTGTCAACCGACATAGTCTCATGCCCCCCGAACTCTCTTCGTAGGGCCGCCACCACCTTGTTTGAGAAAGAATCCCGCGCCTGCGACTCAAACCGGCGCATTAATGACAATGCGATAACCGGTACGGAGACGCCTGCATCAATCGCCTGTTCTAAGGTCCATCGGCCTCCTCCTGAATCTTCAATCTGGCCCTTGATATCAGAGAGCCTTTCATTTTTTTGAAAGGCTCTCTCCGCAAGTTCCAAGAGCCATGATCTCACCACACTGCCCTGATTCCACAGGTGGGCCACATCGGCAAAAACGAGTGTATCGGCATAGGGAGACGCATTAAGGATATCAAACCCTTCCCCGTAAGCCTGCATCATACCGTATTCAATGGCGTTATGGACCATTTTCACATAATGCCCCGCCCCCACATCACCGCAAAGCAGATAACCCTCTTCCGGTGCAAGGGTTTGAAATACGGGTTCAAGATATGTGAAGATATTTTTTTTGCCTCCCGCCATTAGGCAGTATCCTTTTTCCAAGCCCCATATGCCGCCGCTCACTCCAACATCCATAAAACGGATATCTTTGTCACTAAGGAGATCAGCGCGCCGGATATCGTCTCGATAATAGGTGTTCCCGCCGTCAATCACCATATCACCGGGGGATAAGATCTCTTTAAAGCGATCGAGATGCTCATCAATGACTTGACCAGCCGGCAGCATGAGCCAAACAATGCGCGGGGACCTGAGTTTTTCAACGACCTCTGGGATTGAAAAAGCTCCGGTCGCGCCCTCTTGTACGAGTTGCTCCGTCTTTTCTCGAGTACGATTATAGCCAACCACTTCATGACCGCCTTTTATTAGGCGTCTGGCCATGTTTATGCCCATTCGACCCAGCCCGATCATTGCCAGTTGCATGGGTATCTCCTTTAACAGATTTCGTTGTTTTCATAAACCAGTCATCATTATAGGCCAAGAGTCCAATCACAAAAACCGGGGGTACGGTTCACCCTCCCGTCCTTTCCAATGGAAAAACCATGGATAACCCTTTTTGACTTTATCGGAAAATATCCCTGGAGTAAATACCTTTCAGGCTCCGCATCACCTACCTTTGGTCCAAGGCCTGACGTATCATTCTCAATAACTCATTATTGTTAAAGGGCTTTTGTATCAGCAGAAAGCCCTTATCAAGAATGAAATGGGTATGCACGGCGCTTTCACTGTATCCACTCATAAAAAGACACCTGATAGCCGGGTTGACGGATTGAATCTCATCAAAAACCTCCCTGCCGCTTTTCTTCGGCATAACGACATCCAACAGCAGTAAATCGATTTTTTCCCCGCAGCTATGGTACATGCGAACAGCATCCTCTCCATCGACCGCCATGAGGACATGGTAGCCGGCGCTCCTCAAAATCTCATCGGTAACCAAGCGAATGTGCTCATCGTCTTCCGCTATGAGAATGCTTTCGTGGCCTCCCGAGACAGGCCTTTCAGGTTCAAGAACAGCCGCCATCCTGATCGATTCAATGACCGGGAGGTAGACGCTGAATCGGGAGCCTTTTTCTATTTCACTATAGACATGGATCATGCCGTTATGTTGTCGCACGATGCCGTAGACAGTGGCGAGGCCCAATCCCGTGCCTTCTCCCTTTTCTTTGGTGGTGAAAAAGGGCTCAAACGCTTTCATCCGGATCTCCGGGCTCATTCCACAACCGGAGTCTGTAACGCTTAAACGCACATACCGGCCTGGTTCTACCGCTTCATTTTGTGCGCAATACCTATCACCCAGAACGACATTTCTGGTTTCGATCGCCAGTTGACCTCCTTGAGGCATGGCATCCCTCGCATTGATACAAAGATTCAGAAGCACCTGCTCCATTTGGCCCCGGTCGGCATTGACCGTCCATAAATCCTCTTCAGGATGGAGAGTCAACTCAATGTTTTCACCGATAAGGCGCCGGAGCATTTTTAAAAGATTATTCAACGCAAGGTTCAGGTTAAGAGGCCCGAGATGAAGCACCTGACGTCTGCTGAAAGCCAGCAGTTGACGAGTAAGTTCCGCCGCCCTCAGACCTGCCTTTCGTATTTCAGTTATTTTGGCGTGATCGCTCTCATGGAGGCTGGGGGAAGACAGGACAATTTCCGTATAACCAATGATCGCCTGGAGCATATTATTGAAATCATGGGCCACGCCTCCAGCCAGTTGGCCGACGGCTTCCATCTTCTGGGATTGACGAAGTTGTTCCTCAAGGGCTTTGCGGTCGGTGATGTCTCGCCCTGAGGTAATGACGGCCTTCACATGTCCGGATTGATCCAATTCCGGCATCAATATCCAGTCGATCCAGTTACCAGCAGGCAATCGACATTCAATACGGTGAACTTCTCTGGATTGAAATACGTGATCAATGGCCTCTTTCAAAAAGGGAGATTGGTGTTCGGCAAGGCCCACCTCTCCATAAACCTTTCCGATGAAGCCTTCCGCTGGTATCCCTGTCCGTTTTTCCACGACGGGGTTCACATAAAGATGGCGGTACTGCCGGTCAAAACGCATAATGGTATCGATGTTTTGCTCGGCAAGGGCACGAAACTTTTCTTCACTTTCCTTTAAAATTTTCTCGGCGGTCTTCCGGCTGGAAATATCCCGAACATTGGCAAGCACGACTTTTCGATTTCCCAGGGTGATTCCATTAAGGGCCACTTCCACATCAAATATAGAACCGTCATTCGGCCGCCTTGCCTCCCACTCAAAAGTCAAGGACTCTCCCTGGAGTACCCGGTTCCACCGATCTTTCAGTTGACCAATAGGATTGTCGGGGGTTGAAAAATCTTCGGCGATGGACATCTGAAGGGCCTGTTCTCTGGTTACGCCATACATATCAAGCAGAGTCTGGTTGACGTCCATGACCTTTCCATCAGTATCATGGATAAAGATCGCATCATACGTGTTATCGAAAATGGTACGGAGGTTATTTTCCGATTCTCTTAAGGACTGTTCCGCCTTTTTACGTTCGGTGATGTCGCGGGCCAGAACGAGAATTCCCGCGGGTCTTTGGTCTTCATCGCGAAGAAAAGACAAGGTGTTTTCGACCCAGATCAGGGTGCCGTCTTTCTTGTACTCTTCCAGTTCCAGAATGCGGGTTCTCTCGGGATCGGCCCTGCCGGTATTTTCCAACGCCAGCTCTTCTTCAAAAACCTTGTTTACGACTTTTAAAGATTCGGGTGTCATCGTCTCTTCAAGAGTCTCTTTCATGGCTTCTTCGACGGTAAATCCCCGGACCCGCAGGATTGACGGACTCACAAAGGTATAACGAAGATTCATATCCAGTATCGAGATGATATCCACCATGTTCTCCGCGATCAGGCGGTACTTCGATTCACTTTCCTTTTGTGCCTCTTCGGCCTTCTTCCTTTCCGAAATGTCCTGCAAGGTCCCCATCATCCTGCGGTTTTTGTCAAAGGAGAGGACCATGCCACCATCCTCTACATAGAGGTAAGAGGCATCCTTTTTTTGGAGACGATATTCGCAGCCATATTTCGTCCCATCTTTTATGGCTTTATCCAGGGTCGAGGCCACCCTTTCTCTATCATCCGGATGGATCATTTCTCTCCATGCGGACAGATCGACCTCTTGAAACTCTTCAGCCGTGAAGCCCGTGATCTTTTGAACAGCCCCGGCCCATGCGATCTTCTCCGTATCCAGGTCCAGATCCCAGACCAGTTGGCCGGACAATTCGGTGGCAACGCGGAAACGCCATTCACTTTCCATAAGGTTCCGTTCAGCCCGTTTCCTATCGGTAATATCTCGAGAGACAACCAAAATAACGGTGGGGGCCCCTTGCTGGTTCCGAATAAATGAAATATTATTTTCCAACCAGATACCGGTACCGTCCTTGTGGTATATTTCCAATTCCACCAGGCGGGTCCTTTCAGGGTCAGCGGTTCCGGAGGCCTCCAACACCATTTCCTCCTTATACACGGCGAATGCCTTTTCCAATGATCCAGGAGTCAATATCTGTTCGAGGGTCTGGGCAACGGCTTCCTCGGGAGTGACACCGCGGATGCGGGTAAGTGATGGACTGATGTAAACAAAATGCAAATCCATATCCATTATGGATATGATATCGGCCGTGTTTTCAGCTATGAATCGGTAGATCCCCTCGTGGTCCTGAAAGGGGTTAATAAAACCATTTTCTCCCACGACCGGTTGTTCCAATTCCTTTATTCTTTGCTTTAATCCGGCGATCTCTTCTAATAAGGCTTCTTTATCTTCGGGGTTATGTTTTCTCATGCGAATACCTCATCATTCCAAAACGGATCAACCTTCCGTATGGAACATGGCAGTTTTCGGCGGTCCTCTGTAATGCCATTGTGTACGCCTTACCTGCTAGGGAAAAATTCCGATTGATGGACGGATCTACTCCTCCTGTCTCCCACTCGATTTATGGAGGGATGAAGCGCGACCTTTTGAAGATCTCATACATTGGAGTAAAGGGGTGTTCATCCTATTTGCATTTTTGTAACAGTTTAGGTTTTTCTAAATCCAAACGATTGGATTCCGCGATCAAGTCGCGGAATGACCAGCCTGGTTTTTGGTTACGCGACTGTAAATGATCACCTCTGGTTTTTGCACGGTCATTCCGCGACTTGATCGCGGAATCCATAGGTTCACGCTAAGTTTTTCAAAAATCTAAAATAATATGCATTTTTTAAACGTAGTTGCGAGGTCTTTTATCAAGGTTCAACAAGAATCAACACTCAAACAGAAACGAGACCCATTGATCAATCAATCGTCTTTTAGAATGCTTCTTAATTTTCGAGAAAGCTGCTTTAAGGTGTAAGGTTTCTGGATGAATCCGATACATCCCCGGTTGAGGATATCAGTGGCCTTGCCATCTATGCTGTATCCACTGGATAAAAGCACGGCAGCCTTGGGATTGATTTCCCTGAGACGATCAAAAATGATTCCGCCCCCCATATCAGGCAGGATCATATCTAAGATAATCAGATCGATGCGCGTATTGTGCTTTTCATATAGCTTGATGGCCATTTTCCCGCTTTCAGCCTTTAAGACCGTATACCCCAATATTTCCAACATGCGGGCCCCCGTTTCCAGAATGATGTCTTCATCATCCACTAATAGAATGGTCCCCGTACCTTGAACGACTTCTTCCGGTTCCGTGACAGAAGTCTCAACGGCTTTTTTCGAAGCAGGCAGATATATTTTGAAAGTAGTTCCTACACCTTTTTCAGAGTCCACTTCAATGTACCCACCGTGACCTTTTACGATGCCATATACTGAGGCGAGTCCCAATCCGGTTCCTCTTCCCATTGCCTTTGTCGTGAAAAAAGGATCGAAGATTCGTTCCATGGTTTTTTGATCCATTCCCGAACCCGTGTCGCGTACGGTCAGTAAGATATAGTCTCCGGGTTTTGGCGCAAAAGGCTTATTGGACATCTCTTCAGATGACACATTATCGGTTTTCAAAAACAGTTCGCCGGCATCCGTCATTGCATCGGAAGCATTGATAAAAAGATTCATGAGTACCTGTTCCATCTGGGCAGGATCAGCTTCAATGGCAAAAAGGTCCATTGAAAGATCATGGTGAATGGTAATATCTTTTCGAGTGCGTTGGAAGGTCTCCGCGCTTTCCGAAAGAATATCATTGAGGTTAAGCGGCTTCACTTCATATTTGCCTTTCCTGGCATACCCGAGCAACTGACGGGTGAGTGAAGCTCCTCTCTCCACCTGCTTTTCAATATTGACTAGATATTTGTAATGATGATGGGATGTTTTCATATCGTACCGTATTTCGGTTACATTGCCCTGAATGGCCATAAGCAGATTGTTGAAATCATGGGCGATGCCGCCGGCCAATGTCCCGATGGCCTCCATTCGTTCGATATGGTGGAGCTGGGTCTCAAGTCGTTTTCGTTCGGAAATATCACGGAAAATAGCGAGCATGCCTGCCGGGTGTCCTTCATGGTCGTCATAACGCGAAGCGCTTAGACTGACATCCATCAAACGGCCATCTTTGGTCATTCGTCTGGTTTCAAACCCCTGACACGGCTTGCCATGATCAATGACCTTTTGTCTCATCTCCATGGTGGCATCTTGCTCGGATTCCGGAATAAAAGGAATTGATCGCCCTTCCAACTCCTCTGATGCCCAGCCAAAAAGGGTTGTAAACATGGGACTGATATAGGTTACCCGATCTTCCAGATCGTAAATGACAATGGCATCGGCCGAAGAATGGATCAACGACCGGTACAACTCTTCAGCCCGTTTAGATTCTTCGTACAAGGCGCGTAATTCTTCCTCGCTTTTCTTTAGGGCCTCCTGAACCTGCTTTAGCTCATTAACCTTTTTTTCCAGACTGCTGAACAGCGTTTTGAGTTGGCCCGACATACTATTGAATGCTTGTGCCAGCGTTCCGATCTCATCCTGCCTTTGTAGGATGTTGTCAGGAAGGGCCAGGTCCCATTTACCCTCCCCTAAATGGTCGGCCGTATCCGCGAGCTGCATAATGGGCATGATGAAGCGGGATGCCGCTTTTCTTCCCAGCAAATAGATGCCGTAAAAGGCCATCAGGATCACCGCGACGGCAACGATTATCAAAATAGACGACTGTCGGGCGATATAGCGTTGATAGAGGCGGACAATATTTTCGGCTTTGAGCTTCATATCCTTGACCGGTGTCGAGAACTCATCGATGTAGGTTGTGGCGGAGGCCATGACGGTGATTCCGTGTAGCGGCATGCTAACCGGTGTGGTGGCCAGAAATTTTTGCCGTACTGATCCGTCCGGTTCAAGCCAATCATAATAACCGACGGTCTCATCACCATCTATGGCCTCTTCGATGATTTTCCACCAGGTGGGCATCTGTTTAGCGAGAAATCTCATATCCCGGTCATTTAGTTTCTCATTGGGATGTACGCGAAAGAGATAGGTATATGCTTCAGTCACGGCAGTATAGCCTGTTTCCCCGACTTTTTGTATGGCGATATCCATGAAAACAGGGTCGTCACGCATCTCTTCAATGATTTTATTGGGATACATCCGGAAATAGACCTCCAGTTGTTTGGCAACATCGCGGGCCTTCATGAGGATGATCTGCTCGCCTAATTCCTGCAGGTGATGCTCCGCTTCTTGATTCAGGTCTGAAGTCGATTGAACAATGAGATCGGCCAGATAATCTCGAGTGACCATTGCGCCGACTATAAAGACCGTAAATAATAACAAAACCGGGACAATAGAAACAATAAAGTAATCCCGCCGGAACTGTGAGGCCAAAGAACGAAAACCGGATTGTTTCAAATTCATTTCGAAAGGCTCCAATATTTCGAATTTTTTGAAAATGAGCTTTGAATCTTCATTGTTTAGAAAAAATGACAGCCTACCAAAGGTGGTGCAGCTTCCGAACGGAATGGGAAGAAGATTTGCCTGTATCTTTAAGTAGAGGAATTTCCGGGTCAGCAGGAAAAAGTCGACAATAATTATAGCATGGTTGATCTCATGCTGAAAGAGATATTTCTTGTAATGGATCATGAAACATATTGATTATATTCATAAACTGTTATTGATACAGGGTTGAAACCATATGACTTAGAAACAACCTTCTTTACAGAGCCTTCATCTATTTATAATATATCCCCTCATGCCTGTCCAAAAACCCCTTTTGGACAGGCAAGATAGGAGAAAAAAATGAGCCTTATACATATCGATGAAGTGAAATGTAAAAAAGATGGTTTCTGCACCAAGGAATGCCCGGCCGCCATTATTCGTCTCAGGGATGGGGATGGCTTTCCGGAAATGGTGCCGGGGGGTGAGGCAATGTGTATCGAGTGCGGTCATTGCGTGGCGGTTTGTCCCCATGGCGCGCTGAATCATGAACGGGTGCCCTTAAATGCCTCTCCGGAAATCAACAGGGATCTCGCACTCTCAGCGGAACAAGTTATCCAATTTTTACGCTCCCGGCGCTCGGTTCGCGTCTTTAAAAAAGATCAGGATGTTGAAAAAGACAAGATAAAAGTCTTGATTGAAATCGCCCGCTATGCGCCTACAGCCAGCAATGCGCAACCTTTGGAATGGCTTGTCATTACGGATAAAACGGAAATCAAAAGGTTGGCCGGAATGACCGTGAACTGGATGCGCCGTTTAATCAAGGACAATCCGGATAATCCTGCGCTCATGTATATACCGCGCATTGTAGAGGCTTGGGACCTGGGATATGATGCTGTTTTACGAAGGGCGCCCGTTTTGATCGTTGTTTCGGCTCCAAAAGAAGATCCCAATGGTTTGGTAGACATTTCCATTGCGCTTGCCTATCTGGAATTGGCTGCCGGCCATATGGGCTTGGGTTGCTGCTGGGCCGGCCTGTTACAGAACGCCCTGCGCTATGTCCCGGAAATAAAAAAAGGATTGGGCCTACCTGAAAGGCATATCCATCATTACCCCATGATGCTGGGCTATGCGAAATTTCCCTATTATCGAATGCCTGAACGAAAAAAGCCAACAATAAGATGGAGATAAAAATGAGATCTTTCATCATTGTTTTTATGGTTTTTTTCTCTCTTATGTCATGTGGCGGCGGCTCAGAGGAATCCAGGGAATCTCCTGCAGAATGTCAAAAGACTGACCAAATACAGATCGACCGTGAGGATTACATCCCCCCCGGCGCTGATAAAGTGACCCCGGATAAGGATGCGGCGCCACCTGTTCTTCACCTGACCGATGAGTATGAAGACCCGGAACCTTTAGACGGCAACATGAATACGGCTGGCGCAGAGGATTCCCCCTTTTATGACATGGGTACCGATACCCTGTATTTCTTTTTTACGCCGGATGTGGAGGTCCCTGCGGAAGGACAGGTTCTTGACCCCTCAACAGGTATCTATCGATCCGCACGTAATCTGAATACCTGGGAGGCGCCTGAAAAAATGTGGCTTTTTGATGTATTATCCCTTGAAGGCTGCGCATGTGTGCAGGGCGATTTCATCTGGTATTGCGCCGCGGTTTGCGGGACAACTGGTATCCACCATTATTTTTCCGAGTTCATAAACGGCCGATGGACGAATGGTGAATTGGATGAGACATTGAATGACCCTGATTATGAAATCGGTGAGTTTCACATCACCGCCGATTGCAATACGATCTATTATCACTCCGATCGGGCCGGAGGCAAGGGAGGTAGGGATCTGTGGAAGGTTGAAAAAACAGGCGGGGTTTGGGGACAACCGGTCAATCTGGAAGAATTGAACACATCAAGGGACGAAGGTTATCCGTTTCTCACAGCGGATGGTCAGGAGCTTTGGTTTTGCGGGGACAGCCGGATTGATATCAATCCACCCATAGGGACACCGGACTATTTTGGGGCCATCTTTCGCTCCAAAAATACCGGGGGGACATGGGATACCCCTGAAGAAGTCGTATCCCAGTTTGCGGGGGAACCCACGGCGGACGGTGACGGCAATGTCTATTTTGTGCACCATTTTTATGAGAATAACCAGATGATTGAGGCGGATATCTATCTGATTCGAAAGAAATGATGATTTTGAAAACTCATTGGCTAATAATGTCCATGTAGATAAAATTGATGAACTCGTAAAAGGTCGAAAAACACTTATTTTTGTCATTCCGGCCTGCCTGTGCGTGTACGCACGCAGACAGGCGAAGACCGGAATCCAGCCTTTTCAAATAGTTACATGGAATCTGGCCCCGGGCCGCAGCTTATCCCGTACTTGACATGGGACCGGGGTGACGGTTTTTTGCGAGACCATCAAAAATTCTTATGAAAAAAACCTGTTAGAAGGGAGAGTTTATTGAATGGACACGATTGATATTGCGGGTTTTGGCGTGCTGATCTTTGGTATCATTCCCATCATCATCGGCCTTATCCTATACCGTAAGAAGAAGAATAAGATCGCCGTCGCGATCAGGGTGCAGGGCCGGGTAACCCGGTTTAAAAAAAATGATCAAACCGTTTTTGTTGATTCCTCCGGAGAAAACGGTACTCTTTTCAGGGAAGAGCAAAATATGTTTCAGGGAGAAACCGTTGCGCCGGTTATTGCTTATCAAACATCGAAGGGCGAATCCCACGAGGTAACCGGTGTTTATTCCAGCAAGCCTTCATTGAAATTGGGAACACCGGTTGATGTTCTTTATATGCCGGATCATCCGGAAAAGGCCATCATTGATACGTTCTTGAATAAATGGTTTGTGGAGGTGCTTTTATTGGGCATAGGTTGTATCCTAGCCCTTTGCGGGCTCCTGATGCTGTTTATATCCAGATTGGGCTAATATAAAGGTTTTATTTTAGTAATCATTTATAAATCTTAGGGGAGGTTTTTGGAAGGTATGGGTTCTATAATCAAAACGATAAGTTTATCATTGTTGTTGTTTTTGGGGATCGGCTCACTGACCTTTGGCGCGGGCGACCCTGCATTAACGGGGACCTGGCAATACCGTGGATCTGAGGGGATAATCAACCTCGTTTTTCAATCCGATAATGTATTGGTGTTTGACGGGGAACCCATACAATATAGCCTCGTCCAGGGCGCCATCAGGATTCAGGACGATGGTGAAATAGTGGATTATCCCTACTCTTTTCAAGGACAAACCCTAGTGATCACATTTCCGGATGGTTATCAAATGCCGTTTGCCAGGGTAAGCGGGGAAATTTCACCGTCATCACCTTCCGTCCAGAGTGTTCCAGGTCAGGGCTCCGTGGATAGCAACGAACTGGCGCGTCAGATTGCCGGGATCTGGTGGGGGTATACCGGTTCTACCGAACGTAAAATTGGGCTCTGCCCTGGGGGAATCTATCACGATTACACCGAGTCATCATACAGCGGTGGCTCCAGTGACTCCCTTGGGAACCCGTCCATGTCCTGGGGGGCCGCAGGTCAAAGTGGGGGTGCGGGCACCTGGCGTATCCAAGGTGATTATCAACAAGGTCTTATTTTCGTTCAATACAATAATGGCAACCAGACTACCATTCAATACCAACAGTGTGGTGAGACCGGATGCTTACTGTTTAACGGCAACAAACTATGCAGGGCCGGAAGATGCGAATAAAAACCCGGCGCTATTTAAAATACCCCATTTCCGTCTATTGGGGTGCAATGATCAAGTAAGGTGATTTAGGGTTTTAGGGGTGGGATTCCGGTTTAACGTTCAATATCAAGACAATGGAGAGGAGGAGAATACCTGCGGCTGCGTACCAGATGAAGTGATAGCTTCCATAAGTATCATAGATCCATCCCGTAAAGGTCGGTCCGATGATACCACCAATTGACGAGACTCCCAGCATGATCCCGATCATTCGCGGGAACAGTTTTCTACCGTAATATTCCCTCAGGATTGAGGCCCTGATCACCGCGAGTCCTCCGTAACCGGAAGAGAATAACAGGATGAAGAGGGCCAAAATAAATTGGTTATTCGCAAAATTTAAGAGAAAAACCCCTGTAGCCATGCATACATACGCAAGGCTCATGATATAGCGTTTATCATATCGATCCCCCAATCCGCCGAAACCGAATCGGCCCAGGATGCTGAGTAGGGGCAGGCTGGCTGTGACCAGACCGCCCGTGGATCGCGAGATATTTATTGTGGTGAGATAGGGCATGATATGGAGGAGTATGGAGCTTAGGACCAAAAAGCGGATGGATTCTGTAAGATTGATGAACAGAAACGATCTTTTCCGAAATGCCTTGATAAAAGGGAGATCGGTCTTTTCCTCTTGCGCACCTGCATCTTTATCAGTCGGATCGCTTTCAACACCATCGGGGAGATATCCATATGGCTCAGGATTGTCCCTGATAATAAAGGAAAGGGGGATACCCAGTGTCCACATTCCCACCCCCAAAATGATCAGGGTGTTCCTCCACCCATAAGCATCGATGAGAAAGACAACGAGGGGGATTATTAAGCCGCTACATCCAAAACCGGTTGACATGAAGCCCAAGGCTTTACCGGAATTTTTATTAAACCAGTTGGTCACTGCCGTCATATTGGTCACATTGGTGCAGCCACCTGCTCCGAATGATATAAGAAGGAATGCGGCATAAAACATAAGTAGGGATTGGGTCCTGCTGAGAAGGATCATTCCAAACCCGATGATGATGACACCGCAGAAGATGAGCTTCCTGGACCCGAAACGATGAACCAGAAAACCCACCAAAGGGGCCAGCAGCCCCATTTCAAGCCCCCGAAGACTGGAGGCTAGGGATATCTGGGCATAGCTCCACTTAAACTCCTCGGCTATGGGTTCAAAAAAGGCCGTGAAGCTGTAAAAGATTGTGCTTCCCACATAAAGGCTGATCAAAAAGCAGGAAAGAACGATCCACCATCCGTAAAAGATCTTCTGTTTCATGGGGAGGGAACGTATCAGAACGGAAGGACATAGACAATAGACAATTGATATTTTAGAATGTATGAACAATAATATTTTGAATAGATGGGAACCAAAGCTATGAATGACAGCTTCTTATATCGGGATGTCCCGACATTTGGGAAACAGGTTTTTCGGCTCGGACTGGCAACCAATTATGGCATTGACGGCGATGATCTGGAATGGGCACTGGCTCAAGGCATGAACTATCTGTTTTGGACATCCCGGGCACGAAAGGTTACCCCAGCACTTAAAGCTGCCCTTAAAAGAGATCGGAAGCCTGTTATTTTGGCTTGCGGGCCTTTACTCGGATTTTTTGGTGGCAGTGTCAAGCGGGGTTGCGAACAGATACTTAAGGAGCTTGACACGGATTATATCGATATTTTTCAGCTCTTTTGGCTTGGTCGCACCAGCGCACTGACCCCGGCCACATTAGAAACCTTGATAACCCTTCGGGAGTCGGGTATGGTGAGGGCCATCGGTGTCAGTATTCATGATCGAGAGCGGGCGGGAAAGCTGGCCGGCGATTCTCCTTTGGACATGTTTATGATCCGTTATAATGCCGCCCATACCGGGGCGGAGCAGGACATATTCCCTTATCTGGCCAGGCGGAGGCCCGCTATGGTGGCCTACACAGCCACACGATGGGGCGCCCTCCTGAAACGTCCGAAAGGCTGGGAGGGGCCGGTGATGACGGCGGCTGATTGCTATCGTTTCTGCCTGAACAATCCCAATGTCGACCTGGTTCTGACAGGCCCGAAAGATCGTCGGCAACTCCAAGAGAATTTGAATCAGCTTCGTGAAAAAGGGCCATTATCAGAGGAGGAGCACAAATGGATGCGTGAATTCGGGCGGGTTGTCCACAAGGCAAGTTCCAGATTTACATTTGGATATTAGGTCATTTCAATATGAAGAGCATTGTTATCTATTTTTCCCTTACTGGGAGCACAAAAAAGGTCGCAAGGGCCGTTTATCAAGGTATGAGGGGACATTCGGACTTTTGTGATATAGCCAAAATGAGTGAAATCTCCGCCCACCGGTTAATCGATTATGACTTAATTGCCCTGGGGAGTCCGGTTTGGGGTGGTGTTCCGTTAAATGTCAGGCTTTTCTTTAGCGCCGTCCCTTCTCTTAAAGGAAAACACGCTATTGCCTTTTGCACGCATGGTATCTTACCGGAGCCTTTTTTCCCACAGGTCATAAGCCTGCTAAAGAAAAAGGATCTTATCATCATCGGTATGAACGACTGGTATGGGAGTGTGTTTCGACCGACGCTTCCGAAGCCATATTATACAGACGGACATCCCGATGAATTGGACTTGAAGGAGGCCGAGGTATTTGGGAGGGAAATGGTTGAATTGAGTCGGCGGATTGATAATGGTGAGACCGAACTCATTCCTACATTCCCCGAGACGCCCGAACTCCCACCCAGCAATCTCCCAAAACCTATGCCTACTCTGATGAAAGAAAAATGCCGCTTTCCGGAATGTCGGCTTTGCATGGATAACTGCCCGATGGAAGATATTGATCTCTCCGTGTCGCCTCCAAGATTTGCGAGGAACTGCACAAGTTGTTTTTTCTGTGAGATGATATGTCCCACCGGTGCTGTATACATAGATTATGAGGCCCGGGCCAAGGCGTCGCTGGGACGTGTGAAAGAGGTGTTCCTAAAACGATTGGAACAAGCGGAAGCGGAAGGGCGTTTTAGAAGACTTGTACCGAAAGAAGATATTGATCCCACGACACCCTATTATAAGGTCTTCGATAAGCATCCCCGTTATGTAATCCCGGGAGACTGATGAAGAATATGCGTTTCTTCTGATCTTGCTGGTTCAAAAAGAAGAGCATTTGTTGACAAGATCGAATAAATACTTGCATATTCAACCAATTGATATAATAATTTCAGTCCTGCGTCTCGCATCGGTTTTATCCCCGGGTGCTTTAAGAATTCCGCTTTCTTTTCTAACATGCCAACCTTTTGTAAGGAGGTTATTATGCACGTTGGACGTATCATGAAGACGGACCTTGTGACGGTTTCTATGGAGACCTCTTTGTTAGAGGCTCGAGAGATCCTTATGGAAAAAAAGATAGCCCATCTATTGGTTGTGGATAATAACAAGAAACTTCTCGGCGTGGTTTCGGACAGAAACCTTAAAGAGAATTGGGCTTCAAAGGTCACCACATTGAGTGCGCACGAGTTGAACTATCTTTTAGACAAGGTAAATGTCGGAATGATCATGAGTAAGGCCGTTATTACGACGACACCGGACACAACCATTGAACGCGCCGCGCATATCCTTCAAACAAACAGGATCAGCGCGCTCCCTGTCCTTGCAAATGGAGATCTGGTTGGTATCATCACGACCAATGATGTCCTCGGCATCATCCTTCAAGCCATCGGAATCAACAAAGAAAGCCTGAGATTCTCTGTCCTAGTAAAAGATCACGTGGGGGTGATGGCTGATGTGACAAAGATATTAAAGGATGAAGATGTGAACATACGGAGTTTGTTCACATGGCCTGAAAAGGAATATCCGGGCGTTTATCAGCTCGTGATGCGAGTGGATGCCAAGGACGGTGAAAAGGCGATAAACGCCTTAACCGATCATGGTTATAAGGTACTAAAGGGATATACGAAGGATTTGTCTGCCTTTTTGCCCTAGGCCATAAGAAAGGCTCAGGGCTGAAGGCGCAGGGCGCAAGGCCCGTAAAAAAAATCTATTCATTCATGACCCTGGATTTTGTGCCATATGCCTTGAGCCTTGACTTCATGCCTAACCTTCGCAACTCGTAAGCGACGTGATTTCTTTCTGGGGTAAACCAAAGCAGGGTTGCTTCAGCATCGGGCCTCCTCTAAAGTCATGAGGGTCTGATACCCTTAAGCTTATTGTGAACCCCCATATTGTTTTTTGATCCTTGCCCTGTCAGGGGATCCGTCCTCAAGCAGGGGGAAATCCGTCACAAACGCCACATATTGGGGTTTCTTAAACCGGGCTATCCGTGCTCCCACGAAATCGATCAAATCCTCTTCCTTGATGCTTTCTCCCTTTTTCAATTTGCAGACCGCTTTGATCCCTTCCTTCCATTTGGGATCCGGTACGCCAAAAACCACTGTTTTTTCAACGGCAGGATGTTGAAGAATCACTTTCTCCACCTCGGCGGGATAGACATTTTCCCCGCCGGGTTTGATAAGCTCCTTTTCAGGTTTGCGCCCCGCATACCAGAGAAAACCGTCTTCATCAAAACGGCCGAGATCACCGGTGTGGTGCCAGCCTTCTCGAAATGTATAGGCCGTATCTTCGGGAAGATTCCAATAGCCCTTAAATACCATGGGGCCTTTCATGGTGATCTCCCCTATGTCACCAGCCGGAACCGGATGATCATAGTCATCCACCAACCTGACCTCCGCCAGGGGAATGGTTTTACCAGAGGAGCCTTTCCGATCATCATAGGCGCCGAAGGTCGCCACACAGGATGTCTCCGTCTGACCGTATAGGCAGTAAAAGGTGCCTCCGGTCATCTGCTGATATCTTTCAATGGTCTCCGGCGTCTCAATGCCTGTGGCGATTCTTAACGAAGCGATATTCTTGTTGGCCTTTCCGCATTCATCAAGAATGGATGAAAGCATGGGGGTGAATTCCATGAGGATGGAGACCTTTTTCTCTTCAATGAGTTGTACGGCCTGGCCGGGATTGAAATTTTTCATGTTAACGTTCAAGGCCCCCGCATGGAAGCTTGTGGTAGCCATGAAAAGCCCGCCCGCGTGAAAAAGGGGAAGAAAGCTCAAGTGGACGTCTTGGGGGCTCAGATGATATCGATAACTGAAATGCATATTACCCAGCAGGATATTTTCATGGCTTAATAAGGCCCCTCTAGGTCGGCCGGCCACGGCCGCAGTGTACATGATGATAAATCCGTCATCGGATAAGATTTCCTCTGGCTTGAAGTCACCAGGATTGTCTAGGAGCAAGTTAAGCTCCTGGAAATCTCCTCCTTCCCTCTCAAGATTGTAATACGCCTTAATAAAGATGAGGTGTTCTTTCAGCCCTTTGATGAGATTCTGATATTCCATGTCCGCGAATAGAATGACAGGTTCACAGTCTTTCAGATTGAATTCCACTTCAGCAGGTGAAAGCCTCCAATTCAAAGGCACGACAATGGCTCCAATGGCCGAGGCCGCCCCGTAAAGCAAAAAATATTCAAGGCTGTTCTTCCCTAATACGGCTATTCGGTCTCCTTTTTGAACCCCCGCCTTTTGAAGGCCACAGGCCAAGCGATCCACTTTGTTTTTAACTTGAAAGAAGGTCAGGGTTCGACCGTCTATCACATCCAACCAGGCATCCTTGTCTTTGTGTATAACCGCGTTTCGATTGATGACGTTATAAAACGTAAAGTCATAGATTCCCATGTGTACTCCTTGATTTAATTATAGTTAATCTCTTTTATAAAAAGTTATACAAGAAGGCATGATGGTTTTTTACCCTTACATCCAACGCTTTCGCCTTTTGTAGGATTTGACTTCTTTAAAAGACTTTCTTCCCCCGCCTTGTGTGATGCCCATGTAAAATTCTTTTACATCCGGGTTGTCCTTTAGGTCCTTGGATAATCCTTCAAGGACGATTTTCCCGGATTCCATGATATAGGCGTAAGATGATATCTCAAGGGCAATCTTGGCGTTCTGCTCCACTACAAGGATGGTGGTGGCTGTTTCTTTATTAACATTTTTTACATTTTCAAAGATTTCTTTTACCAGTAAAGGCGCCAAACCGAGGGATGGTTCATCGAGCATCAACATTTTGGGGGCCGCCATGAGGGCCCTGGCTATCGCGATCATTTGCTGTTCTCCGCCGGAACAGTACCCTGCAAGTCGATTGGTGACTGGCCTCAGGGGCGGGAAATGATCATACATCTGCTGAATATCCATTTTAATATGTTGAGAACTATCCCTTCGGGTGATGGATCCGACCCGGATGTTTTCATCGACCGACAGGTGCTTAAAGACCCTTCTGCCTTCAGGCACCATAACCGCGCCCAGTTTTACGATTTCGGTCCCGAGAAGGTTGGTAATGTCTTTGTTATCGAATCGAATAAATCCATCTTTAATAAAGCCATTCTCCGGCTTAAGCAAACCGCTGATGGCTCGAAGCGTCGTCGTTTTGCCCGCACCATTGGTTCCCAGAAGGGCAACGATATCCTCAGCCCGTACATTCAGGCTGACCCCTCGAAGGACCTGGATGATATCGTTATAAACAACTTCTATGTTGTTTATCTCCAGGAGAATAGGATTGGCGTCGTTTGTTTTCATGGTCTTAGATCATAAGGGTTCTTGGTCAGGTGGTTTACCGTGCTGGATGGCATCCCCGAAAGGGGATACCACCCGATCCTGCGACAGGAATAAAATACCTATTTAACCTTTTTCACAAATTCCGACCTGAAAGGGACACCGATCGCCTGAAACACACCATCTTCAACCCGATAAAGCTGCAGGGTATCCACGCCCTGCTGATCGTCTTTTGAGAAAGTCACGGGTCCCACGGTTGTCAATGGATAATAGGCATCATAGCCGTTCATGGCCAAGAGTTCCTCATAAAGGGACTGCCGATCGATTTCGTTACCTTTGGCCTTGGCACGGCGAATGGCTTCAACGGCGATTTGGGCTACCTGTACCCCGTTCGTATAGTTCTGTGAGTTGGCTGTTTTCTCGTCTCGACCATATCGTTTGGCCAATGCAAGTTGTGCGTCGGCCCCCTCATCTTTATAGGACGTTAGTTTATAGGAGGTCGTCCAATAGTAACCTTCGGCTGCTGAGCCGGCCAAGGTGATCAGGTCAGGGCCGCCTGCATAATGCAAACCCAGAAATGTCAATTTACCCGGTTCTCCATAGGTTTTGGCCGCTACACCAAGGGCCTGCGCGCTTTTTAAAAGTGTCGCGACAGGTGGCTGAACGGTATGGCAGATGACATATTGCACCTTTTTCTCCAACAGGCGTTTTAACAAGGCCGTGTTATCCAGATCCTGCCCATGCTCCACCACCTCCAGGATATCCATTTTCAAGCCGGCGGCAACTGCCTTCTTAAGGTCATCCACAGGCCCCCTCCCGAAAGCGGATGGATTAATAAACATCGCCGCCTGTGGTGTGCCTTTTTTATGGTTGGCGACAATATATTCCGATAATGAAATGGCCTGATTGGAATATGAAACAATTGGCAGAAAGATGTAATGGGAACCCTCCAAATTCCCCGCGTGGAATGAAGCCGGTATGACCGGAATTTTTTCTTCTTCAAAATCATTTTTTAAAGCCAGGGTGCTGCCCGTTGAATAATTCAAATAAAGCACGATGCCTTCATCAAGAAATTCTTCAAAATTTCGTTTTGTCGCCTCGTTTTCATATCCATCGTCCTTGATAAAACACACCAACTTGCTATCGCCGAGGAGTTTTTCGTCATTGACATATTGGACATAGTCTTCTACCCCTTTTGAATAAGGATTCCCCGCATCCGATGTGGGCCCTGTAATGGCCAGTGAACATCCAAGTTTGTAAACCTGTCCCTCCCCGACTTTTTCCTTAAGGGCCGTGAGGTCTTTCTGCAAGGTTGTATTTTCAGAGGTTAATTGTTCTACCTTTGATTCCAAGTCAGCAACTTTTTCACCTTCACCGCATGAATAGAATAAAAGACCGCAGGAAATCATAAATATAAACCAGAACATTTTTTTTACCGTTTTCATTTTTTCCTCCTTTTGTTGTAAGGGGTAAAAGGTTAATAATCAAGGCTTCAATGATAATCAATATCGAAAAGGCCACAACTTTACATAGGAACGAGCAATTCGCCACCAATTCGCAATACCCCTGGGTTCAAACATCAAAAACAGGACGATGACCAGGCCAAAGGTTAATGGACGAAAGGCCGTGGCCAGGTCCATGGTTACGGTCAGAAATTTTCCGATGACCTGGGAAAGGTTTTCAACCTGTAAATCCAGCATGATCATCGCGGCAGGTCCGAAAAATGAGCCGATAAGCGTGCCCAGTCCTCCGACAATGGCCATGGCCAGATACGATATGGATTGATGTAGAGTGAATGATTCATAGCCCACCCCCCGCCACAGATAGGCGTGGAGTGCGCCGGCCACGCCTGCGAAAAAGCCGGATAGGGCAAATGCATATACCTTCGTAAACCCCGGATGTATGCCCATGGCATCAGCGGCGCGGTCATTGTCTCGTACCGCTACCAGGCATCTTCCGTATCTCGTACGGAGCAGATTTCGAACGGCAAAACTGAACAGTATCACAATGGAGAGCGTGACATAGTACCAGAAAAGATAATGATCATTCCGGCCGATTTGTCCCGTGAACCAAGATACCCTGCCGACCGAGATGGTTTGCCCCTGGTTAAAGAAGGTCATAAAATTGATGGTCCATTGGAAGATCATCTGAAAAGACAGCGTTGCGATGGCCAGATACAGATGTTTTAGGCGGAACGCAGGCAACCCCACAAAAGCACCCATGATCGTTCCAATGAGGCCCGCGGCCAGGATCATCAAGGGCCAACCATGGGTGAGCAGTAGATGGGAATCACCCAGTACCCGTGAAAAGGATGCGACGGTATAGGCCCCCACGCCTACAAATGCCGCGTGACCGATGGAGATCAATCCGGCAAAACCAGTGAGGATATTCAATCCCAAAATCGCAACGATGGCGATGAGGATGTTATCGATAACCAGCATTTGCTTATTGCTGACTTCCACGCATAACGGCCAGACAAACAAGACAACAAGGAGGCAGATGAAAATCAGCCGGTCCAAGTGGGTGAGAAAGATCCTTTGCTCTTGCCTGTAGGAAGTGAAAAAGTTGCCTGTTGCCAGCCAGCGGTTTTGAGACATGCGTTACACCCGCTCAATCTCATGGGTCCCGAAAAGACCATGAGGCTTGAATAATAGGATAATCAAAAGGATGATATAGGGCAAAACGTTGGCCGTACCGTTCAAGCCCCAATGGCCGTCAAGATAACCGGCGGCGAATTGCTGGATCAAACCCATGATGATGCCTGCCACAATGGCGCCGAAGATGGAGTCAAGCCCGCCAAGAATGACGACCGGGAACACGATAATTCCAAACGCGACCAGGGTATCAAAATTAAGCCCCGTAATATTTCCAATAATCCCTCCGGCGGCGGCCGCACTAAAACCGGCGGCGGCCCAGGCCAGGCCGAAAACCTTGGGGATGGATACCCCAATGGACATGGAAGCCAGTTGATCATCGGAGACCGCCCGCATGGATATCCCCAATGTAGATTTTTTAAAGAACCACGAAAACCCCGCTATCAACATGAAGGTGATAATCACGCCCACGAATTGCGTCCATGAGATCGATACACCGCCCATGGTAATGGGTGTTTTGGGCAGGAATTCGGGGAAAGAGAAATTTTCCGTTCCAAAGGGTGTCAGGTAAATCAAACCGTCCAGGATCGACATCAAACCGATGGTCACCATGATAACGGAAATCACCGGCTCTCCGATTAACCTGCGTAGAAATACCCGTTCCACGCTCATGGCCATGAAAAAAGTGATAATCATGCTGATGATAAAGGACAGGTAAATAGGAATTCCCGCCCAGACGGTCAGCGCGAACGTAATAAATGCCCCGCAGGCGATAATCTGTCCGTGAGCCATGTTCAACACCCGGCTTGATTTGTATATCAAGACAAAACCGAGGCCCGACAGGGCATAGATGGATCCTACGACCGTGCCGCTCACGACGAGTTGAAGAAAGTAGATCATGTATCCTTTCCCATTGTATAAAAAGATATTCTGGTTTCGACCATCGCGGTCTGACCGTCCTGATATTGATAGGATGCCTTCACTAATTTTTCCCGGACATTCTCATCGTAAAGGGCGTCAAACAGGTCTTTATATCGGTCCTTTACGAATCCTCTCCGGATCTTTCCCGTTTTGGTCAATTCACCGTCATCCATGTCGAGAAGTTTATAGAGCAGTGCGAAACGATAAATCTTGAAATGTTCCTTTTCAGCATTTTTATTGATGGCCTGAATCTCTTTTCCAATCAGATCCGCCACATCCGGCTTGGATGACAGGTCCATGTAGGTCGTAAAGGATATACCCCGGTCCTCGGCCCACTTACCCACCACGATGGGGTCAACATTGATAAGCGCCGATACATAATCCATCTGATTTCCGAAGATAACGGCCTCTTTGATGTAGGGACTGAACTTCAACCGGTTCTCCAGATACATGGGACTGAACATCTCTCCCTTGTTGTTGTACATCACATCCGCGACACGATCGATCACCACCAGGTGCCCATCCTCATCCAGGTAGCCGGCGTCGCCGGAATGGAGCCAGCCGCCTCGCAACAGTTCCTCTGTTTCAGCGGGGAGATGATAATAACCGCGACAAACCGAGGGGCTTTGGGAGAGTATTTCTCCTTGCTCCGATATCTTGCACTCGGTTCCGGGTAAAGGTTTACCCACCGTATCCGGCCGGATATCGCCGTCTCGATGCATGTAAGCGATACCCGTTATCTCCGTTTGACCGTAGATCTGTTTTAGATTCACGCCTATAGCCTGGTAGAAAGTAAACAGCTGAGGGCCTAAGGCGGCCCCGCCGGTATACGCCCTTCTTATGCGTAACAGGCCGATCTGATTGATCAGGGGTCTAAAGACCAGTACGTTCCCCAACCAGGCCATTATCCTCAGCATGAGCGGCATGCTCTTTCCGCCCATACGAAAGATGGCAGCCTTTTCACCGATTTTGATAAAGAAATGATAAAAGGCCTTATTGATCCAATAGGACTCATCGATTTTTAACCAGATCTGTGAACGAATGGTCTCGTATATCCTGGGTGCGCCGAACATAAAATGGGGCCCGATCTCGATAAGATCCTCCATGATGGTTTCCAGGGATTCGGGGAAATTAATGGTGATACCGGCGGCCATGGCAACCCCGAAGGAATTCATCTGTTCACCGATCCAGGCAAAGGGCAGGAATGAGAGGTATTCGTCCGTTTCATTAAGGTAATCTACCTTGGTGATCTGGACTCCCATGTTAATATAATTGACGTGTTTCATCATCGCGGCCTTGGGTCGACCCGTGGTCCCGGATGTCAGACAGAGGTGACATACGTCTTGCGGTTTCCCTTGTTTCACAAGGGAATCGAAAAGATCCGGGTTTTCCTCATGCGCCTTCTCTCCCATGGCATAGAGATCCTCTATAAACATAAACCACCCGTCTCTTCGATAATTTCTCATCCCGCGAGGGTCTTCATAGATCACCTTAATGATTTTCGGAATCCTGTCGCGGATTTCAACCACCTTATCCACCTGCTCTTGATCATCGCAAAAGACAATGCGAACATCCATGTAATTCAGTAACTCGGCTATTTCATCCGGTAGAGTGGTCTGGTAAATTCCCGCTGAGATCGCGCCGATGGACTGGGCGCCGATGGAAACGAAAAGGACTTCTGGGATATTATCACTGATCAGGGCGATTTTATCCTCTTTTTCGAGGCCTATCTCCCGCAGGCCCAAAGCGGTTTTACGAACCTGATCATGATATTTTTTCCACGTATACGTCTTCCAGTAACCAAAGTCCTTTTCACGTAACGCGACCTTATCTCCGGTGGATTGTACCCGCCATTGTAAAAGCTGGGGAATGGTGTACTTCAGCAAGTCATTTTTATCCTGCATGATGGATCAGTCTTCTCCAATATAGGCTTCGATCACCCTGGGATCGGATGAGACCTCCCTGGGCACGCCGGCGCCGATGACCAGCCCAAAGTCAAGCACATAGACATAATCCGAGATATCCATGACAACGCCTAAATCATGCTCAACCAGAACGACCGTTATATTCCACTCATTGTTAATATCCAGGATATAGCGGACCATATCCTCTTTTTCTTCGATGTTCATGCCGGCCATAGGCTCGTCTAAAAGGAGCAGTTCCGGGCCAAGGGTAAGGGCGCGAGCGACCTCCACGCGTTTCTGGATACCGTAGCTGAGGCTTCCGACAATCTTTTTCCGATAGGGCTCCAGCTCCATGAAATCGATAATTTTCTCGACATAACCCCTGTTTTCAGCCTCTATCCTGGATGCCTTACCAAAGTAGAAGACGGCTTGAAGGAAGTTGTAACGAAGGTTTTTGTGGCGGGCCAACAAGAGATTATCCTGTACGGACATCCCTCTAAAAAGTTCCAGGTTTTGAAAGGACCTGGCAATACCAAGGCTTGAGACCGTATGGGGTGAAGATCGTGTGATCTTGTGCTCACCATAATAGATGTGACCTGAAGACGGGATATAGAAACCTGAGATGCAGTTCAAAAGGCTGGTTTTCCCGGCCCCATTTGGACCGATGATCGAAGTGATCCGGGCTGTTTGGATCTGCATGTTGACTCTGGATAAGGCATTGAGCCCTCCAAAAGAGAGCGTGACATTTTTAATGATCAGATCCGCCATATATCCCTTTACATAAGCGATAAGGCCAAAAATGTTTATGCCGGCTATGAACGCCTGATTTGAATGTTCTTTTTGGAAAGAATAAACATTGGTCAATAAAATTGAATCCGGCAAGAAAGTCAAGTTCTAAAAATTCACGGGAAAATCATGAAGGTTTAAGGATAATGCCTTCATATTCTGAGACATGACAGGGCCTTGGTAGTTTCTATTCTGGATTTTGCTGCTAACCGGTTGCCCCTGGCCATATGGGAATAAACTTTTCGCAATGTGGTTCGCCCAAATGCCTTGTCCTTTGCTTGGCCCGGGCAACAAGCCAAAAATAGCCTATCTATTCTCCAGGGAGATCCATATCGCATAGCGCCTCCATATGAAAGACTGGTTGGTAGCCTGGCCGGCGCATGTACCCGCAGGGTGAATATTCAACGTCGAAATATTTACCAAATTCTGGATGATATAAAAACTGTTAAAATGATTGGTATATAACAACATCTTAGAAATATCATCGGCGAACCATGAAATTTACAAGGACTGCGTTACACGCCCGGCCTGCCATGCCCGTGAGTGAAGTGGAGGATATCGGTGGACTATGATATTTCCATGGCCCATCATATTTTTATGAAAATGACGCCCTATATGAAACCTTCCAGATGGCACTCTCTCTATGTGAGACCGCCAAGGACTTTTAGCTTTTTTTGGTAGGGGCTACCTTGGTTGTGGCGTTCGAGGCGAGAACCCATATCCTGTGATGATCCCACATAATACGTCCCGTCTTTTAAACTTTGGATGATGTAAACATAATGAGGCATGCAATAGTTGTAGAATTAGAATGCTGACCTGTCAAATAAAAAGCCCATCTCAGTGAGACAGGCTTCGGATTTTTCTGGCGGGAGCGACGAGACTCGAACTCGCGACCTCCGGCGTGACAGGCCGGCGTTCTAACCAACTGAACTACGCCCCCGATTTATAACATCATTTTAATTCAAGCGGCTTGGCCGCGTTTGATAAACTCATCTCGAGGAAAGGATTTTTTATTTCTGGTGGGCGGAACAGGGCTTGAACCTGCGACATTCGGCTTGTAAGGCCGACGCTCTCCCAGCTGAGCTATCCGCCCGAAAAAAGATATCCGCTTCTCTCATAAATATATGACAGTTGTCAAGGTTAAATTAATGGGCGGTCATTTCCGGTGCAGCGGGCTTCGGTTCCTGGTCGGGTTCAATGCAAAATGGCTTCCAGGAATCTTCGGGAGCAAAAAGCTCTTCACCCTCTTTTAGGGCCAGTGCCTCCCTAAGGACTGTATCCATATGTTCCACCAATACGATCTCAACCTTTTTTAAAACCCTTTTAGGGATCTCTTCCAGATCCTTTTTGTTTTCAAAAGGGATGAGGACCTTATTAATTTCTCCCCTATGGGCGGCCAGGATCTTTTCTTTAAGCCCACCGATGGGAAGGACTCGACCTCGCAAGGTGATCTCGCCCGTCATGGCTATGTCATGTTTAACAGGTTTTCGGGTTAAAGCTGAAACAATGGACGTGGCAAGCGCGATACCAGCCGAAGGCCCATCCTTGGGAATGGCCCCCTCTGGCACATGTATGTGGATATCAATCTTCTCATAAAAACCCTTCGGAAGTCTTAATTGGTTTGCCCTGGACCGCACATAACTCAAAGCGGCTTGCGCGGATTCCTGCATCACTTCGCCCAATTTGCCTGTCAATACCAGATTCCCTTTTCCCGGCATGATAGCCGCTTCGGTCTGGAGTAGTTCTCCTCCCACATCGGTCCAGGCCAATCCGGTTGTTACGCCGATCTGATCCTTATCCTCTGAGCTGCCGAAACGAAACTTGATCACACCCAGATATTTGTGCACTGAATTTGCACTGATATTGACTTTGGTTTTTTCCCCTTTTTTCACAATCTCTTTTGCAACTTTTCGGCAGATACTGGATATCTCGCGCTCCAGGTTACGAACGCCAGCTTCTTTGGTATAATTTCGAATAACAGTCAAGATCGCCTGGTCCGAAAATTGGATATTATGGGGCTGAAGCCCATTTTGTTCGATCTGCTTTTTGATAAGAAACTGCTCAGCGATGTTTAATTTTTCCAACTCTGTATAACCCGGCAACCTTATAATCTCCATCCTATCCTGTAATGGCAGCGGAATATTGTAAAGGGTATTTGCGGTGGTAATAAAGAGAACATGAGAGAGATCATAATCCAGGTCAAGGTAGTGGTCATTAAAGGCAAAATTTTGTTCTGGATCCAAAACTTCCAAAAGGGCCGCTGATGGATCTCCTCTAAAATCCATGCTCATTTTATCCACTTCGTCCAAACAGAAAACAGGATTATTGGATTTCGCCTTTTTAAGATATTGGATGATCTTTCCGGGGAGGGCGCCGATATAGGTCCTTCGGTGTCCCCTTATTTCGGCCTCATCTCTCACGCCCCCCAAAGACAGACGTACGAAGTTACGTCCCGTGGCCCTGGCCACGGATTTTGCCAAAGATGTCTTACCCACACCAGGAGGGCCCACCAGACATAGGATCGGGCCTTTGATCTTTTTTGTCAGTGTTTGAACCGCCAGATACTCCAAAATCCTTTCCTTGGGCTTTTTTAAGCCAAAATGATCTTCTTCCAAGATAGCTGTTGCTTCTTCTATGTCCAGTTTGTCTCTAGTCTTGTCATACCAAGGAAGTGCAAGAATCCAATCGATATAGTTTCTTACAACAGTGGCCTCCGCAGACATGGGAGACATCATCTTTAGTTTCTTAAATTCCTGCCAGACTTTTGCGTTCGCCTCTTTGGACAGCTTTTTCTTCTTGATCTTTTTTTCTAGTTGGTCGAGTTCCGCCTTGAAATCGTCTTTGGTGCCCATCTCTTTTTGGATCGCCCTCATCTGCTCATTCAGGTAATAATCCTTTTGGGTCTTTTCCATCTGCTTCTTGACCCTTTTCTTGAGGCGTCCTTCAAGGGCAAGGATATTGATTTCATTGGTCAGTTTTTCAAAGAGCTTTTCTAGCCTTGTGTTGACATCTTCACTCTCTAAAAGCTCCTGCTTATCGATGACCTTAAGAGCCAAATGGGCTGTGATGGTATCAGCCAAGCGGGAAGGATCTTCGATAGATAAAACGGTAGTTACGAGGTCTTTTCCAATCTTCTTGTTTAACTTTGCGTATTCATCAAAGCTTTCATTAACTGCCCTCATCAAAGCAACGGTCCTGGCATCCGGTATAGAGGTGATATGCCGTTGTTCAACCTCGACCATAAAAAATTCTTGGTTATCCAAAAACATTTCTATCTTGGCCCGATGCTTTCCCTCTATAAGGGCTTTGACGGTACCATCCGGCAATCTTAATAATTGCAGGACCGTTCCCAGGGTGCCAAAGAAGAAAATATCTTTTTGTGTGGGATTATCCACCTTGGCATCCTTTTGCGCTGCGAGAAAAATATCTTTTTCATGTGACATCGCATATTCGAGGGCCTTGATGGATCTATCTCTGCCAACAAAAAGAGGAACGACCATGTTTGGAAACACCACAACATCTCGCAGAGGGAGAAGGGGGTACATGAATTTCTCGCCTTCTAACATGTCAATCGGATTTTTTTTAGTGATATTAAACATTTTTAAGCATAACCTGCCTGATTTTCATAAAGCAATAATGGAGGCTCTCCATTCACAATCACTTCCTCGCCGATGATGCACTCTCTTATCCCGGTCATACTCGGGATATCATACATGATGTCCATCATTACTGATTCAAGGATGGCTCTTAAGCCCCGTGCCCCAGACTTACGCTTAAGGGCATCTTTTGCCACGGCCAGATACGCCTCCTCGGTGAATTTGAGTTCCACCCCTTCCAGCTCAAATAATTTTTTGTACTGTTTGGCCAGGGCGTTTTTGGGTTCGGTCAAGATCCTGACCAGAGCGTCCAGACTCAGGTTGTTTAAGGTCGCGAGGATCGGGATGCGGCCAACAAACTCTGGGATGAGCCCAAATTTGATAAGATCCTCCGGTTGAACAAGCGGCATGATCTTATCCATGTCATCTTCTTGCTGGCTATGGATTTCAGCTTCAAATCCCATGGTCTTGCTACCAGTGCGGTTTCTTATGATCTTATCTAAACCGTTAAAGGTACCGCCGCATATAAAAAGGATATTGCTTGTATCCACCTTGACGAAATCTTGTTGCGGATGCTTGCGACCTCCCTTTGGCGGGACGCTGGCCATGGTCCCCTCAATAATCTTAAGGAGTGCCTGTTGCACACCCTCACCCGATACATCTCTTGTAATGGAAGGGCTATCGGATTTTCGGGCGATCTTGTCGATTTCATCAATATAAACGATTCCCTTACAAGCTGACTCAACATCATAATCAGCAATCTGGACGAGGTTCAGGATAATGTTTTCCACGTCCTCTCCCACATAGCCTGCTTCCGTTAATGTCGTTGCATCGGCAATGGTAAAAGGGACCTTTAATATCCTGGCTAATGTCTGCGCGAGTAAGGTTTTTCCGGAACCGGTTGGACCTATGAGAAGGATATTACTCTTTTGAATTTCCACGTCTTCCATATCCACACGGGTACCGATCCTTTTGTAATGGTTATGAACGGCAACGGAAAGTATTTTCTTCGGTCTTTCCTGTTCAATGACATATTGATCCAATAACTCCTTAATTTCAAAAGGTTTTGGCAGATTGGTCCTTGTCTCTTTTTCCTGGCCGTATTCTTCAGCGATGATCTCAGTACACAGCTGAATACACTCGTCACAGATATAAACAGATGGCCCTGCTATGAGTTTTTTGACTTCGTCTTGACTCTTGCCGCAGAATGAACATAGCAGATCATCATTGACGTTATCTTTTTTTTGCATACATCTCTCCCCTAATTCTTTTTCCCTTCGATGATTTCACGCATGGTGATCACTTTATCGACAAGCCCGTATTCCAAGGCTTCCTGGCTGCTCATAAAAAAATCCCGTTCCGTATCTTCCTTGATCTTTTCCAAGGATTGTCCGGTGTGCTTTACGAGGATTTCATGAATGGTTTGCTTTATTCTCATTATTTCTTTGGCCTGTATATCAATATCCGTAGCCTGACCCTGGACACCGCCTAAGGGTTGGTGGATCATAATCCTGGCATGAGGAAGAGAGTAACGTTTTCCCTTGTTCCCGGAGGCAAGAAGTAACGCCCCCATACTAGAGGCCTGGCCCATACAGATTGTGGTCACATCAGGTTTGATGTATTGTATGGTATCATATATGGCTAGCCCCGCTGAAACAGCCCCGCCCGGTGAATTGATATATACATTGATATCCTTATCCGGGTCTTCAGATTCAAGGAAGAGCAATTGGGCGATAATGGTGTTGGCCATACCATCATGCACTTGTTCGCCAATGAATACAATACGATCCTTTAAAAGACGTGAATAAATATCATAAGCACGTTCACCACGACTGGTTTGTTCAACAACGATAGGTATCAGCATATTCAGAAAAAACTCCTTGTTTTTAGCCTGCCGCATGACTAAAACGGACGATTTGCGGCATGTATTTTTATAAAAATTTTATGTCGCTCTTGGTATTTTTTCCGCATTTACCTCAACAACTTTAGCATTTTCCACTAGATAATTCAAGGTCTTTTCTTTTAGGAGCGATTGTCTGTAAGAATCCATCATATTGTTTGCTTCGTAATATCTACGCAATACAGCGGGATCGTACCCCATCTCCTTTGAAATCTCGTTAAAACCTTCTTCAATGTCTTGGTCACTAACCTGGAGGTCGTTTTGCTTAGCTATCTCTCCTAGTATAAAAAAGTTCTTGACCTTCTTTTCCGAGATCGGTCTGAATTCCTCACGTAATTTCTCCTCATCCAAGCCGCTTTTTTCAAAATCCGATCCGGCCTGAACAAGATTTTGTTTCACGCTTTCGATGCCGGCAGTCGTTTCAGCATCCACCAGACTCTCAGGCAACTCGAAATCGGCTTTCTTGGCGATTTTGTCCAAAAGCCTTTCTTTTAATTGCTTATTAATCCGCTTTTCTTCCCTGGATAACAATGATTCTCTGATCTTCTGCTTTAATTCATCAAGATTTTGAACTTCTTCTCCCAATTTTTTAAATAACTCTTCATCTAATTCCGGGAGTTTCACTTCCTTGACCTCGATGATTTGAACATCAAAGGTTACCCTTTTCCCGGCTAATTTGGTATGGAAATAATCATCCTCAAATTCAACCAATTTCGTGAAGGATTCACCTTTTTCACGACCAACCAAGGCATCTTCCACATCAGGATAAAATCGTTTCTTTCCAACAATCAACGAAAAATTTTGGCCCTTGATTCCCTCAATCGGTCCATTATCATCTTTTCCCTCATAATCAACAACTACATAATCACCTTCCCGAATCCCTCTTTTTTCAGACAAGGGGTTCAAGATCGCATTGGCCTCTCGGATCGCTTCAAGCTGTTTGGTTACATCCTCATCCGTGATGGAACATATCTCTTTTTCCACTTCAATGCCCTTATACTCTGCCAGGTCAAATTCAGGTTTGACCTCCATGATGGCGGAATAATGGTATTCAGAGCCTTTTTTGAGCACTTCATTCTCGATTAGTGGAATATTCAAGGGCAACAATTTGGTCTCATCAAGGGCTTTCGGCAATGTCTCTCTAACCAATGAATCGGCTACTTCCTCAATGATTTGCTTGCCGAAATAGTTTTCCAGTATCTTTCTGGGTATTTTTCCAGGCCTAAAGCCCTTTATCTTGGCCTTCTTTCCATAATCACGAAATGTTTTGTCTACTCTTTTCTCTACCTCTTCCGCATTGATCTCAATCATCAATTTTTTCTTTACAGAAGTCAGATCTTCAACCGTTGTCTTCATTGTTATTCCTTCACAAGTCTAAATGGGTTATGGCCAAATCAACAGCATATCAATTTTGATTCATTGATTGATCTTATCTGTCGAATTTTCCAAAAATTAATAATGTTTTAAAAATTTGCAAGCTGAGAAAAAAGGAGCCTATTAAAAACAATTTGTGGTGTCAATCTTAAAGATTCCAATTTTTTGATGCGATCTATGAGACCGGACCAATCATTCATCATGGTGGCAGCAGGAATCATGCCAAATAATTACATTGATCTCCTCAATAATAGTCTTGAAACGGGTTTTTATGGGATATGGATCACCGATGCTTTTTCATTAAAGGTAGGCGGAAAGGCTGAAGTATGATTGAAGCTTGCCAAATCCTTTAGGATGATTTGTTCTGTTCTTTAACCAGTTGGATAAACTCTTCCAGACTCTTTTGTGTACCGAAAACATCCTCGAATAGACGATCACTCCATATGTTGAGCCCCAATATAAATATATGATGAATCAGCTTATCAACTCCTTCGGGTCCATGGATCTTGGTGATCTGGTACAACAAGTCGTCCGGCACATTGATGGGGTAAACTGCTTTCGAGGTTGTCTTTTCAGATTTTAAGTACTCTTGGACGCTTTTAAGTATCCTTAGGTTGATGTACTTTCTTTGAAATTCTTCGTCATCCATTCTCTTATCGCCTAAAAATCCGGTGTTCAGTAAAAAACCAATTCTCAACGTTTAGACTGACAGTATAATCCTTATTTATCATTAGGTCAATAGGTGGACGTTTGTCTGTTTTGAAAGTGAAAATCGTCTATCCGACAATCGCCCTCATATCCTTTTTGGGAATGGTGACGGTGAAAATCATATCATCTTCATGGCTTCGCGAGAAGGATAAAAGCCCTCCCATTATTTTCAGAAGTCGGTAAGAAATGGGGAGGCCGACCGCCTGGTCCCTTTCGCTAAAAGGCATAATAAAGGGTTCCGTATCTTTCGCCTCTATTTTGTGACCGCGGCTTTTAAATTCAACATGGAGGCTGTTATCACTCTCAAAAGTACGGATGTAAAGAATTCCCCCGCTATTCATCTCCTTTAGGGCGTTCAAGATCAATTCGACAAAGATTCTTTCTAATATGTCTTTATCTATGGAGACAACAGCAGTCGATTTGTCCAAATTGAGCTGGTAGGTTGAACCGTTTTTCTCCAGTTCATGGGTAAGCCGTTCCATGCAATGGATGAGTA
Organism: Deltaproteobacteria bacterium; assembly: GCA_016930835.1. GTDB lineage: Bacteria > Desulfobacterota > DSM-4660 > Desulfatiglandales > HGW-15 > JAFGGA01. Next base: position 39,008 of record JAFGGA010000030.1, read on the forward strand.
TGCTGTTTATGGAACATTCTTCATAGCTTACCTCTACAGGCTTGAGATATTCTTCCAGTCGCTGGAGCATGTCTTCCAATCTTTTAGACTCCCGCAGAATAATATCTCCCTCGTGCAGGTCCGGGAACTTTTTCCGAATACGCCTGGCAAAACCACCGATAGATACCAATGGATTTCGAATTTCATGGGCAACCTCTGCCGATATGGAACTTAGCATTTTGAGTTTTTCCTTTTGAACCATGGACTTTTCCAAAAATACACGATCCGTTATATCTACAATAATACCCTGAATCTTGTTTAACTTTCCTGTATTTTCAACATCTTCTTGGGCCATGGAACTTATGATGGCATGGATCACATGCCCTTCCCTATGAATGAATCTGCATTCATTTGAAAACCGAGCATTGCCCGAAGAAAAGGCTGAAAGAAACAATTTCTCTATTTTTTCAAGATCATTTGAATGGATCCTACCGAGAAGCCATAAAGGGTCCGACATGGCCTCCTCTGGCGAATAACCCAACATGCCTTCACAGGCTCGATTGATAAAGTCCAATCGAAAATTCCTTTGTATAACAAAGATAACCGATGGAATGTTATGCACCAGATGGAAATATTTTTGCTCGGCAAGCCTTGCTTTTTCTTTAAGTGCGTAACGTTCATAAAAACGTTTCAGGCATAGCTGTATTTCGTTGATACCGAAAGGTTTTCGTAAGTAATCATAGGCGCCGATCTTGATGGCCTGAATAGCGTTGTCAAACGAGCCATAACCAGTAATAAAAACCACTTCACTTAATGGATCGTTATTTTTAAGCTCAGACGCCAATTCAAGACCGCTCATTTCAGGCATGTTAATATCGACAAAGACCAGGGAGAAATGTTCTTTTTCGGCCGTCTTCAAAGCGGTTTGGGGCTCATCATGGATAACGGGTTGATATCCTTCCTTAATGAGAAAATCGGCCATTAATCGACCGATGGAAGGATCATCATCCACCACCATAATCTTGATATCTTTTGATTCCAAGGAGCTGGACATTCGGGTCTCCCAGCAATGGTTAGGTATATTATTTCATGAGGGATGGGGTTTATCAAAAAGGAAAAACGTGGTACTTGGTTTAGCGGATCAAATCAACATATCTTGGAGACGGATTATGATGAGGATATCAGCAAAAAGTCATCATCCCCTTTACAATTTGTACATTTTTGATAAATTATATCACAGAACCGAAATAAACCGTTATTATAAAATTCGACTTTTTCCATATGCCTATTTACGAATACCAATCCTTCAAGTCTCAAAACGGATGTAATCAATGCCTAAAAGGTTTTGAGATCTTTCAAGGCATCCATGAAGATCCTCTTTCCACCTGTCCGTTCTGTGGGAACAAGATAAAGAAGGTTATATCATGGTGTCGTTCAGCCATCTCGGAAACACCACAAGAACAACGTTTTGTGGAGAATAGGGTTAAGGAGTATGAAAAGGCAGGCCTGTGGAGTCATGCCGCTGAGCTGGCGGACAAGCATTCCGACAAAACAAAAGATAAAAATCTTCAAATGAGGGCTCTTGATAACTACCAAAAAGCGGGCTATAACTCCGACTCTCTTGCTAAGCACATAAAGTAAGGCTAATTGCCCGCTTTTTTAAAAAAAAATCTTGTGAATCGATAGTCAAGGTTTTCCATGTTTACCCATGCATATTCATCCGAAAATTCCCGCCATAATACTATTAATGCCTCTCTAACCTGATCGCTCATTTCATTGGGAATACCCCGTGCAAATGATATCAGATTTTCGATGAACACATTCTGGTGAGCAGCCATTTTAAAGGGTGGGGTCTGCTCATTTCCCCTTAAAATAACAAACAGATGACGAAGTTGTTCAATGGATAGGGGCTGTAATCCCGGTCCCAGCCCCAATTGTGTTCCAGCCCAAAAATGAAAGATAAAAGGGTAAAAGGATAAAAAGGGATCATCAAATACATCCTCATCCAAAGGATAATTCGAATAAATACACCCCATGAGTTGGTCCAATGCCGTTACATGATTCAAGATGATCCGGCAGTTTTCGATTTCAGAAAATCTCTCAAAACCTCGATAGGCTTCCGCCCCTTCCAGGCCGGTGTTAAAAGCCGGTATATTTTGCGAGAACCCTTCCAATACAGCTCCCCATTGGTCACCCCAGAAATCGAATCCCAAATCATGCTTCTTAAACCAGGCGTGTTTAAGCCATCTCTCCATTTTCCATTTCAATTCCAAGGCAAGCCCAAATCCGGCCTGAAATATGGATATGAGCGGGTTATTTTTTAGAAAACGCTCAGCTAAAACCGGGTCTTCATCAGACACCTTCTCCAGACCTAGATTGATATAACCGGCTGTTTTTCGACAAACCTTGATCAACACATCCATCTCATCCAGCGGTGTACCATCAGCGGACAGAATTTGGTTACATAAGCCGGCAAATTCCAGTCGAAGTCGATCCAGCAAGCCCTGATCGCTTATTTGAACGATCGCCCTTGTCAAAAGATTGCTTCCCCGGGTGTGACTAAAGGGCAACATGGGAACCATGGCCTTTGAATCATCATCTTCAGGGGTAAAAAGCCGATAGGGTGACTGATCCGCTTCCAAAAGATCGGCTTTTTTATAGGCATAGACGGATCGAGCCTCTTCAAAGGGCAGATATCCCACTTCAGCCAAGCGCACCCCCTTGAGCCGATACATCTCTTCTTCCATTTCGGCGGGTATGATACCGGTGAGACCCTGTATGAACGTTTGATACCGAGAAAAATCCACCTGGGCCATATATCGGATAATGGCTTCGGTGATTTCCTCATGATCTTTATCGAGGGTTCTGATATAAAAAACGTTATCCAGGGAAAAAAAGTTTTCAGGGATGACCTGATCGTTGTCGGTTTTTATGATTACTTCAAGATTCTTGAAAAACAAATAATACCCTAAGGGATTGTCTTCCTCGTAAAACCAAGCCGCCAAACGATCCGGATCCGCCTTGAATAATCTATTCACCCAGTTTGCAGCCTTTATCAAGTCAATTCGATCCCTTTGCCAAATGTCCATATCGATAAAGTGCTGCCACTGTTCATTGGAGGCCAAGCGCAATAAGGGAAGCGCATCGTCTTCGCCGATTTTCTTTACCAACCAAAAAAGGTCCACGCGCGGCAAACCCTGGATCAACCGGCCGGGGTCTTCATGATTTAAGATATGATTAAGGGCATCCATTCCCGAAAGGGGCAGCAATTCTCTTATCAATGCCCGGCTCGATGTTATTTCGGGCGAATGCTCTTCGGTATGATCCGATGGTTGTTTTTCTTTGTCCGACATTGACCAAGCTCCTTTAGACCATTTTTTGAAAAATCTTCGACGAAGTCAAGCATTAGATATCACCACGATGGTTAATCATGGTTATCATTCTTGACTTTCAGGACCTATTGCATGTATGGTTGATCATGATCACTTTTCAATGGGAGATTCGGGTTTGATCGATCTGATTGTTAAGGGTGGGGTATTCGTCTACCCCATTATCCTATGCTCTATCATAGCGCTGGCTGTTTTTCTAGAAAGATTATGGGTCTTGAGACGGAAACGTATCCTCCCTGAAGATTTTATTCGCAATGTAGAAGAACAGATTAGAAGAAACAAGATTTCCGAAGCCCTTTTTCTCTGTCAGGGAGATAATTCATCGATTGCCAAGATTTTTGGGGATGGGCTCAAAAATGCAGGCCGCGGCATGTGGCTGGTAAAAGAAGCTATCGAAGAAAGGGGCGGAAGGGAAGCTGTCATTTTGGAAAGAAACGTGGGAATATTATCGACCATCGCGAATCTAACCCCCCTCCTGGGTCTATTGGGCACTGTATCGGGCATGATTAAGACCTTTAACGTCATCTCATTGCAAGGGGTGGGTAACCCGGCACCATTGGCCGGGGGCATTGCGGAGGCTCTCATCACGACCGCCTTTGGCCTCAGCGTGGCTATTCCCACCTTGGTTTGCTATCGCATACTCAAAGACAAGGCCAAATCCCTTATCTTTGAAATGGAAGAGAACTCCATTAAACTTGTCGAGATATTGGAGAATGTTAGCAAACAGGATTGACAAATTATCCGATAGAGTGATTTTTTATGCGATTCATCAAGACTTATGAAGAAGAACCCAATATAAGCATAGCCCCCCTGATTGATATCGTTTTTCTGTTGTTGATCTTCTTTATGGTGACTTCCCATTTTGATATGGCTTCGGGTGTTCAAATCAGCCTGCCGGAAGTGGCACAACGTTTGATTCATGAAGAAAAAAAAACCAGGGTCACCCTTGTGGTTGACAAATCTTCGGAAGTCTACCTCGAAGGCCAAAAAGTGGAAATAAAAGACCTGCGGGAAAAATTGATACGACATGTACAGGGGAAAGAGATTCTTCACCTCGTCCTGCAGGCCGATAAAGAAGTGAGTCACGGGAAGGTGGTTGAGATCATGGACCTTGCAAAGAGTGCGGGTATTCAATCCATTATCATCGCAGCAAAATGGAAACCTGAAAAAATGATATAGATGTAATGCATAAATATTTCATCTCCAGATGAACATCGATCATGGGATTCGATTGGAAGTCACCAAAAAAAAATTTTTAAAATTTTTCTTTATAGCCATCGTTTTTTTGGGCCTGATCATTACCTGGCTTGGATTCGGTGATCGGGGATTTTATCATTTATATCGGATGGAGCAGGAAAGGCGTGCATTCCTAGAGAAGATCCGACGCCTTGAAGCGGCCAACCAATCATTATTGGAGCAGATCGAACGCTTACAAAAAGATAAAGAATATATTGAATCCGTGGCAAGAAGGGAGTTGAATTTAGTCAAGAAAGATGAGATTATTTATCGATTTGAGCAAGATCAGAAAGATCAAAATCAAGAAGCCAAACAAAAATAAGATTACGATAAGATATGCCCCTCAATCATGAATCCTCTGGATGAGCCTGGCGGGAAAGTGAAAGGAGTGTGAAAAATGGAAAGTACAAATGATCTCTTCAACATGATCTTGGCCAATGGGCAACCTTCTCCTGAGACCTTTTTTCTTGTCCTTTCAAGAATGAAAGAGAAGGGACAATTGGAAGATGTGGTTCGGGAATCGAAAAGAGCCCTAACTCTTTTCCCTCACGACCTTCAGATCCGACGACTGCTGGCTGAGGCGTATTTTGATTTGGGACGGACATCGCAAGCTGAAGAGGAAATTGGGCGGGTCACGGAACAGATTACACATCTCGTGTCGGCATATAAATTTCAGGCTCGGATCCTCCAAAGCCAAGGGAAAGAGAGTGAGGCTGCTAGAGTTCTTCAGTTCTATTTAATGCATCATGCAAACGATGAGGAAGCTCTTCAGTTTATGGATACGCTCAGGCCTCAACATGAGATGCCTATTCCCGCCGAAGATGCATTGGAGGAGATGGCCATATCGGATAGAAAAGGATTACTGGAGATTGCCACACCTACGCTGGCTGAGATTTATTTTGATCAAGGCCAACTGTCAGAGGCCATTGAGATTTATGAAAAAGTCGTTTCACAGAATCCAGATGATACGCATTCCAAACAACGGCTAGAGGATCTAAAGGCGATGGCCCAAGCAGAACAGAGGGTCATGGAAGATAAAGAAAAGGTGAATGTGATGCGACAAAAGAAAGAAAAATTACTTTCCGTTCTGAATGCCTGGCAAGATAATATACGCGAAAATCTTGGGAGATCCGCCTCTTCAGCATAACTGGCGAGTTCAGACAATAATGACAAATCATTCCTCTCAATTCAGGCTCAAGGCTACCGGCATTGGAAGCGTTCCATGGACGGATATTAATAGAACCTGTTCAACCATCTTAAAACAGCTTCCCCACATCCCTTTTTGGCCACAATTTGTTCAACGCAGTTATTTCGAGGACATGATTGTTCAATTTAGTGAGGGACTGCCATCATTACAGATTCATGGGAATGAAAAAAGATTAACCGCTCATCTTGACAACGTGGAATCCGAGCTTGTGACTTTTTACGATCATTATTTGAAGGATGATCTGGATTACTTTGCCATTAGCAGAGAATATGCTTGTGGCCTGAGTGAGATGGTTCGGTTGATCAGCCAAGAACCGGACCGGTATGGCCCTTATATCAAAGGCCAAACCGTCGGGCCGGTCACTTTCGCCGCGGCAATAAAAGACCCGGATGGTTTCTCCATCATTCATCACCCGGATCTCGTGGAGGCGACCACCAAGGGACTGGCCATGAAAGCCCTTTGGCAGGTGAAAGAACTTTCCAAGACCACTAAGAAACCTATCATATTTATCGATGAACCTTACCTTTCCGGTTTCGGATCCGCCTTTTCTCCCATCGAGAGGGATGATGTGATACGCCTGCTTAAAGAGGTTATAGATTATTTAAGGGATAAATCCGATGCTTGCATCGGCATCCACTGCTGTGGCAACACGGATTGGTCCATGATCATAGAGACGGGTCCTGACATCCTTAACTTTGATGCCTTTAGCTATATGGATTATTTTCTATTATACCCGGAAGATATCACCCGATTTATCCAAAATGGCGGGACCATCGCATGGGGAATTGTCCCCACCTCGGATTTTTCCGGTAATGAAACCATTGAAGGGCTCTTCGCCAAGCTTAAGCAAGGATTGGCGCGTCTCTATGAATGGGGACTGGAGCCTGTGACGATTGCCAATCAATCCTTGCTCACACCGGCCTGTGGATTAGGCACTATGGATCCCGTGGACTCAGAGAAGGTTCTAAATCTTTTATCCGGCCTATCCCGGAGGTGTCATGATCTTGATTGATAATGATGTGAAAGGAAATATGAACGAAGACGCCCATTCATCCATATCCAATCAACGCGCTGAGAAGCCCCGGTTCCTATCCAATACGCGATTTGATGAGCTGAATATCCCTGACCAGATCCTGGATGGATTGAGGGATGCAGGCTTTACTTACTGCACACCCATTCAGGCCCAGACCCTGCCGATCTCTCTGAGCGGAAAAGATGTGGCCGGGCAGGCTCAAACTGGAACCGGAAAGACAGCGGCTTTCATGGTCACGGTATTTGCAAAACTTTTATCCCTCCCTGACCGAGACATCCATATGCCGTCCGCACTGATCGTCGCCCCCACCCGTGAGTTGGCCTTACAGATATATCATGATGCTGAAATGATCGGCCGTCACACGGACGCGAGCCTTGCCCAGGTCATTGGAGGGATCGATTATAAAAAGCAGGCGGATATTCTTCGAAAGGGTGCCGATATCGTCATATGCACACCTGGCCGAATCATCGATTATATTAAACAAGGTATCTTTCAAACCAGCGGAATCAAGGTCGTCGTCATTGATGAGGCGGACCGTCTGTTTGATCTCGGTTTCACAAAAGATATGCGATATATCCTACGAAAGCTGCCCCACTATGAAAAAAGGCAGTCCATGTTGTTCTCGGCTACTCTTACTTACCGCGTTCTTGCCTTAACTTACGATTATATGAATCTTCCTGAATTCATCTCCGTTATACCGGATGAAGTGACGGTGGAGGGCGTTGATCAAAGAATATTCCATGTGGGGAAAAATGAAAAGTTCTCCCTGCTCCTGGGTTTGTTGCAGCGTGAATCTTGGAGCCGTATGCTCATCTTTGTGAATACTAAATCCGGTGTGGAATGGCTTGCCCAGAAACTCAAAGGAAACCAGCTTCCCGCCGAGGGCATAACAGGTGACGTACCGCAAAGAAAGCGCCTTCGACTCATGGAACAATTTAAGCACGGCAAGATCAAGATCCTGGTGGCAACGGATGTGGCGTCACGAGGCATCCATGTGGAAGACATCAGCCATGCCGTTAACTATGACCTTCCTCAAGATCCGGAAAACTACATCCACAGGATTGGAAGAACGGCCAGGGCGGGGAAAAAGGGCTCGGCCATCTCCTTTGCCTGTGAAGAGTATGTGTTTCACCTAGAGCCCATCGAGGCGTTGTTGGGCCATAAAATTCCGGTTGTCTGGCCGGAAGATGATTGGTTTTTAGAAGATAAGGCCGGGCCTGTAAAGATGGGGCAACCGCATATGAAAAAACCGGCCACGCGTGGTCCATACAGGGAGAAAAAAAGACCAGCTCGAAACAAAAAACCCCAAAAGGTTTCCACCAGCTCCCAACCCGGTGGGATATTCGGGCTGGCACCCGGACCCAAAGACAAAAATGAGTCAGGCGCGTCCCTGGAAAAGGAGGGAAAAAGAAAAAGAAAAAGACGACCCAGAAAGCGACTGCCCCAAAAGAAAATGGAACCTACCGGGATGGACCTGTTATCATGAGGATTCGGTCTTTCATGGGTGGCTTTAATGAGCTTTCGGAAATAACCGTCGTTCTCAGCGATTCATAAAATGGGATGGGGACAATGGTTATATAATGGTAGCATGGTTATCAAGGACTTTATGATGTAGACAAGATAACAAGCCACGACCATATCTCTTCCCTCTATCGAGTGTCCACTAAAAGGGGACACGATTGGTTAAAAGAGATGAGAATTTATGCGGAAAGTGGCGAGATAATTTGACAAAACCGATTAAGCGATGTAGTCTCCCGAATATAACGGCTATAGGGTATTGGTTTTGTATTTCATGTCCCGTGTAACATTTTAACAAGGAGGAAAGAGCAATGAACAAAGGTGATTTGGTGAATGAAGTGGCAAAGGTAACGGGCACGAAAAAGGCGGCCCAAGATGCGGTGGATTGTATTTTTACGAGTATTACAAAGGCGTTGAAGAAAAAGGACACAGTCACACTAGTGGGATTCGGGACCTTTTCCGTAAGCAGCCGTAAGGCCCGAAATGGTAGAAACCCCCAAACCGGTGAAAAAATCAAAATCAAGGCCAAAAAGGTCCCGAAATTCACCGCGGGCAAGGCATTAAAGGATGCTGTAGCTTAGATCGATCGGCTTAGAAATCTCGGCTGGGTTGCTGGGTGTGACCCAGCCCATGAAAATGGAATGGTTACAAAATCGATTTTTTATCATTCTTAAAGGAGATAAAAATCATGCCTAAGAGGGGATCTATTATCTTATTGATTGGCCTACTTGCCGCTATCGTATCCTTGGCTGCGTGCAAAGGGACCGTTGTGAACACGCAAGGTCAAGTGCCCTATGAATTAAAACGGAGCATGACAGCGCCAAACTATTGGGAAACATTCGTCAATGGGGATATTGAAACGATTCATTCCGCTATTTTAGCCGGGATAGGGGATCTGGGATTAACCGTTAAGGAGGATACTTATGACAAGGTGTCCGGGATCGTGGAGGGTTCTTTTGCGGACAACTCGAATTTTACGGTAAAACTGGCCCGTGAGGCGGATGGTACCATTCAAATACGTATTAAAGTGGGATTGACGGGGAATAAGGATCGGTCAGTGCAATTATTCCAAGCCATGTCAACCCATTTCTAAAAAAATGGCGGAGAGAGAGGGATTCGAACCCTCGGTAGAGCTTGACACCCTACACTCGCTTAGCAGGCGAGCGCCTTAAGCCAACTCGGCCATCTCTCCAAAAAATTTTGTAAAAACAATTGATATAAAATCACCCTGCGATTTTTTTGGCGGAGGGAGTAGGATTCGAACCCACGGAGCTTTCGCTCAACGGTTTTCAAGACCGCCGCCTTAAACCACTCGGCCATCCCTCC
>JAFGGA010000031.1 GCA_016930835.1 Deltaproteobacteria bacterium
ATGCCTGCGGGTCAAAATCCCTGCAACTTCGCTTTATGATCAGGCTTTCAGCGCCTCGTCACGATAATCGATGCAAGATTCAGGTAAGACAAGAATATTCATGTGATGATCAACTACACTGCAAGGAGTTTTTTATGGAGAAAAGAGATATCATTATTATCGGTTCAGGTCCCGCGGGGCTAACGGCAGCCATCTATATCGCGCGTGCGGGTTATAAGCCGCTTGTTGTGGAAGGGGTTCCATCCGGCGGGCAACTCATGATCACAACCGACATTGAAAATTTCCCGGGTTTTCCAGATGGGATTGAAGGGCCGCGCCTCATCGAGAACATGAAGAAACAAGCCCAGAGATTCGGGACGGAATTTTTGATGAAAGATGTGACCGAGGTGGATTTCAATGTCTATCCATTTTTTATTCAGGCCGAAGACTTGGAGTATGAGGCAAAGGCCGTGATCATCGCCACCGGAGCGCGTGCCAGATATTTGGATTCGGCGTCGGTCGAGGCATTTAAAGGACGGGGTGTGTCCGCATGTGCCACGTGTGACGGGTTCTTTTTTCGTGATGGGATCATCTACGTGATCGGCGGCGGGGATACGGCGGCGGAAGAGGCCCTATTCCTGACGAAATTCGCCAAACAGGTGTATATTGTTCATAGGAGGGATCAACTCCGCGCTGAAAAATATATGCAAGAAAAGCTATTTGAAAATCCCAAGATCAGTATTATATGGGATTCCGTGTTGGAGGACATCAAGGGCTCCAACACAGGGCTAAACAAGATTGTTATTCGGAACGTCAAGACCGGTGAACTGACGGAAAGAGACGCCGATGGTATTTTCATGGGGATCGGACACTCACCCGCCACGGCCTTGTTTAAAGGTCAAATCGAATTGGATGAAAATGGTTACATCATCTGTAGGGACGGCGCAAAGACGAGCGTCGATGGTGTGTTTGCCGCGGGTGATGTTAGGGACCCGCTCTTTAGACAGGCAATCGCGGCCGCCGGAACCGGTTGTAAGGCCGCTATCGAAGCGGATCGATTCCTGCAAAACAAGCAATAGACGATGATCTGTCACTTTTCAATCGAGTCTTCCATAAAATTTGAAGCGGTTATTTTTGATTTGGACGGAACATTATTGGATACCTTGCGGGATATAGCCGATGCGGGAAATGCGGTCCTTGCGGGTAATGGGTTTCCAACGCATGATGTTGATGCGTATCGCGGGTTTATCGGTTCCGGGGTACCCACGCTGATGAATCGCGCTTTACCCAAGGAGAAACGGAATCTTGAGACGGCCACCAGATTGGCTGATGAATTTCGAGAGGAATACAATCGAAACTGGAACGTAAGTACAAAACCCTACCCGGGCGTGGCTGAGATGTTGGATCAATTGCAGTCCCTTTCGATAAAACGTGCCGTTTTATCCAACAAGCCCCACGACTTCGCCAAATTATGCGTTAACGGCTTATTGTCTAGTTGGACATTCGATGCAGTGATGGGTTATAACGATCAGACACCACCCAAACCGGATCCGAAAGGGGCCTTGCGGATAGCCGCGAGGCTCAAGCTTTCTCCTTCCCGGATATTATATGTGGGCGATTCAGATATTGATATGCGTACGGCAATCACCGCCGAAATGTATCCCATCGGCGTGCTTTGGGGTTTCCGGTCCAAAGAAGAACTTCTTGAAAACGGCGCCAGGGCCTTGCTTGAAAAACCGCAGGATCTTTTGGCCTTTTTCAGGTAGCGTCCATCCATGAATCTCCCCTCCCTACTCGGGAGGGAGGTTCGCGGTATCCTGGTGCCGTCTTAGGACCTCCTGATAAATGGCGGTGAACTTGAGAATAGATCCCCGTACTCCCGATCTCAACATATCAAAAAGACGAATTTTATCTATTTTGGACAGCAATGAGTCATTATTGAAAAAAGAAATTGATGAATCAAGGGAAGATATGCAATGCCTCTGACCATACTCGTGCTTTTTATGATAACCGTGATTGTTCAGCTGATTTCCTTCGTCCTCATCCTTATTCGGATGTTCAGGAGAGAGGGTGTGATCAAGGGTATCCTGGGGTTCGTGATCGGAATCTACGCGTTTGTCTGGGGGTGGATAAAACATAAGGAGCTCCAATTAACGAAGATTATGCTGGTCTGGAGTATTTCCATGGCGGCTCAGATCGTCATCATGGTGACGGGATTGCCCGTCCTGATGGTATGGCTTCAATCCGGAATCGAGCCAGGGATTGGAGCAATCACCGCGGACCGGCTCAAACAGCAGCCTGACGTTACATCCATTTCCCTGAAAACACCTCCCCCTACCCAGCCTGCGTCGGGTCAAAAGGTCGCTCGGCCGCTGTTTTCAGAACAGGAGATGACCGAAAAGATGAATAACCTTAATCGTGTCATCGATCAGAATAAAGAAAATGCGGATGCATTTTATAGTCGTGGTTGGTTGCACGCCTATGATGGCCAATTTCAAAACGCCTTGAAAGACTACTCAGAGGCCATTCGTATTCATGATCAATACGCCGATGCATATTTCAATCGCGGCATGGTGAACGTCAAGTTGAACCGTCTCAGTCAAGCGGTGTCGGATTTTTCCCGTGTTGTGGAGATTACTCCGGGGGCGGTCGATGGCTACTGCAACCGGGGAAATGCCTATCTTAAGATGGGCCAAGTTGATCAGGCCATTGGTGACTATACCGAGGCATTGAAGCGTGCTCCCGAGGATGCGGATATCTACTACAACAGGGCTATGGCATATATGGAAAAGGAGGATCGACAAAAAGCGGAGGAAGACCTTCGCGCCGCCTCCAGGCTGGGGCTTGAGGAGGCGAAAAAGATATTGGAGACGATGGTCAAGGCCTCGGAGACGCCGATTCCATCCCTTGCGGCTCCCGGACATCAGGGTGCAATCCAGAAGGATATCGAGAATCGGGAGGACATTGGCAAAACAGTTGAAAAGTCGCCAGCCCCGGCGGCCGGCGCCCCTGGAAAAACCGTCCAGCCGAAGGTTGAAAGCAGGATCCAAAAAAAGATCGTCGAACCGCATTTCTCCGGGTCTCAAAAATCTTCTTCACCAGATCAGGCCGCGGGAAAAGCGATTGTCAAGGAATCGATCAGAATGCCCGAAGACCAAGCACCTCCGCCATCTCCACCAAAAGGTCGGGATTCGGTGAAGATGGCCATCAAAAAACCGGATGATAAGCCCCGGCATTCTTCATCACCCCTATCACCCGCGTCGGGTGAAGACATAACCCGAGAAGCGGTGGCCAAGGCCCGGGAAAACGCAAATGTCCAACCCGGACCCGTTATTCCCATCAAAGCGGATTGGAACATGGAACTCGAAAGAGTGGTTATTCCTGAATATGCGGTGTCCGGGCAAATCCATGGTCAACCGTTTCAGCCTGATTCCGTCACGATAGAAGGTGGTATTTTGACGCTTCGTAAGGGGAAGGATTTTTTACCTGATCAAGCCGCACTCGTTTTTCTCTTTTTGGCTAAAGGTGAAAAGCCTGAGGGAAAGACCTATAAAATCGTCAGAGATCAAGGATATGGGGTACCGCACGTACATATTAAATGGCGCGTTTCCGGGAAAAATAGCCCTGAAACGGAGATGTTCATGCGGGATTACGCCATGCGTCTGGAATTCGGCCGGATCGAGAACGGGAAGATCCCCGGCAGGATCTATCTTTCATTGCCGGATAAGATGCAGAGTTACATGGCCGGCGCGTTTACGGCCCAGATCCAATAGCCTTATGGGACTTCTTGCAAGGCTTTTTTGATGCGGGTCTGCATAATGGGGTCGTCTTTGGCCATGTCGAGCGCCTTTTGAAAATGGAACCGGGCAGTTTGGGATTCTTTTTGGACCGTGAAATATATTCCGAAATGATAGTGGGCCAAGGCCAAACGGTCTTGCCTGCCATAAGCCACACCTAGATTATGATATACCTCATCCTTGACCGGCTTCATGCTGATCAACTTTTCATAAATCCGGATCGCCTCGTCAAATGATTCCTGGTTCATGTAAGACGTTGCCAGGAGAAAGAGCGCGGGTTTATTTGGTTCATCCAGCAATAAGACCCGTTCAAGGATCTGGATAGCCTCTTTATCCTCCCCAATGAATTGATGAGCCTCGGCGAGATACCGCATCACTGGGATGGAATCCGGCATATCCTTGTAGGCGATCTTGATATGCTTGATGGATTCCCCGTATTCCCCCGCATGCTGCAAGGTAAGACCCAGACCGAGATGGGCTAAAGGAGAATCAGGGTCTTTTTCCAACTCCGTCTGAAATATTCTTTTGGCATTTCGCGTCTCTAGGTAGCCCGCCTGTAGGACGGTGCGAAAAAGCGGATATAGGGCCCTGAATCTTTCGGCATTGGCATTGGGGTTTTTGGGAGCGCTTCTGCTGTCATATCCCGCCAGCATGGTTTCCATATTGGACATTCTTTCAGGCCCCCCTGGATGGGTGAGGAGGTATGCGGGCATGGCATCCGTTCCCAGCCACTGTCCTTGATAGAGTTTTTTGAATGCCGTAATGGAACAGGCCGGATCAAAACCGGATTCTTCCATGTACTGGAATCCCAATTGGTCTGCCTGCCGTTCATCCGTACGGCTGTAGCTCAACTGTTTTTGTATGCCGGCGGCCGTAGAACCGATAATCAGTGGAGCCGCAGCCTCACCTCCGATCAACGCCCCCGCCAGTATCCCCGCCATGGTGGCCAGACTGATTTTGGTGTTCTGGGCAATTTGATGGGAGATATGTCTAGCGGAGACATGGCCAATTTCATGACATATGACAGAGGCCAATTCGTCCAATTCCGTCATGACCTCGATCAATCCCGTATAGATAAAGATGTGCCCTCCGGGGCCTGCAAAGGCATTGAGGTCGCTCGCTTTGATGATATAGAAGTTGAAAGGGAAGGACTTTGTTTGTAGGGCCTTGGTGAGGTATTGTCCCAGATCATTGATATATTCATTGACAAAATCATCATCCTCGAGATCCATGGTCTGACGGACACTATGGAGGAATGTTTCCCCCAATTGTCTTTCCTCTTCGATTGAGAGAGCGGAGGCAACGGCTGGCTGGAATATCACGCCAAAAAGGATGAAAGATATGATGATGCCGGTTGATACGTGTTTGTGGATCATTCTTTGCTTCGCTTATAATCGTAATGTTTGCTGGTTATATTTGCAACATCCCTTCCGCTTGGGGGGATGGATTTGAATTTCAAAAATTTCCTCTATGATTGGATCAGGAGGCGCTTTGCTTGACGATTGAAAACAGCCTTTCACCGGTAGGTCATGGTTTAATGATTAATATCCACACGTGGCGCCTCCAGCCAGAGGCTTTCCAGGTCATAGAATTCTCTGACCGGCTGGTAGAAGATATGAACAACCACATCCCCATAATCCATCAGAATCCAATGTCCCTCCTGCTCTCCTTCCACACCGTAGGCCTTAAAACCCTCTTCACGCATCCTTCGTCTGAGGTGCCGGTAAATGGCCTGTACCTGTCGGCTGGAGTGACCGCTGGCAATCAGGAAATAATCGGTTATGGAGGTCAATTCACCGACGTGAAACAATACCGGTTTTTCGGCCTTTCGCTCTTTGATGATCGTGGAAGCCAATAAGGCTTTTTCAAGCGTTTCCATTTTTTAAATATAATCCCTTTTCCTGGATATACAACCGGACTGTTTCAGGAACCAAGAAACGGATGGACCTCCCTTGTGATACCAGCGAACGGATACGGGTTGATGAGATCTCCATACCAGTCGTCTCGTAAAAAAGAAGCTGATTCCCGCAAGGGGCAATAAAGGTATTTTTATGGTTCCCATATCCCTTTTGAAATCCCACATTGAGGGAATCAACAAACGATTCAAGCGCCGTATTCGCGTAACCTGGTCTACTGATCACGACAAAATGAGCAAATGTGAATAATCGGGTATATTCTTTCCATGTCTTGATTTCCAGGAATGCATCCATGCCGATGATAAAAAACCATTCGGCCCCGGTGGAGAAACGATTATGCAGATCTTTTAAGGTTTCAATGGTATATGATTTGTCTTTACGGAGCCCTTCTATGTCCAGCACTTCATAACCGGATAACCCCTCGACAGCCCGCTGTGTCATGGCCAGTCTCTCCGGGAATGGTGTGATGGGAGAGGTGTCTTTATGGGGGGGGACGGCGCCCGGAATCAGGAAGATCTTTTCGAGCCCCAACTCTTCACGGATCTCTTCGGCCGATCGAAGATGTCCTAAATGAATGGGATCAAAGGTCCCCCCCAGGATACCTAATCTCAAATCGCTGAACCCCCCCTATTCTCGTATTTGACCGTCCCCATAAACGATAAACTTGGTGGTGGTTAATTCCTCCAATCCCATGGGACCGAACGCATGAAGTTTGGACGTGTTGATCCCGATCTCCGCGCCAAGCCCGAGCTGTCCACCGTCATTAAAGCGGGTGGAGGCATTGACCAGGACCACGGAAGCATCCACCTCTGTCAAGAATTGACGTGATCGTGCATAGTCCTTTGTGACAATGGCTTCCGTATGGTTTGAACCGTATTTTTCAATATGGTCAAGGGCTTGGTCCATATTGGCTACGATCTTGACCGCCAGGATGAGGTCCAGGAATTCGGCGGGCCAATCCTGTTCCACGGCTGGTTTGGCATCCGGTATCACATCCAATGTCTTCGGGCATCCCCGGATTTCCACTCCGGCGTCTCGGAAACGTTTGATCATGGTGGGGAGAAAATTCACGGCGATCTTTTCATGAACAAGCAAGGTTTCCATGGCATTGCAGACGCCCGGCCTCTGCACCTTGGCATTAAAACAGATGTCATAGGCCGTTTGAAGCTCCGCCGCCTCATCGACATAAACATGACAGACCCCCTTATAATGTTTTAAGACGGGGATGCGCGAGTTTTCGGCCACGAAACGGATCAGCCCCTCTCCGCCTCTGGGTATGATGATGTCTACCCATTCATCCATTCCGAGCAGGAGATTCACCGCCTCCCTGTCCGTGGAGGGGATGACCTGAACGGCCTGGCCGGGCATGCCGGTCTCCAAGAGGGCTTTCTTGAGCGCCTTGTCCAGAATCAGGTTTGAATGGATGGCCTCGGAACCGCCTTTTAAGATCACGGCATTCCCCGATTTCAGGCATAAGCCGGCCGCATCCACGGTCACATTGGGTCTGGATTCGTAGATGAATCCAATAACACCCAGTGGTATCCGCATTCGACCCACCTGGAGGCCGTTGGGTCTTTTCCACATCCCGGTCACGGCACCCACAGGGTCGGGCAAAGCCTTGACTTCTCTTAGCCCGTCGGCCATGGATTGAATCGTCTTACGATCCAGGGTCAGGCGGTCGATCATGGCTGAAGACAATCCTCTATCCGCTGCCAGGGATAAGTCTTTTTTATTCTCTTCAATGATATCTTTTTCCATTTGCAGGAGATTGCAGGCCATTCGTTCCAGGGCCTCATCTTTTTGGCGTCTCCCTGTTTTTCTGAGTTGTCGGGACGCATTTTTGGCATCCTTGGCAATTTCTTCCATCATCCCTTTTATAGACATGCTTCCTCTCCTTCGTTCATCCCACGGGTAACGACCAGGTTATCGCGGTGGATCACCTCATCGTCATGTTTATGTCCGAGCAGGGTTTCAATCTCTTTGCTTTTTGCACCCTTGATTTTTTGGATATCATCGGAATGATAATTGACCAAACCGATGGCCAATTCCCGCTTCTTTTCATCCAGGAGCACCACCGAATCACCCTGACCAAAGCGTCCCCTCACTTCCCTGATGCCGGAAGGGAGCAGGCTTTTTCCCTTTTTTAAAATGGCATCGACCGCGCCTTTGTCGATAATGATCTCACCCTTTGGTGATTTTGTAAACGCAATCCAATGTTTCCGGCACCTTAGGGTAGCCTTCTGGGGCAGGAACAGGGTTCCCACCTCCTGGCCGTCAAAGATCTTCGTTAAGATATGCCGTTTCCGGCCATTGGCAATAATGGCCGGGACACCTCGTAGTGTGGCCTTTCGCGCCGCCTGGATCTTACTGGCCATCCCGCCGGTCCCTAAAAAACCGGGTATGAGACCAGCGTAGTTGATCATCTCGCGCGTCAACCTCTCCACCAGTGGTATCAGAAGCGCATCTTTATGCACGCGGGGGTCTTTGTCAAAAAGGCCGTCAATATCCGTCAGGCTGACCAGCAGATGGGCCTGGGTCAAGTTTGTGACCATGGCACTCAGGTTATCATTATCCCCAAATTTGATTTCATCAACGGCCACTGTATCGTTTTCATTGATAATGGGGATAATCTGCCATGACAATAAGGTGAATATGGTGTTGCGTGCGTTGAGGTAACGTCGCCTGTGGTTGAGATCATCCCGGGTGATCAGTATCTGCGCCACCTTTTGTCCGAATCGACCGAATGCCTTTTCATAGGCCATCATCAGGCTGCTCTGGCCGACCGAGGCAATGGCCTGTTGTTCGGAAATGGACCGGGGTCTCTTTGGTATGCCGATTTTCTTCATGCCGGAGGCGATAGCGCCTGAAGAAACCAGAATAACCTCTATCCCCAACTCCTTAAGGTTGCTGATATCATGGCTGAGTTCGTGGATCATCCTCTTGTTCAAGCCGCTATTGGCCGTTAAGACGCCGCTTCCCACCTTGACCACAACCCGTTTTATGGGTTTGAGGAGTTCTTTCCTGGATATCGTTAGATCAGGTTGATTCATGGTCGTTCTCATTGGTGCCCAAAAGAAATTCAATTTGAGATTCTTGCATGTTTAAGTAATGGTTTTCTAATAACGTCCATAACAGGTTTCAATTTAGGTTTCCTTTTTTATCGATTGAGAAAGAGATCCCCGTACCCCCGAAAACCGTTTTTGGACAAGCATGGATACTTATAATCTTTTTGAGATGATCCGTCTAAGTTCCTTAAGCCCCTCGCCCGTTAACGCGGATATGGGTAATGCATCAATACCCATCCTTTTTAAGGCCTTTTGGATATCCTTGATGTCACGGGGGCCCTGCGAGGCTATGTCCATCTTATTTATGACCACCATTTGATCTTTTTCATTGATGGCGGGATTATATCGGTCGATTTCGTTTTGAATCGTATGAAAATCCTCAAGGATATCGCCTTTGGGTGTATAGGTTATATCCAAAAGGTGAATCAGAAAACGGGTCCTTTCGATGTGTTTTAAAAAACGGTGGCCTAAACCTTTCCCTTCCCCCGCGCCCTCGATCAATCCGGGGATGTCGGCAATGGTGAAAGTCCGTTGATCTTCAAGTTCCATGACACCCAAATTGGGAATAATGGTCGTGAAAGGATATTGATCAATATGAGGACGAGCTGAGGTCAACCGAGATAAAAGCGTTGATTTGCCAGCGTTTGGAAATCCGATGAGTCCAATATCGGCCAGGAATTTTAAAGAGAGTCTAAGTTTTTTTGTTTGGCCTTCGATACCGGGTTGCGCGAAACGAGGAACCCTGTTGGTTGATGAGACAAAGTGGAGGTTGCCCTTTCCGCCTTTCCCCCCTGGGACAATTAATATCTCTTGGTTGTCTTGAACCAGATCGCCCAAAATTTCGCCGGTCTCAGCATCATAAACCACCGTTCCTACGGGAACATGAATGGTCAAGGTTGTCCCGTTTTTGCCGGTTCGATTTTGCCCTTGGCCGTGTTTCCCGTTGGAGGCCCTGAAATGTCTTCTAGATTTGAAATCAGCAAAAGAATGGATATTCTTTGAGGCCTTTATTAAGACGTCTCCCCCATCCCCTCCGTTTCCGCCATCAGGGCCGCCTTTTGGGATAAAACGTTCTCTTCGGAAGCTGACGCAGCCTCTCCCGCCATTTCCGGAGACCGCGGTAATAGTCGTTTCATCAACAAAATGCATCTTATCCCTCGGGAGACGAAAAGATGCAACGGATTATTCAGGATGGATGCTTACCTTTTTTCGAGTCTTGTCCAATCTCTCAAAGGTAACGATTCCGTCGGTTTTGGCAAAAAGGGTGTAATCTCTGCCCATACCTACATTTTCACCGGGATGAATGGTCGTGCCTTTCTGCCTGATGATAATGTTCCCCGCGCGAACTTTTTGCCCGCCAAAACGTTTAATGCCAAATCGCTGGCCCGCGCTATCCCTGCCGTTCCGGGAGCTTCCTCCCGCTTTTTTATGTGCCATAATGCTATTCCTTTATGCTTCAATGGCATCAATCCGGATCAGTGAAAAATCCTGCCGATGCCCTTGCTTTTTTTTGAATCCTTTTCGTCTTTTAAATGTAAATACCACAATCTTTTTATCTCTTCGATGGTTGGTGATATGCCCGACGACCTTGGCCTTTTCAAGATAAGGTTTGCCCATGGCAACCTTATCACCATCAGAGGTCAACAAGACCTTGTCAAAATAGACCTGATCACCAATTTGACCGGGCAACTTTTCCACTTTCACCTCTTCTCCTGGTGTAACGCGGTATTGTTTGCCACCTGTTTGTATGACTGCATACATGATATCGATACCTCCAAAATGTAGGCTAATATTAAACAACTTGTTGATTAAAGTCAAATTTTCCATTCATGCCGCACCTCTTCATTCAGGCTTCCGGCGGGTTTTTCATGAACGTTGCAATATAATGAAAACAAAATGGGGTGTCAAGATAAACATTTTCACGATTACTAGGCATGAGTCCTGCATATAGAAATCGTTGAACATCTGATCAACCAAATGGGATCGTATTTTGTTCATGCCCTCCGGAAGGAGCGGATATGAATGGTCCCTGATAGGGATAGGAGGAAGTATCATAATGAAAATGCTCATTGTGGATGATAACCCCGTAACCAGCCGGTTGTTAAAAGGCATTCTTTCCGCTCATGGAGAATGTGATATCGCGGGTGACGGGAAGGATGCCATTCAGGCCTTTCTCGCGGCCCATGAAAAAAAGAAGCCTTATGATCTGATCTGCATGGATATTATGATGCCCAAGATGGATGGGAATGTCGCCCTTGTCCAGATACGGGAATTGGAGAAAAAGATGGGCATCAAAAACACTGAGGAGGCCCGCGTCCTGATGATCTCGGATCTGTCTGACGGAAAGAGTGTGACCAAGGCCTATTATGAAGGAGGGGCAACTTCCTACATGGTCAAGCCCATTGAAAAGGACAAGCTTTTAGATGAGATTCACGAACTTGGTTTGATCTAGGATTCAGAAGTTTATTCCGGGCCTTTTTTATTTTACCGAATGCACCTGTTGTTTCTGGAAGGCCTCGAAGTCCAGGATAATCCGCTTGTCCGATCCATTGGACGGTGAATGCGCGGCGGCGGTCCCTTTTATATCCAATCGAGTGAACCCTACATCCTCCAAATGTTTCCGTATCAGTCGCAGCTCTTGGGAAACGGAAGAGATGCCATTGACCAGTTCTTCCATAATGGGGGAGCCCTTGCTCCTCAGGGAATGGGATTCGGGTTGCGGGGGCATATCCGGTATCTTTTCCTCTACGATCTGTCTGGGGGAAACTGGTGAAGGCGTGGCAGGTGCTCGGAATCCTTGTATTTGTGGCCCTGCCTTACTCATTGGGCTCTTGAAAACCTTGATGGCCTTTTCCCAGAAGGAGGTGATTCCCAGGGTCTTTGAGTCCAGCGGTTGATGTTCGATAAGACTCCGGGCAATGTGCCTGATGCATTTGGCAGCCTTTGAATCCGGAAATCGTGTGATGAAGGGCTGCTGGGATTTTACGGCCTCGATGACTCTTGTGTCCTGATAAATGACGCCCAATAGGGAGATATCCAACTGAAGATGCTTTTTCAGGGCGTCCTTGAATCTTTGATAAATCCCTTTGGCGATATCCAGGTTTTTGATCTGGTTGACAACCACTTTTGCGGTGCCTTGAAATCCTTTTTGTGAGAGGACCTTTAACAAGGAGTAGGCATCGGTCAAAGAAGTAGGTTCCGGGTTGATCAGGACAATAACCTCTGAGGAGGCCAGGCAAAAGCCGATGACATTTCGTGAAATACCTGCAGATGTATCAAGGATCAGAAAATCATAATCTTCAAGCCCTGAAAGAGAACCCAAGACACGGTCCAGTTCAGTGTGATTAAGATCGGCAATCTTCTCAATTCCGGAGCTGCCTGGGACGATGTCGATCCCTTGATAATCGTGAATGATAATTTCCTGAACAGGCCGTTGATGGATGATGACGTCTTCCAGGTCCAGCTCCGGGTGAAGACCCAACAGGATATTCACGTTTCCCAGACCGAGATCCGCATCAAAGAGACATGTGCGATGCCCCAGTGTCGAAAGACAGAGGGCAAGATTCACGGTCAAATTGGTTTTACCGACGCCGCCTTTTCCGCTGGTGATGGTAATGCTTCTTGTTTTATGGTCCTGGGACAAATCAATCTCCTAATCATCCGGAACGGCCGAGATTTCAGGCCTCCCCGCTTTATGGTTCATCTCAATATGAAATGTCACCCCTTGACACCCGAACCGGGTATGAATCTGATGATAACTTTGCAAAACAAAATCTCGAAATAAAGACGCGTTTAAAGGTGTTGCGGATCGTCCATCCTTCGATACAAGACTTTCATATCTGGACTTCATCAAATCGATCTTGGCGCCTTCAGACCGGGGATCCGATATATGAAAACCTGAAGAGGCCCCCTGCATTGGAGTTTCATGATTGGTCAACATGCTTTCAATAAGGCGATCCGCCGTGGCTTGGGCATAGTTCCGGGACCGAAACGCCGTGAGCATTTCATGGGGGATCATCCGGATGATTTCGGAAAGGGTAGTCTGGTCAAGTTTTAAGAGCCCATCTTCAATCATGGTCTTCATCCCCGATTCAAACGCCAGTTTTTTGATGCCGTTCTCATCCAGCCCATTGTTTAACGCATGGGCAATTTCCTTGTCCACCACGAATATTTCCGAGAGAAGCGTCCTTCCGCTATAACCGGAAAAATTGCATTTCTCACATCCCGTTCCTTTGTGGAATGTGAGGTGGGCGGGATAATTTTTAAACAGCATACCCCATTCATCCTCTTCGGGGATGTATTCCCGCATGCAGGAAGGACATATCCTGCGAACGAGTCTTTGGGCCAGGACACATAAAAGAGAAGACGCGATCTGCCCATATTCCACTTTCAGGTCCAATAACCGGGAAATGGAGGCCACGGCATCATTGGTGTGAAGCGTGCTTAGAAGGAGATGACCGGTCTGGGCCGCGTCAAAACCGATCTTTGCGGTTTCCTCGTCACGCATTTCACCAATGAAGATGACATCCGGGTCGAGTCTCAAGAAAGAACGCATGAGCCGTGCAAAGTTGAGGTTGATCTTACTGTTCGCCTGTGTCTGCATGATACCCGGGAAATTATATTCAATGGGATCTTCAGCCGTGATGATCTTAATACCTGGATTGTAGATGTATTGCAGTGCCGCATAAAGCGTGGAGGATTTTCCGCTACCCGTCGGGCCGGTCACCAAGACCATTCCAGCGGAGCTTTTCAAAAGGGTTTTGAATGGCTTTAGAACATGAGGGGAATGGTTCAGATTTTCAAGCCCCACATTCGCCTTCCGGGAATCGAGTATCCGGATGACCACATTTTCACCCGTGATCGCGCGGCACGTGGCAACCCTGAAATCCAGATCCCGCTTTTTGGCTTCTTCCTTATCATAATAGTTGATCCGGAACACACCATCTTGAGGGAGACGCTTTTCCGCTATGTCCAGGTTTGCCATGATCTTGATACGGGAGATCACGCTGGGGGCCTTTTCCGTGAGCCTTTTTTTCAACCATCCCACATTGGATTCCCGTAAAACACCATCCAGACGATATCGTAGAGTCACACCTTTCCGGTCTTGTTCAATATGGATATCGCTGGCGCCGTTCATGATGCCATATTTGATGATATAATTGACGATTTCTTCGGCCTCGACATCACTGGCCCCATAGGCGGGCCCTTCATCGATCTGCCCATCCAGATCTTCACTGAGGTCGAGCTCCATGGCATCCAGTTCCGTATCATTCTGATGGCTTGGATTTTCCGGGTCGGAGGGTATCAGGTTTGAGACGGATTGATCGTAAAGGACCTCAAACAATTCCCTGAATTTATCCTTGGTGGTTAAGACGCAGGTAATGTAGTAATTACTGTACATGCCTTTTAACTGGTAAACCAGGTGCGTGTCTTCAGGCCGAAAAAGAGCAAGCTCTAGATGGTTGTCGTGGAGAGATATGGGCAGGACCGTGTTCTTTTCCGCGTATTTTTGACTGATAATACTGGTGAGTCTTTTTTTCTCATCTGGGGAATATCCAAATCCATCCAGTTCTTTGAATGGGATATTGTACTGTTTGGATAGTGCGACCAAAAGCTGGCTTTGGGTAATGAACTTTTTCTTGATGAGTATTTCTTCCAGCGGTGTAGTCCCATAACCTGGCTCTTGTCGGGCGATATTGAGCTGTTCCGTATTGATATATAGAAGATTTAATAGGATTTCGCTCAATTCCTCCTGTTTGTTATGTTTTTTGAGAACATTGTTCAGATCCAGCGGGTTGATTACATTCATATCGCATAGGATCTCGCCCAGCCGTCGCGCGGACTTTTGAAGCCTCAAGGCCTCCGCAAGGTCTTTTTCATTGATCAGTTTTGATCGCAAGGCCAGTTCGCCGATCCTTGGAGTCCCTGTCTGCTCCTTGATCAACCTCCCCAGATCTTGAGGGCGCAGAAGGCCTTCCTCAATCAATACCTCCCCTAAGAGTTGATGAGGTGGTTTTTTTTGAAGACACCGGATCAGTTGTTCTTTGGTGATGTACCCTTTCTGTATGGCCAGGGTCCCGAGATCCTTTCTTAATTCCGGATGGTTCATGAGATCTTTTAGATCGGATTCCGATAATGCCTGAATCTTTAAAAGGATCTGGCCCAAGGGTAATTGTTGGATCTCCTTTTCTTGCCTTTGGATCTCAAGGGCCTTCTCCAAATCCTCTTTTTTGATAAGACCTTCTTTGATCAGGAGTTCACCGATCAAAATATGACGTTCTTCTTTTGTTTTTTTAATGGAATGATTCGCGGGTGTTTGTATGATGTTGTTATTCATGGAGAAATAAGAACCCTTTCAGCAGCGAAAAAATGGGAGAGGAAAACCTGTGTGTAAAATTGCAATATTTATACCAGCGATCCATGCGCTGTCCGGTTGGCTGTTCGTTCCAAAAGCGGGCGTGGACTTAAGGCTCTTAATCATGCGGGATCTTTAACGGTCATGACAAACCAGCGGTGGGTTTGTTCCAGGAGATCGCGGAGGTTTTCAGTCGGAGGATCAATCATGTGTGGTGCCCCCGGCGTGACTCGAACACGCGGCACCCAGATTAGGAATCTGGTGCTCTATCCACCTGAGCTACGGGGGCGTAATGTGATAAATATCAAATTTTTTTGAAAAATCAAGGATTTTTATGAGGAGAAACCGGAGAGAATAAAAGATGGATATTCTTGTCCTTGTCATGGTATGAATACGCATTTTTTGAAATAATGCATGTATCGTCATCATTTCAAGGAGAGTTCAGCCATGTCAAGGTCCATACGCAAGACCCCGGAATCCCGATTCGACCCCTACTTTACTGTTATCCTGTTTGCTACTCTCATTGTCCCGGTCTTTGTCCTCCCATATGTCTTAGACAATCCGTTCAATACCCCCAAGAGCGTTGTGATGTTGTTGGGGGCGTTATTGATGATTGGGATGTATTTGATCAATATTTTTCGGGGCATGGATGTTTTGATACCCAAAACATCGACCCATATCATTATTTTGACCTTGATCGCCCTTAACCTTTTTTCATTCATTTATACTCAAAATTATTTTTTTACGATTGTGGCGGCCCTATTGAATATCACCTGCCTGATTTTCTTTTATTTCGCCTCCCTGCATATGGATGGCAAAAAGGCCTTTTTGATTTTCATGATAGCCACCGCCAGCGGGATATTGGTCTCCATTGACGTGTGGTCTCAGTATTACGGGAAGTATCTCCTGATGACGTGGGTCAAGCCGGGTAAGATGATTATGGGGACCATCGGGAACTCCAATTATTTAGGGGCGTATTTGATCTTTCCGCTCTATATGTCCATCGGCCTTGTCCTCCTTTTAAGAAAAAAGGTCCGCCTGGCTATGGTGATCCTGTCGTTATTCATGATGATCGCTTTCCTGTTTTCAAGGGCCAGGGCGAGCTGGATGGGCTTCTTTTCGTCTTTACCCGTGTTCCTGGTGGCACTGAATGAGATCCACGGAAAATCGGTCCGAGAGTACCTTCGCTCCCACAAACGGAAAATTATCGGAATTACGGTTGTCTCGCTGGGCATCCTCGTTGCTTTGTGGTTCATGGCGCCTCCACGTTTCCATAAGATGATGCGTTTTGAAGAGGTCACCGAATCCGAGACCCTCCGGTTGAGGGTCACGAAATATTTCCGGCCATCCATATGGCTCTTCAAACAAAGCCCGTTGTTCGGCACCGGGCTTTGGTCGTACCGGAATATGGTCTATAAGGCCCAGGCGGAGATCAATAGATCGGAACCCGGATTTTTTGATGATTATCCGGATCCAAAGCCGAGGCGGGCCCATAACGATTACCTGGAGATCCTAAACGACGGCGGTCTGGTCGCCGCGGCGGTTTTGCTCCTTTTTTTTATAACCGTCATGCGGCATGGGTGGGTGGTGATCAAAAATCCCACGGCGCATGATCAAGATAGGATCATAGCCGCCACAGCCTTCTCCAGTCTCGTGGCCATCATGATCGCGGCGACGCTTTTTTTCCCGTTCAGGGTCAATAGTACCATGTTCATGACGGTATTGATGATGGGTGTATTGGAAGGTTTGTACCTGAAAAATCAGGGGCTGATATCAAAAAGGAGGATAGCGAAAACACGGATCGGATTGACCTTGTTCCCCATGATTTGTTTGCTCCTCATTGGGATTGGATGGTATGGGGGGATCAGACCGTTTAAGGGTGAACTGGAACATTTCCAGTATAAGATGGCGCTAAAGAGGGGAGATCTTAAAGGGGCTGAAAGGCACATCCTGAAGGCGATCGATTATGCCCCTTTGGATTCCATGTATCACACTGTCGCCAGCCAGCTTTATCTTAATCTTAAGAAATTCCCTGAAGCGAGTGATTATGCTGAAAGGGCTATCATTGGTTTTAACGGGGATCTGACTTTGTGGTCCGTATGGTATCTCAAGGGCGTCCTGGAATACCAGAAAGGCAGTCTTCTCGGGGCAAAAGCCGCCTTTGAAAAGGCCTTGTATTATTATCCTTTATTTGATCCCGCAAAGGAAAGGCTCAAAGATGTCGACGCCATGATCAAGCGGTTGAAACCAAAATCCTGAGCACTGCAGATTCAACCTTCGATTTTGGATATTTCAATTTTGATAACAAAATTCCTTGATTCGAATTATCAAACGCCTTATATTGAGACACTCTCTCGGGATTCGGGAACTTTTCCCGGAATCGAAGAACACAATATAAAAGAACAAAGTGATATCGGGGATGTAGCTCAGTTGGGAGAGCGGTACGTTCGCAACGTACAGGTCAGGGGTTCGATTCCCCTCATCTCCACCAAGGATGTTTAGGGCTTTCAGGGTGTTTACATCCTGAGAGCTTTTTTTTGGGCTTTTTCGGGTAGGTCGTGTCAAGATATTGATTGCTATTGGCTTTCACAGTGTTAACGCCGTCCTAATTTTGGGATTGGGTAACATTTTCCTCTAAAACCTATTTCTGCTTCGATTCCTGCCTGTACTCCTGAGGCCTCTGGCCGATTCTCTTGAGACCATCTATATCAATCGAATGGTATCTACTGTGAGCATCTCCACCGGAAGAAGGGTCATGGGCAATTTTTCGTTCTGCACGCCCGGGTCGTCCCACCATCCTGAAAATCCATTTTCTTCCGATATTGAAGAAGACCTTCTTCCCCCCCCCCCGAGACTGGTATCGACTTCTTCCCCGAAGGAAACACCAGGGATTCTTGATTAAGGGTTTGCTGTCCTTTAGGAAAATTTCCTCTACCCACTCAAATCCCACTTTCAACCATGTATTAGACGGGATCCGTTCTTCAAGATGAGACAAATTGAATTTCCCCTTTTTCCCTTTGCTCACTTCTCGAAAAACACAATGGTTTCGGCTTTTTTCAAATTTCACAAAAATCAAAGGAATAAAACCATAATTTTCATGTTTTTCGCTATAATCTCTTTTCATGAAAAGAGATATTTATCACAAGCTTATGACATGGAAAGACGCTGATAGCCGAAAACCATTAATTTTAAGAGGCGCTCGACAGGTCGGCAAAACCTATATCTTGCAGGCATTCGGCAAAAAAGAATATGACCAAATAGCCTATTTCAATTTTGAAGAGGACCCGGCTTTAAACGATTTTTTTAAGGGTAGAATCCAACCTGAAAAGATCATCGAAAAACTCGCTATTTATCTTGAAACACAAATCTTTCCAGGAAAAACCCTCATCATTTTTGATGAGATTCAATCTTCCCCCGAAACACTTACCAGCCTAAAATATTTCAATGAACAGGCGAACCACTATCATATTGCCGCTGCAGGTTCGCTTTTGGGAATAAAGGTCGGCCAATCTGCGCCGTTTCCCGTAGGCAAAGTCAATTTCATGGACCTCTTTCCCTTCTCATTCGGAGAATTCATTGAAGGCATTGGAAGAAGGCAGTTACGGCAGTTACTGGAAAATAAAACATCATTCGATCAGATGGAAAAAGCTTTTCATGAAGAACTTATCCATCTGCTAAGGCTGTACTATTTCATCGGTGGCATGCCTGAAGCCATACGCCAATATACAAAAGATGGTGACCTAAATAAGGTACAGGTTATTCAAAAAGACATTTTAACAGCTTATGAAATGGATTTTGCCAAACACACTACAAAACCCGAGGCCATTAAAATAACGAATGCATGGCATACCATTCCTCAACAGTTGGCAAAAGAGAATAAAAAATTTAAATTCACCGCAATATCCAAGCATGCACGTGCGCGTGACTATAATGAAGCCATTCAATGGTTGGTTGATACAGGACTTGTTTATAAATGTCGTAATGTACAGACACCCAAATTGCCTTTAAGCGGTTATGGCAGCGATGACATCTTCAAACTTTACTTGGTGGATACCGGATTACTCTGCGCGTTATTAAACGTGTCACAAAGGACAATTGTTGAAGGAAATAGGCTCTTTTCGGAATATAGCAATACCTTTGTAGAGAACTATGTCGCTCAACAGTTAGTAGCCAAAGGGCATAAAGAGCTTTATTATTGGACCATCGGTAATGCGGCCGAGGTTGATTTTGTCATTGAACATAATGAACAAATTCATCCCCTTGAAGTCAAAGCAGGTACCAGTAGTCGCAAGAAAAGCCTCTTACTCTATGGGGAAAAATATAAGCCATCTGTTTTATCTCG
>JAFGGA010000032.1 GCA_016930835.1 Deltaproteobacteria bacterium
CCTGTGCCCCGTCTACTCCAGCTCTTCAATACCTCTGCTAGAGTATACCACCTTCAAGCTAAACATTCATACCATCTCCTTATTTGAAAACCGTGATTCCTGCCCTTGATCTTTATCATAAATCACATTAAATAGAAACCTTGTTGTTACAATAGTGAATCAGGGATAAACGGCATCGACTCCCAAAATTGACGGGATTCGACCTTTTTGCTTATTTACGTGATTGTTTTTCAATAACGTCCATAACAGGTTTCAATTCAGGCTTCCCTTTTTGTAACAATTTAGATCTTTTCAAAATCCAAACATTGGATTCCGCGATCAAGTCGCGGAATGACAGCGTAAAAGCCAGAGGTGATCAATTTTGACGATCCCGTAAAAAGTCGTCACCCCGGTCCCGTATCCAGTACGGGATAGACTGTAGCCGAGGTCCAGAGTCCATGTAACTATTTGAAAAGACTGGATGCCGGTCTTCACCTGTCTGCGTGCGGACATGCACGGGCAGGCCGGAATGACAGAACAGGTGTTTTTCGACTTTTTACGAGACCATCAATTTTAGTTTCGTAACCAAGAATTAGAATGGTCATTCCGTGACTTGATCGCGGAATCCATGAATTTGACCAAAGTTTTTAAAATCTAAAATCATACCCTTTTTTATTGATTGAGAAAGGGGGTACGGGGATCTCATTTCAAGTTTACACCATTTGTCAGGGGGGGTCGTGGGGACGGCCATTCGACAAGCTCATGGCCCTGAGCCAAGTCGAAGGGCACCTAAATCCTGCAAACCATCCAGTAGCCCCACAGAGTATGGTTATTTACGCGCTGTTTGCTCTTTGTGCCTGTCCTCAATTCCATTCGTCGCAACGAGGGGGGCGGGTAAAAGGCAATGTCGGCTTTTGGGTGTGAACCTGAAAAGAGATCCCCGTACCCCTGAAAGCTGTTTTCGGGCAAGCATGGTAATTGGTGGTTTTTACATAACGGCCATAACCATTTAAGTTTAAGAATGAACCATGAAACAATACAATCCACTTACACCAGTTGATATTGCCGCCATTCGGTACATGGTGGAATCTGATCGTTTTTCCATGGGCGGGTCGATCCTGAATCTCCACGCAAAGGACCCATCCAGGCATGCCCCCAGTCCACGCGAATATGAACCCATTACGTTTGATATGACAGTCCCCATCTCAGCTTATCCCGATATCATTGCCTCGGCAAAGGAGGAAAAAGACCGAAGTGGGCTCCCGGCCTATATTTTCAGTCATGCTGGGGATGGGAATCTGCATCTCAAGTTTCTGTGCGGGAAAAACAATGCCGAGGATTGGGAGACCATTGAACCGGAAAACCATCGAATGGTCTTCAGGGTCTTGGCCCTTGGCGGAACGGCCACGGTGAGGCACGGTGTGGGTCTGGGCAAAAAACCGTTCATGGCCCATGAAAACGGGAGTGCTTTGAGTAGGATGCAGCGGATCAAGGATCTATTTGATCCCAACGGCATCCTGAATCCGGATAAGATATTTCCATGAAGATAGACAATCCATATGTCAAACAGGTGAATAGCTGGTTAGATCAAGGGACTCGGGATATCCAGATTACCGGCATAACCGGCACAAGCCGGGGCTTTTTATTGGCCCAAGTGTTATTGGCGGCAGAACGTCCCTCTCTGGTGGTCCTGCCCACGGCGCAGGAGGCCGTTCGCGTTTACAGAGAACTGGGATTCTTCCTCCCTGAATCCTTTACGGCACCGGATCCAGGGGATCGCCGGCTATATGAATTCCCCGTTTATGACATTTCCCCTCTGGCCGGTCTTAGCCCGCATCAGAATGTCATCAATAGACGACTCCAAGCCCTATATGCCTTGAAATCTGAGAAAAGTCCCATCGTCATCACGTCCGTTGAAGCGGTTCTTTTAAAAATCCTACCCAAAGAGGCCTTTCTAGGCGCCCTGGAATACCTGGAGACCGGCGAAGAAATCGGGAGGGAAAAGCTCATCGCAAAATTGGAGACGAACGGTTATCAACGTTCATCGCTGGTGGAGGAAATGGGTGATTATTCCGTCCGGGGGGGTGTATTGGACTTCTACCCGCCGCTTTATTCTCGGCCCGTGCGACTCGAGTTTTGGGGCGATCACATTGAATCCATTCGCCACTTTGAGCCCCTGAGTCAACGGTCCACGGATCACCTGAAGGAGGTGATCCTCCTGCCTGCCAACGAGATTATCATGGATAACGCGGCCATGAAGCGCGCCAGGTCGAAAGGTCGATTGCCGGAACAGGGCGCCGAAGGCTGTGCCTTTTCCGGGCAGGAAGCATGGTTGAATCATTTCTATCCCAAGCTTCACACCTTATTGGATTATTTTCCCGCCAACGGCCTTTTGGTACGGCTTGATCCTTATCGACAGATTAAGGAACGGGACCGATTCAGGGAGAAGATTCGATCCGATACGGAAAGATTCATGCAGGAGGCCATGGAACGTGGAACCCCCTTTCCCGTAACGGAGGGGGTCTTATTGTCCGTTGATGAATGGAATGCCGCGTTTGAACCTTTTACCAAGATCGATTTTCACGAATTACCCTTGGAACCCCCCAGCGTGACCTTCAATTTTTTGGAGATCAAGGGGGCATCCGAGGTGGATGCCGACCTGGACGTAAAGCTTGCCATAAAGGGACGGGTATCCATGGCCCCTTTGGCGGAAAAGATGTCCGACTGGATGGATCAAGGCGCCAGGGTGGTGTTGGTTTGCAGAACCGAACAGCAAGCCGACCGCCTGAAAGAGATTCTGCGGAATTATGATGTGACTGTAGAAGAAGTGGCGAAACGGTGGTTTCGGATCTCGCCGCAGAAGGGATTGAGCATTTGCCTGGGCAGGTTATCCAAAGGATTTGCATGGCCCGAGTTGGGTCTTTATGTCATCAGTGAGGACGAGATCTTCGGGCCAAAGAGATCCAAGGCCAAGGGTAAAAAGGCCACGGATGAGAGAGGGCTGGACTGGACCGGCTTCAGCCAGCTCAATGTGGGTGACTTGGTCGTGCATCAAGACCATGGAATCGGTCGATACGGCGGCCTCTCCAAGATGGAGGTAGCCAATAAGATCAACGATTTCGTTATGGTCGAGTATGCAGAAAAGGATCGTCTCTATATCCCCGCGGATCGCATCAGCGTGCTCCAAAAATACATGGGAGCAGACGACCGGGATCCCAAACTGGACCGTCTGGGTGGGACGTCCTGGAATGTGGCCAAGCAAAAGGCCAAAAAAGATATCCGGGAGATCGCCAAACAACTGGTGGAGATATATGCCCTCAGGAGACACAGGGAAGGGTTCGCCTTCTCCAGACCGGACCACACCTTTAAGGAGTTTGAGGCCGCCTTTGAACATGAGGAGACACCGGATCAGATCGCGGCCATTGATGAGGTGTTATCCGATATGGGAAAGAATCGCCCCATGGACCGGCTTATATGCGGCGACGTGGGTTATGGCAAAACGGAAGTGGCCATGCGTGCCGCCTTTAAGGCCGTCACGGACGGCAAGCAGGTGGCACTCTTGGTCCCTACAACGGTCTTGGCGGAACAGCACTATGAGACCTTTAGGAAACGAATGACTCCTCACGGGATAATCGTGGGTGTGCTCAGCCGTTTTCGGAGCCGAACGGAGCAGAAAGAGATTGTGGGCAAAACCCGGTCCGGGCAGATTGATATCCTGATCGGAACCCACCGGATACTCCAAAAAGATATCGGTTTTAAGGATCTCGGGCTCTTGATCATTGATGAAGAACAACGTTTCGGGGTCAAACAAAAGGAGAAGCTCAAACAATACCGGGCCTTGGTGGATGTCCTGGCCCTTACGGCCACGCCTATCCCCAGAAGCCTTCATTTGTCCTTGATGGGGGTTCGCGATCTCAGCGTCATTGAGACTCCGCCTGAGGAACGATTGGCCATCCAGACCCATCTTTCACACTTTGATGAGGCGACCGTCAAACGGGCCATTGAAACCGAGTTGGCCCGGGGCGGCCAGGTCTTTTTTGTGCATAATCGCGTAAAGACCATTGCCCGGAGGGCTCAAGAGGTTATGAATCTGGTCCCCGAGGCAAAGGTGGCGGTTGCCCATGGGCAGATGCCCGAAAAAGATCTGGAAGAGACCATGATCCGATTTCTCCACAATGAGATCAATGTGCTCGTATGTACAACCATTATTGAATCCGGTCTGGATATCCCGTCCGCCAACACCATTATCATTGATCAGGCAGATCGTTTCGGCCTTTCTCAGATCTACCAGCTCAGGGGGCGGGTGGGTCGTTCCGCAGAAAACGCCTACGCCTATCTCCTTCTATCGGATGATTTGCGACTCACCCGCGATGCGGAGAAACGGCTCAAGGCCTTGATGGATTTTTCGGACCTCGGTGCCGGTATCCATTTGGCCATGCATGATCTAAGGATAAGGGGGGGCGGCAATATCCTGGGATATGCGCAGTCCGGACATATTGCCGCCATCGGCTATGAGTTGTATCTGAGCCTGGTGGAACAGGCCGTGGCGGAGCTGAAGGGGGACGAATGGCATGAGGAGGTCAATCCCGAAATCAATGTGGATCTGCACGCGTACCTGCCTGAAGATTATATCTCTGATATTGACATCCGCTTGAATCTCTATCGTCGACTATCCAAGCTCACTGAAGAGGCCGATCTGAAGGTAATCGCGGAAGAGATACTTGACCGTTTCGGTCCACTGCCGCAGGATGTAGCCAATCTTCTCATGGTCATGGCGGTCAGGTTGGATCTAAAAAGGATACGGGTGAACCGATTGGATGTCCAAAGGGACGCCCTTATTTTCTCGTTCACCCAAGATTCTCCGGTGGATATCAACCATCTGGTTCAATTGGCTGCCGCGAAACCGTTTCGATACCGATTCTTATCCGATGCCAAATTACAGGTTCGTATACCAAATGGAACCGTGATCCAGGCCCTGCATGAAGCAAAGGCCGTAATCCAAGAATGGAAACGTGGAGACGAATGAACACGGGATTCTTTTATTCATAAACCCTTGGTGGAGTCCCGACCACGAAGAATGCCCCGCCGATCTAGCCCACGGTGTCAAGGTACCTTGCCGTTGAAGAGTGAGGCGTCCGAACCATCTGATTTATATGAATATATCCAGTTTGGCGGGCGAATATGATCTTAAAATTCTACTTGCAATTTCCATCATACCTGATAGGGTTGTTTATTTGATACCGAACGAAACGGAATGGGATTGTAACCATTGAAACCATTGTCAGCCATTTTGCTTGTCTTTTGTTTTTCGCTCTTAGGTTGTCATCTGTTTGATGAATCCAATGAGAACATCATCATAACCGTCGGGCAGAGGGAAATAACGGAAGATCAGCTTAAAAACGATGTCAAACGTATTACTTTTGAGATGGGTATCACGGATCAAGACGCGAGACTCGGCATCCAGACCTTAATAAATAAGGTTATTGATAAATACTTGATCTTGGAATACGGGAAAGAACGTAACATTACCTTTTCAGAGGATGAATTGGAATCGGCTATTAATGAGATAAAAAAAGATTATCCTGAAGAGATCTTTCAAGACATGCTTTTGGAACGATATGTGGATTATAAGGAATGGAAGACATGGTTACGGCAAGAGCTTCTTATTCAAAAAATCATCACGGATGCCTTAATGGCTATCCCACCGATTACCTATGAGGAGATCAAAGAATATTATGAATCTCATCAGGAAGAATTCAAACACCTTCAAAAGGTGGAATTGATGCAGATCGTCACGAGCACACGGGAAGAGGCCAAGGATTTGCTTAAAAAGTTGGCAGAGGGGGCCGATATGGGCGAACTGGCCAGACAATTTTCCATTGCGCCGGAGGCGGAGGCCGGTGGATATCTTGGTTGGGTAGAGAAGGGGGCTTTGGATCTTGCCATGGACAAAGTCATCTTCTCATTGCCTTTAGGAAAGATAAGCACTATTTTAGAGACTCCTTATGGATATCATATTTTTCGAGTCATTTCCGTCCAACCCGAGGGACACACCTCCCTGCCGGATTCAATGAAATCCATTGAGTCAAAGTTGCTCACTGAAAAGAAGGACCTTTTTTACAAGGAGTGGCTGAAGACCTTGAAGTCTCAGTACCCGGTTGTTATCAAGAAAGAAATCATCGACCAATGGAGTTTGGAATAATGAAAGCAAGACATTTATTGCGGATACTTTTCTTTCTTATCCTCTTCTCGATCCGCATTCCATACTCTCTTCATGCGGAAATCATCAACAGGGTCGTGGCCATCGTGGATGACGACGTGATCACGCTCTTTGAGCTGAATCAAATGATCCGGAATGTAACCGGGAACACCCCGGAGGATATTCGCGCCAAAGACGAAGAACAATTTTTCGAGACGCGTGAGAACGTCCTGAACCTTATGATCGACGATCGGATCGCCCAAAAAAAAGTCAAAGAGCTTGGCATCATGGTTTCCCAGGGCCAGATTGACGCGGAGATTGAAAACATAAAAAAAAATAATCGAATGACACATGAAGATCTTTTGAATGGGTTAAAGCGTGAAGGGTTAACCTATGAAGTTTTTAGAGAAAATTTAAAAAAAGATCTGGAAAGGCAAGGGCTGATTAATGCGGAAGTCAAATCAAAGATCCTTATTCGTGAAGAGCAAATCAAAGAGTATTACGATCAACACTATGACGAGTTTAAAAACGACGAGCAGATTCATCTGGCTGGAATTTTTCTGATCGAAAAAGATTCGACCACTGATGAAAACATGCAAACGCTGATGGAAAAAAGTCAGATGATTATAAATGAACTGGACACGGGAAAGGATTTTGGCGAATTGGCGAAACGCTACTCCGATGGCCCGGGTGCCGAGGAAGGAGGGGACTTGGGTACCATCCTGACGGCCCAACTGGACGAGGACCTCCGCCACATCATTCGTGGTCTGTCCGAAGGTGAAGTAAGCCAACCGATTCAAAGGGGAAACGGGATACAGATTTTCAAACTCCTGAAAAGGATGGGAGGTGAAACCAGATCATTTGATGAAATCAAGGATTCAATCTATGACCGCCTTTATAGAGATGAAATCAATAAACGATATTTGACCTGGATCAAGGATCTCCGTGAGAGTACCTACATGAAGATCATTTTATAATACATGTTCATTCGGCCAACAAGAGGCGTATATGTCCACAAAAAACAAGAGCGAATTCCAAGAACCCGGATCCGATAACGAATCGGAAGGGTCATCCGGTCCATCGGGATTAGGGACTTCCCTGAAAAACAGGAGGATGGAAAAGGGGATCAGCATCCATCAATTGGCCCAGATGACCAAGCTCCGGATGCACTTTATCGAGGCACTAGAAAATGAAGACTGGGATAAACTTCCCGCGATGGTTTTTGTCAAGGGATTCATCCGTTCCTATGCCCAAGCAGTGGATATGGACGCTGAACACCTCCTCACAATCTATCGACAGATTACACCGCAACAAGAAGAGATCCCAAGGCCCCTCGTGGTACCTAAATCAAAAACCAGGAAAGGCATCTATGGGGGCATTATCGCTATCGGCATCATTGTTTTCCTCATTTACTATTTCTGGACGGATATCCGAACGGTAACGACCATTCCTGATTCCATGAACACTGCGAACACAAGCCCGACCGTGGACGATGTGGAGACCCCAAAACCGGCTCCATTGGATCATATCAGCGCGCAAGAGCCAAAAGAGCCGCCGCAATGGCAAGGGGATCTGCGTCTTGTACAGGACGATGAATCCGCCCCTGCGGGTTCAACCCAACAAGAACTCGTGCTCAAGGCGTTTGTGAATATGAGAACTTGGGTGGAGATCCATATCGATGATCAACCTTCGAAAGATTATATCTTTAATCCGGGTGATAGGTATGAATGGAAAGCCCAACAGGGTTTCGATATTCTTGTGGGGAACGCCGCCGGGATTGAATTTGATTTCAACGGGGAAAAAATAGAAAATCTGGGTGAGCCTGCCAAGGTGGTCCGGGTGAGGCTTCCCGAAAATTTCAGGTCATTGATTCGAGAGGAGTAAATTGGGAAATATTTTTTCAAATTTTGAAGAGAGAGGCTTTGTCGAGCAGGTCACGGATAGAGATCTAGTTCATGAACAACTGGAACATGCTACGACATGTTACATCGGGTTCGACCCGACTGCAAGCAGCCTACACGTGGGAAGTCTTGTTCCCATCATGTCTTTGGCCCATATGCAGAGGGCCGGTCATCGCCCCATAGCCCTCGTGGGCGGGGGGACCACCCTTGTGGGAGATCCCAGTGGAAGGACGGAGATCCGTCCCATCATGACGCGTGAGATGATCAATAAGAACGCGGAAGGCATAAAGACGCAATTGGCACGATTTATTGATTTCAGCGATGGAAAAGCCTTGATGCTGAACAATGCCGACTGGTTGACCGGATTGAATTATATTGATTTTTTAAGGGATATCGGACGTCACTTCAGTGTAAACCGGATGTTGGCGGCCGAGAGCTATAAAGCCAGATTAAAGACAGGACTCAGCTTCATAGAATTTAATTATATGCTTCTCCAGGCCTATGATTTTTGGCATCTATTCAAGCACTATGATTGTCGCCTCCAGATGGGGGGAAATGATCAATGGGGAAATATCCTTGCGGGAGCGGATCTGACCCGTCGTCTTGAAGGGGAAACCATCCATGGGATTACATTCCCTCTCATCACGACGTCATCAGGCATTAAGATGGGCAAGACTCATAAAGGTGCTGTATGGCTTGATCCGGAGCTCACATCACCCTATGACTATTATCAATATTGGATTAATCAAGAAGACCGCGATGTGGAGCGATTCTTGGCCCTTTTTACATTTCTTCCGATGGATGAAGTGAGAAGGCTTGGGGCCCTTCAGGGCGCGGAGATCAGATATGCCAAGGAGGTACTGGCCTATGAGGCCACCAAACTGTGTCACGGCACTGAAGAGGCTGAAAATGCAAAGGCCGCGGCGCGGCAACTTTTCGGTGGAGACACCACCACTCTATCCGATGCCGTACCGAACTACATGATCCATACAGGGGAACTTGATCAAGGCGTTCCAGCATATATCCTCTTTGAAAAGACGGGACTATGTAAAACCCGATCGGATGCTCGGCGTCTAATCACCCAAGGTGGAGGATATTTAAATAACAATAAAATACAAACATATGATCAAAAAATTGGATTAAATGACATGGTTGACGATTCTATTCTGTTAAGGTCCGGCAAAAAAAAATATGTCCGCATTTCGATTCAAGAACGACCTTAAAAGGCCCTGATGCGTGGTTCTCTTGTTTCGTTTGTTCCGGATGAAATGGTATAATAAAAGGATTAAATGACCCCATTATAAACGGCTTTTCTATTCCATTAGAAACGGGACAAAATTCCCCTTATTTAAAAAGAGCAGTTATATGATGATTGAAGTAAAAAATACATCGTCTCCTGATCAAGATATATCAAACAATGAGGATAAGGACCTCAATGAAAAGGAGATGCTTGATTTCAGCCCGGTTGTACAGACCGTGGAACGGGGTCTCATCCCTTATGATCCCCTTCAGATGTACCTGTTGGAGATCAAAAACTATTCCCTTTTGACAAGAGAGGAAGAGATTGAGCTAGCCATAAGATATAGGGAAAAAGATGATCAAGAGGCCGCTTATCGGCTCGTCACCTCCAATCTGAGACTGGTGGTGAAGATCGCTATGGATTTCAACAGATATTGGACAAAAAGCCTACTGGACCTGATCCAGGAAGGTAATGTGGGCCTTCTACAAGCCGTTAAAAAATTCGATCCTTATAGGGGTATTAAATTTTCGTATTATGCATCATTTTGGATCAAGGCCTATATGCTTAAATTTATTATGGAAAACTGGAAGCTGGTCAAGATAGGCACCACCCAGACCCAAAGGAAATTATTCTTTAACCTGGCCAAAGAGAGAGATCGGCTATTGGCCGATGGCTTTAGTCCTGAACCCAAACTATTGGCCGAGCGTCTTGATGTGAAAGAAGAAGATATCGAAGAGATGACTCAGCGCCTCAGGGGCGGTGAGGTTTCCATTAATGCCCCTGTCAGTGATAATGGTAAAGAAGAATATGGCGCTTTTATTTCGGACCAGGCCCAGGACGTGGACGCACAGCTTTCAGACAGCGAAAACAAGGCTATTCTTCTAAAAAAGCTGGACGAATACAGAGAACGTTTATCGGAAAAGGAATTGGATATTTTTGACAATCGGATCATGGCCGAAGAACCCATGACGCTTCAGGAATTGGGGGATAAATATCAGATTTCACGCGAGCGGGTCCGCCAGGTTCAGGTGAAGATCACCAAAGACATTAAGAAATGGCTCATGGAAGAGATCCCCAATTTCGAGGAGGAATTCTCGGATTACTTGAGTTAACCGTATCTAAACCTTGACCCCTTTCTCCCGATGTATTGGGAGAAAAATCAAT
Source organism: Deltaproteobacteria bacterium (assembly GCA_016930835.1). Classification (GTDB taxonomy): domain Bacteria; phylum Desulfobacterota; class DSM-4660; order Desulfatiglandales; family HGW-15; genus JAFGGA01. The sequence continues at coordinate 10,484 of JAFGGA010000032.1, forward strand.
AAAAATGGAATAGGTGTTTTTATGTGTTTCCTAAAACCCATAACATTGGGTGGTTTCAGAAGGATGGGATATGTAATCTTGATCCCGCTATTCTGTGCCCTACTGTCCTGTGCCGGTGTTCCATCTATGGAGATGGATTCCAAAATCGATCAAAAAATATCCGAGACGGAATTTCAGGTTGTTGAGAAGGATCCACTGATAGATCGATATGCTCATTTTCTAAAAGCTTCTTTATATGCCTCCCACGGGCAATACGAAAAGGCCAGATTGCATCTCCTGGAAACCCTCCAAGATGATCCGAATTCGCCTTATCTGCATAAAAAAATGGCCGTCCTATCCCAAAAGCTGCGTGACACGAAAGGTGCCGTCCAATATGCGAAACGCGCCATTGAACTGGCGCCGGAGGATATCGGGGCGCGCATTCTTTTGGCAGAAATTTACGCCCTCTCTTCGGATGAAGACGCCGCCATGGATGGCTACCAGGAGATACTCAAACTCAAACCCGATCAGCATAGAATACGACTTACGTTGGTAACCATGCTGATCAAAAAGGAAAGATACCATGAGGCACTGGATCATCTGAATACTCTTATTGAACAAGATCCCGATCTGACCATCGCTTACTATTATCGGGGAAGGATACAGTTGGAGCTTAAGCAATATCCGGAAGCGGAGAAGGATTATATCAAAGCACTCGAATTGAATGAGGCCATGCAGCCGGCGTTTTTCGATCTTGCCGGCCTGTATCAATTACAGGAAAGGTTCGAAGAGGCCGTTGATGTATACGAAAAAATGTTGACCTATTATCCATCCAACATGTCCGTTAAAGAACGACTGATTAATCTTTACTACAGACTCGGCGATGAGGAAAAGGTTCAAGAACAGGCAGAGGCCATTCAAAAAGAATCCAGCCCGGGAGACCCTGTGCGTCAAACGCTTGGGCTTATTTATCTAAAAAGCGGCAAGCTGGATGAGGCCGTTATTGAGCTGGATCTCATAGTATCCGCTTGGCCTGACGATGATAAATCAAGGTATTATCTTTCGCTGGCCCTTGAGGAAAAAAATGATTTGGAAAAGGCCCTGGAGCATCTTGCTTTGATAAAACCGAAATCTTCGTTTTACATAAACGCCCAGGTCCATACGGCTTATATCCTGAACGAGCAGGAGAAGGATGAAGAAGCCATCGTTGTCCTTCAAAAGGTCCTTGCCGTTGATCAAAACAAGATAGATATCTATCTCATGCTCTCTTCCATATATGAAACCAAAGAGGCATTTGTTGATGCCATTAAAATCCTGGAAGATGGCTTGAAAGTCGAGCAGGACAACCTCGAACTCCTTTTTCGGTTGGGGGTGATTTACGATAAATCCGGTAATAAGGATATGTCTCTTAAACAAATGAGAAGGATATTGGAGCTTGATCCTGAACACGCGGACGCCTTGAATTATATCGGGTATACTTATGCGGAGCAGGGGATCAAATTGGATGAGGCCTTGGATCTGATTCAACGGGCCTTGGCGCTCAAGCCCGACAGCGGTTATATCATAGACAGTTTAGGTTGGGTTTATTATCAGCAAGGATTATATGATGAGGCATTAAGATCCCTTGAAAAGGCTATTTCTATTGTCCCCAATGATCCGACCATTGCCGAACACCTTGGGGATGCCTATTTTAAGAAAATGCATTACCGGAAATCCTTGGAGATGTATAAAAAAGCACTTTCCCTCAATCATATTCAGCAGGATAAAATTAAAGAAAAGATCGAAGCTCTAGAGAGGCTTTTACAATAAGTTGCGATCCTTGCGCCACCTTCAAATGGGCACCGTATCCCGTTGGACGGACATGATGAAAACCTTTCCCTTATTCTTGCTTCTTCTAGCCCTTCCTTGTTACCTCCGTCAAAGAAGGATCCAAGTCCTCACCATCCTATGCCTCATCTTTATTCCTTTCTCCATGGTTTTCCTTCAAGGCTGCGCCATGACTTCATTCATGTGTTATCAGGAACAACTAAGTCCCGACGAAACAGAAACCTTACTATTGGATATCCGGGAGCAGGAAGAAAAGGTCGTTTCTTTTTACGCCGTAGGTCATATCACGGTCAAAGGTTGGATGTGGGAATCCGATGCGAGGATATTCATAGCCGGGATCAAAGATCCTTTCAGCCTCAAGATCGAGATCACCCATATGTGGGGTCGTCCCATTCTTCATCTTTTGATTCGTGACGGAAAATTGGAGGTTCTTTCGTTTGATGAACAAAAGATATATCTGGGTCGTTTTACACCTGAAGCTCTATCCAGGTTCCTCCCGGGTGTCATGGCGGATCAGGATCTGATCTGGTCTGTTTTAAGGGCCTACCCTTATCTTATAAATGGTTTTCACATCGGAGACCCGGGCCCGGGCCAAATTAACCTGTTTAACCCCCGGGAAGAAGAAAGGATTGAACTGGATATGGAAACCCTTTTGGTTAAGACTGTGTCCTTCCCTGGACGGGGTATCCATCTGGATTTTTCGAATATTCGAGAGCATGATAACATAGCCTATGCCGTAGAGGTGAGGATGAGACATGATCACGAAAAAAAGACCCTGATTATTCGTAATGAAAAGATGGTCTTCAATGCGGACATACCTGATCCCATCTTTACCATAAAGAGGTTGGACTCTTTTAAAATGGTCTATCTGGATGAAGAGGAGTAAGACTTTCAATTTTTTCGCTTGTGAATCATTTACCGCCCCTTCTCTCTATGGGAGAATATCATGGATCCTCACAAGATCGTCATTTACCATCACCCGAATCCGGAGTTACGTTCCTTCCTGACCATGATTGAGATCTCAACGCATCGCGTGGAACATTTTAAGAAACCGTTAAGCAGCGAATCCAAGGATGTTTTAAAAAAATTGGGTGTGATCGGCGCCGGGATCGTGAAAGATGTTTTGAATACCCCAGGCATTAAAGAGCTTCATATAAAACCAAAAGAACTCATCGTCAAAAAAGAGGCTGATTGCACATGGGAGGAGATTGAAGGTAAGGTCATAAAGATATTGAACCACTCATTTCGAAGAAAAGAGATAAGAGTCGTTCACACCAAGAACTGATATATCGAGTTGGTTGAGCATGATATTCCAAGAACCCCCCTTAGATCACCCCGTTGAAGAAAAGATTCAGTGGGCACGACATTATTATCAATTATTCAAGGACTTTCTTCTTAGAGATGAGGCGGTACATGCTTTGCTGAACCAGTTTGAGAAGGCCGCGCGTCTCTCCCGTGAAGCGATGGAGGCTGCAGGTATCATGGATGAATGCAGGGTTTGCGAGGAGGATGAAGGCGGATCGTGTTGCGGTGCGGGATTGGAAAACAAGTACAGCGCCGTGCTCCTGTTGACCAATCTTCTTCTTGGGCGGCAACTGCCGGAAAAGCGTTTTGACCCCAAAGGCTGCTTTTTTTTAGGTAGGACGGGTTGCAGCCTTTTGGCCCGGCATGTCATATGCGTTAATTATCTATGCAAAAAGATCATTGATGGAATTCCCTCCAATGTGATAGCCGACCTCCGTGAAAAAGAAGGCACGGAACTTCAAATTTTGTTCAGGATCCATGAGCGCATCAAGGACCAATTGAGAGCTATTGACGAAAAGACCAAGCGAACCATCGAAGCCGTCGCCCGTTTTTATGATCATAAAATGGTGGGCCATCTTGGACCTTTGGGCTTTCGAAGATCCACGGACCTGACCCGATTAGTGGAGTGTCTTTGCCATCTCATCCATCAAGGGTTCCTTTTGCCCGGGAAATCCCTGTTCTTGGACATGGGTTGCGGGGATGGAAGGGTCAACGTGTTGCTGAGCTACCTGGTTCAAAGTTCCATTGGTATTGAACTGGATGAGTGGACCCTTGATGAATATATCCCTTTAAAAAAAGAACTCGATGACCTACTGCAAGGTCGTTCCCTGCTTATTCCACCGGATAATATTCACCTCTTTCATGGAGACTCCCTGGATAAAGGCCTGCAAGAGACGATATTGAAAAAAACAGGTCTGGGATTTCATGATTTTCATCTGTTCTATACATATCTGACCATGCATGAAGAGTTTGCCGCATTGATCGCACAAAAAGCCCGAAAAGGCGCGGTATTTATGGTTTATGGATTGGATAAGATCATACCCCGTTTTAAGGGTTTGACGCTATTAACACCGGATAAACCGTTAGCAGGGGTCATTGCCCTTTATCAAAAACCGTAATGTTAATATTGACTAAGTTCGATAAACCTGTTATATGTTAATGCAAATTAGATCAAGGCATCTATATGAATATTTGCAATTTACATTAAGAAAAAAACTTGATTAACTACATCAACACAAGACCGGAGAACCATGAAAGGGCCTTTCTAAACGCAACCCATACATCAGGGGAACAATGAATAAAAAAGATGAAAAAACCATACGTACGGACAGGCACTACCTTGACAAGGCCAAGGCGGTTGATTCCGGGTTCTCTCGGACATTAGAGATATCGCGGGACACCTTTATCGGTGAAATCACATCCAAGCAACATGCCTATCTAGAAGTCCTGGATGAAAAGAATACAAGGTTTGAATTGGGGGAAGCGGAGGCCATCATCGGTCGTACCCCTGAATGTGACATTCAACTTCCCGCGGGCAATGTTTCCCGAACGCACGCCCGCATCACTTTTCGCAATGAAGAGTATCAGATAGAAGACCTGGAAAGTACAAACGGCATCTATGTAAATGGAATAAAAATCGAAAAATGCATTTTGCGGAACCATGATCTTTTGGATATCGGCGGTGTGAAGATTCTTTTTAATGAGGAAAAGATCAGACAGGAGCCATAATGATCTCTGACGGAACAAAGATGCATGTGGGTTTTTGGGGAACTCGCGGGTCCATCTCCACCCCCGGTCGCGTCACGGAAAAATACGGTGGCAACACCCCTTGTGTGGCCGTAAGGTGCCATGACGTTCAGATCATCTTTGATGCAGGGACCGGGATCCGAAACTTGGGAATCGATCTCTTGGAAGAAAACAAGAGAGATAAAAGCAACCCGTCCTTGCATCTTTTTCTCAGCCATACCCACTGGGATCATATCCAAGGCCTGCCTTTTTTTCAGCCCTCATATCTGAAAGATACCAAGCTTAACATCTATGGAAGCCCCAACAAGGAAAAATTCTTGGCCTCGATTCTACAGGATCAGATGAACTATGATTATTTTCCCGTTTCCATGTCCGCGTTTGCCGCGGATATCAATATTCAAGAGATCATGGAAGATGTGGTTCACCTCGATCCCCTTGCGATCGAATGGCAGGAACAGATTTATCACCCTGGAGGATCGGTGCGGTACAAGGTAAGCTTGGACGGGAAGAAGGTCGTTTATGCGACTGACGTGGAATTGAACCGCATTCTGGATGCTAATGGGGATAAAGAAAAAAAGGCCATGGATGATTACACCGATTTTATTCAAGGTGTGGATCTCTTGATCGCGGATGCCCAATACACGGATGCCGAATATGCGGATAAAATCGGTTGGGGCCATTCATCCATATCGGTCTTATTGGACATTGCATCCAAGGCAAAGGTCAAGCGACTCGCTATTTTTCATCATGATCCGCAACATTCGGATAAATTTTTAGATGAACTCTGGGTTTCTAATCGCGCCCGATTTAATACAAACGGCATGGAGTTGTTCTGGGCAAGAGAAGGTATGACCCTCGCGATTTGATCATCCCTTATACAATCTTTAATACCCCCGCACCCTGAATATCTCCCTGTTTCAGTAAGGTGAGCACATGGTTGGCCTCCTTCAGATCAAACTCCGGGACCATAGGCTTTGTGCCTGTCTCCACCGCCAGAGGTAAAAACTCCAGAGCGTCTTACCGTGTCACGTTGGCCACGTTCTTGAATTGCTTCTCATGCCAGAGATGGGTGGTGTATTCCAATTCAGGAATGGGGTAGCAAAATCCTCCGAGACAACCATGTATTCTGCATAACCACCGTTTACATCAGGGGCAACTTTAAGGGGAAGATGGGCGTAACCTTTCCCCTTCTCTTTGATTGCCACCTCACGGATTTCCTTTAAGACCATTGCCTTCATGGCACATCCTATGAAGCTGGGATAACCGTCATTTGTCCAAATCTTTTAGTATCTTTTTAACCCGCTTCTGCTGGGGACCGGAAATATCAACCATTCGATCTGTCAGGACCTTTTTGAAATCCTCCTTATTGCCGGCATGGATAGCGGTTAAAGCCCGCTCCGCGTGCTGAGCCACTTCTTTCGGACGGCACATCTCCAGGTGCCGGAACAGGAGCGGAATGATCTTTTTCTCATATGCCTTATTGGTGGAAGCGACATTTGCCAGAACAGAAACCCCATTATCCACGGTGATGACCGATCCATGCTCCATGGCCTCCATGACCCGATCCAGGTGTTTGAAAATGCTCGGGGCCTCGAGTAAAGCAACGGCTGAAAGGGCTATCATCGCCCCCCACGCCAATCGATTGTTCGGACTGTGGAGGAGATTGATAAATGATGTTACATAGGGGGCGATGAGTTCGGGCCTGATGTAACCGATCTCATAGAGTACCTTCATGCAATCATTTTGGATGGCCTTGTTTTTATTGGATAGGTTTTGGACCAGCTCTTCAATATCACTCATCCGCTTCGTCCTTGCCAGCTCTTTTGCCAAGGTCTGATTCTGAGCATTATCACGTTGTCCCATTGATGATGAAAGTCGATCGATTATGGACATGTGATCACCTCCTGATGGATTGACGTTTCTGTTTAGCCATATCATCGGCATGCGCTTGAAGCCCGATTTTTTTGATCTGTGCAATACACGCAGCCCGATCCGATCGGAAGATCATTCCGAATATCTTTGATATAAAATGATTGTATAACCTGCAATCCATCGGATTCGTAAATTCTTTACAGACCGCACAGGATGAATAACCCTTTTCCATACAGCATAATCGAACCTTGCACCATGTTGCTTTTTGATTATCATGACAACCTGGACAACGTTCCTTAAGATAGGATCTACAGGCCCCGCAGTATAGGCCACAAAAAGCCACAAGGTCGGGGTGGGAAATCATCTCTCTCATATTCGATCCTCCTTTCAATTATATATATTTTTCACACCCATGCTGGAATGCTCGAAAAAAAACGATTCCGTTTCACGAGGTTCCCGCAATTTACAACCATAAATATGACAACTGTGTGTCATATATTTTTTAATGTCTGATATTTTCTTAAGATTTGGAGGCTTTTTTCGAGAATCATACGTTTGAGGTGAGGCGGTTCCAAGACTTCCACCATATCGCCATAGCTTAGGATCATGCCGTAGAGCCATTCATCTTCCGGCATAGCGAGTTTAAGGATGATATATCCTTCGGAATCCGTGTCCATGGCGCCGTCCTTCAGATAGTCTCCTATATGGGCCTTGGCGGATGGATGAAATCGCAATGTGATCTCCATGGCATGTTGCTCCGCCTTCGTATCCATCTCTTTCATGAATTGGACAACCGTTTTATCCCGCCGTGTAAAATATTTATAAATGGGGCGGACATTCTCCATCCGGGAAAGGCGAAAAAGACGAAAATCATTTCTAAGGCGACAAAATCCATAAAGATACCATGAAAACCACTTGAACAGGATCGTCATAGGTTCCACCACCCTCTTCGTCATTTCCAAATGGTTATTGGTATAGCCAAATGTGATGAGCGTGCGATTCTCAATACTCTTTTGAAGAATGGAAAACAATTCATGGCTGTTCTTCCCGATACTAAACGCACTAAAATCGATATGAAGTTGTTCCTTTCGGGATAAGATCTCGGTCTGCTGATAATCCCTGATCAACGTTTTCATCTTGTCCAGGGTGGTACGCATGTCTTTATTTTTGAGTGTGGAGCTGATGCTTTCCAGAGAGGTCAGGATAAAGAAAAGATCATGGGTGTTCATGAGTTGTCGATCAAGCTTGTATTCCTTCATGATCCCATAGCCTCCTTGGGCACCCCTAAGGGAGAGCAGAGGGATGCCGGCCAGGGCCAGAGTATCCATATCACGCTGGACCGTGCGCACGGATACCTCGAAATGGTCCGCCATCTCCCGGGCCGTGACCACATCCCGGTTTATGAGATAAACCAGTTCAGAAAAGAGCCGGTCGATTTTCATACATCACCTTAATTATGAAATCCTGTACCTTCACCATGGAAATCTCATGAGAAATGGGCTACCCAAGATACCCTTATCCCCACTTGATATCAATGTATTATTTGTTTTGGTTTCCTTTTTGGAATCTCTAATACCAAAGAATAAAATGAAGCATATTTTTAGGATATAAAGTATGATTCGGGAAAAAACAAGGTTTGTGCCCCCCATATAACAAACGCCATTATATTCTTGATAATATTATTCTAAATTTTATAATAAGCCTTGGATCACTCCAGCGACCCGATACCCCGGGGAGCCATCCTCCCGGCTTGAATGGAATCGACAGAAGAAAGGGATTGGGTTAATACGCCGGGTAAACAATTGTGGAGAAGGTTAAAGGGGCCGGGGGCATCACCCTCCCGGGTTTACCATTGAGGATCTTTCAAGATCCAGAGGACTCTAAGGATGTTATCTGAAGGCATCGTCCTCCAATCCGCCGGATCATTGTCAGTGGCCGTTTTGGCCCTGATCATGACCATCCTGCAGACTTTGTTTTTTAACAAAAAGCCACAATTCAGATGGTATGCTTGGAGTGCAGCCATATCGTTTTCAGCCCTTCTCTATGCTGTCGGCATCTTCATTGAGTACAACACATCGCGGGGATCCCTCAACCGGTTTTCGGGCATTTTAGAGTTTACGGCCCTGATATGCCTGCTCCATAGCATGTATGGATTTACCTTCTCCTATCTCGGTATCAAGAGCAAATTATACCATCCCATAGCGGGTATATGGCATGGGATCATTATCCTGCTGTTATGGTTCACCCCCTACATTGTGTCCGATCAGTTTGTTGAATGGTACTTTTTCACGCTACGCAGCCCTTACATTGAACCGGCCTTGGGCCCTATGGGTCCCGTGTTCGAGCTCTATACGGCCATCGCCGCCGTATTTGTGTTGATTACATGGTTTCGACATAAAGGGGCCGACCCGAAGCACCGCGTTATTTTCCTGGCGGGAATGGGTTTCTGGATCTTGCTGGGCATTCACGACGGTTTGGTCTCCATGGGAATTTTAACCTTTCAATATACCATGGAATATGGATTCATGGGGTTTGCCATGGTGGTACTCTGGGTGGTTTTTGACAGCTATTTGGAAACAAAGGCCGTTGAGAAATATCGCGTCATCACGGAATTTACCAACGATTGCATCCTGGTGATACAGGATGGAAAAACCGTTTTTGGGAATCATGCTTTTTGCAGCATGCTGGGCCGGCCGTTAACCGATTCGGCGGCTCAGGATTTTTTTGATATCATACCACCGGAAAAGCGTGAAATGGCCTTAGAGCTTTATTACACGCTCTTAAACGGGACTGAGGTGCCTAACCCCAATATGGTCAGTATTCAGAGATCCGATGGTGAAAGAAGACTTTTACAAATCACGTCAAACCCTATTCGATACAGGAATAGGGCTGCCATCTTGGTCATCATGCGGGATGTGACGGAACAAAAATTGGAGGAGGAAGCCCTCCGGGAAAGTGAAGAAAAAGTACGCCAGTTAAAAAAAATGGAATCCCTCGGACTTTTGGCCGGTGGAGTCGCTCATGATCTAAACAATGTCCTGTCGGGTATCATCACCTACCCGGAATTGATCTTGATGAATCTACCCCTAGATAGCGACCTCAGAAAGGACATCGAGACAATCAAAGATTCCGGCAACAAGGCCGCGGCTATTGTCCAGGATCTACTAACGGTGGCAAGAGGAGTCACCATCGCGAAAGAACCGTTGAACCTAAATGATGTGGTGAACGACTATTTGAAATCTCCGGAGTTTGAAAAGCTGGTTAGATTCCATCCCTCTGTTTCGTTCAGAGCTAATCTTTCAATCGATATTTTCAATATTCTAGGTTCTCATTTCCACCTTAAAAAGACCGTCATGAATTTGATTTCAAATGCCGTGGAGGCCATTGACGGTCAAGGCGATATCACCATCTCAACGATGAATCGTTATGTTGATCGGCCCTTCGAGGGGTATCATGACGAAATCAAGGCAGGTGAATACGCCATTTTGTCCATATCGGATAAAGGTCCGAACCTACAGCCCAATGACCTGAGGAGAATATTTGAGCCGTTCTATACAAAAAAGGTCATGGGCAGAAGTGGGACCGGCTTGGGGCTGACTGTTGTGTGGAATGTGGTCCAGGACCACGAAGGATACATAGAGGTCCTGAGTAATGAAAAAGGCACGAAGTTTAGATTATATTTTCCCATCACAAGGGTTGAAGTGCCGGAAAAGGATTCACCTTTACCCATAAAGGATTTTCGAGGAAACGGAGAGATGATCCTGGTGGTTGATGATGTGGAAAGTCAAAGAATCATCTCCTGTAAAATATTGGAGACCTTGGGATATCGAACCACGGCCGTTTCCAGTGGAGAGGAAGCTGTTGAGTATCTAAAAAATCATTCCGTTGATTTAGTCGTATTGGATATGGTCATGGAGCCGGGAATGGACGGTCGTAAAACCTATGAAAAGATCGTCGAGATAAGGCCCAATCAAAAAGCGATTATCGTGAGCGGGTTTGTTGAACCGGAAGAGGTGAAGGCAACCCAGGAACTTGGAGCTGGTGAGTATGTAAAAAAACCCTTTACCGTTGAAAAGCTGGGAATTGCCGTGAAAACAGAGCTGATGAAGATATCAATCGTTGAATGAACAAAAGCCCTTGTCCTTTCTTTTGGTAAATTCTATGTCGGAGGTATCCAGTGGGAAAACAGCTCAAAATGTGCATACGCCGCTCCTGACCGAAAAAGAACTTTCGGTTAGGAGGCTTCAAATCAATATCTAAAAAAATGGAAGATTCAGGTTAATAGGATTGAAGTGTAGTGGCTTATGCAATCGATTGATCCGGCGTTCAGGCCCTACTTTCAGGACACGATCTTTAAGAATGCTTTTGTCGGAAAAGGAGGGAATGAAAATGAAAAAATTATATAGGATCGGGCTTATATCAATCGTCATGATATTGATGATGGTCCCAACCATTAGCCAGGCCTTTAGCTCCGCCACCCATATCTATATTGCCGAAAAGGTTTTCAACCCAATCAGGAATAAGATTGACCTTTATTACGGCAGTATGGCGCCTGATATGGCTTTATATGTGGCCGATGCGGTGCGATGGCCCTCTGCATTTCTCGATACCCATTATCATTATATGGACCTCAGGTCCTACGCCCGGGGCAATATTCAAACAGCCTTTGCAAAAGGTTGGTTAACGCATAATGAAGCATGGGGGGCTGACTATTTTGCTCATATAGAGTATCCATTTGGGAGTGGTAATGATGGTTATGTCATCCAAAAGGCGACTCAGCTTGTTGATATGTTTGAAATGTTGAATATCGAGTTCGCGCATTTTGCCATCGAAGTTGCGATAGATCTATTGCTTAAAAATGACGACCCTTCACTCGGGGGTAAGTTACTTTTCGCCAACCTGTTACGTTCCTGGCAGGACCGGAATCTATTGGCAAATGTTTTGGTCTGGCAAGAACGCAGGACGGACTGGTTCACCCTGGCCATGTCGGAATTGACCTTTCGTAACCTGATTCACCAATACGCCTTGGCCTTTTCATTGCCCGGTCAGCAAGCCAAAGATGCCTTGGCCGAGTTAGGGGTGCAACTGGCATCTGAAATGTATGGGATAGAGGGGGTTACTCCCGAACAACTTTTCGTGATATTGGATGCGGCCATCAGTCTATGTGTCGCAGACTATCAAGACGTTATTCACCACACGATCAATCAAATCAAAAACAACCTATAGTCGGAGATTATCAAAAGCAGGGTCAAGTGACCCTGCTTTTTTTATTACTAATGGGGGCATTAATATTTAGCCACTCTTGTTGTTGATCTTTTAACCGAATTTGGGCAAACAATGTCGACGTTCCATGCCGCCCGGGGAGAGTTCTTTCATCAGTTCCAACTATTCGACATAAGCCTTCGGGACGGCATCCAGCCTTCATAATCTTCTGGATGAAGCCCCATCGGAAGGCCTCTCCGACCGAATCCATCTTCCTTGCCTGCACGGTAAAATATTCGCGACTGGGGGGCGGTAACGGGATTGGTCGAATTTGAGTTGGAACTTACAAAAGAGCTTCCCCTGGGCGGCATATGTCATCAAAAGATTGCCCATTTTCATGTATAAAAAATTATGGTCTTAATAGTAAAATCGAAGAGATGTGAAAATGAGGAGCAAGTTTAGATTGAAAAACAAAAATGGATAAGCTATACATTTTGATTATATGCATCAGCGCCCTAAAACTGAAAAGGGTAATACCCCCACCCTTTCCTTTCAAATCGAGAAGAATAGGTGGGGGTAAAATTTTTTCTACGATGCGTGTTCAAGACACCATCAATAAAAGAGAAAAATATGTAAAAAAATAGACTGGAGATTGATTGACCTTATGGATAAGACTCAGGAAAGGCTTGAGCGTTGGATAGCCGCGGAAGGAATCAACTTTATTGATTCGGACGCGGAGGGCGCCTATATAAAGAGGGCGCGCCGGGTGGCGGACGCGGTTCAACTCAAGGTACCGGACCGGGTTCCCATCGAGCTGGTCTTTGGTGTGTTTCCGGCCCTGGCTAATGGATATACTGCTGAAGACATTCTTTTTTTTGAGGGAGAGAACACCTCCCGATTAGAGGTCATTCGTGACATTCCTAAAGGAAAGGCTGTTTATCATTTTGAGCGGGTGGATCTGCGCAAGGCCAAAGAGATATTGGGGGATACGGTCTGTATCAGAGGAAACGTCCCGGTTTCACTGCTTCATACAGGGAAACCTGATGACGTTAAGGCTTATGTAAAAAATCTGATTGATATTGTTGGAAAGGACGGGGGGCTCATCGTGGACAGCGGTTCTATCTTTGACGAGGCCAAACATGAAAATGTAAAGGCTATGGTCGATTTTACCAAGGAATATGGACGATATTCATCATGAAAAGAGTCATTATCTACACAACCGGATTTTGTCCTTACTGCGAAAAGGCGAAAAGGCTTTTGGATCAGAAAGGTGTGGCGTATCAGGAGATTCGTATAGACGAGAATCTCAGGTTGGGGGTTGAGATGAAGCGGAAGAGCGGGGGCCTAAAGAGCGTGCCACAGATCTTTATCGACGATTTTCACGTCGGGGGCTGCGATGATCTTTATGCTCTTGAACGAGAAAACAAGTTGGATGGATTGCTTAAAGGTTAGTCAGATTATATATCCTTAAGGATTTCATTATATTGCATTTTGCTTTCTTTTTTAATGAGAAGATAAGTCTCTTCATAAATCATGGACCTTGGACCAATTGCAACGAAATGAATCTCCATTGGATCTTCTAAACGATAGATGATCCTAAATTTCCCAACGCGTATACTTCTCAATCCTTCCAGTTCATCTTTCAAGGGTTTTCCCGAACAAGGTTCTACTATTAGAAGTTTAAGGGTGCTTTTGATCTTTCTTTTCAGTTCCGGATGTAGGCTGAGGATAAATTTTTTTAGATCGTCAGAGACTTTAAGTTTGTACATGGTCTGGGAGTCTATTCGCCAAAAAGTTCTTCAAGGGTATAAAGCCTTGCCTTATTCTGTTTTAATGCCTTTAAACCTTTTTTGATCTCTTGAATAAGATCCGGATTGGAGCGAATGATGTTTGTTTCCTTCCATCCTTCAAATTCATCCGGGCTGACTAGAACGGCTATTGGGCGGCCGTTTTTTGTGATCATAATCTCCTCATCCATGGTGTTTACTTTATCAACCAGGCTGCTGAGTTTCATTTTTGCCTCTGATAAGGATAATGTCTCCATATTTTGACCTCCATTTAGATCAATCCGAATTCTGGTCATTTTATCGAATGTAATCTTTATCGTCAATAAGAAGAATGAGATGAAACGTGGTCAAGGGAGAAAAAGATTTTATGCTAAGAGGGACCTTAACCTGTCACACCGCCCTCAACCCATTCCTGGATTTGTTCTTTTGTATATCCAAGCGAATCCAAAATCTCTGTGGTGTTTTCACCCGGGATCGGTGCCGACTTCCTGATTTGGCCGGGTGTTCGGGATAGCTTGATGGGTATGCCGAGTTGTCTGATCTTCCCATATTCAGGGTGATCCACATCCAAGATCATCTTTCTATGGTGGATATGCGGATCATCCGGCACCTCATCAAATGAATAGACCGGCGCCACCTGGGTGTCGGCCTTTCTGAGGGTATCAAACCATTCATCCCGTGTCTTGGTCAGGAATATTTCCTGAACGGCCTTGATCATCTCCTCTTGTTTGGATGGATCATATTGATGAGGGATGAAATCCGGCCTCCCCACGGCCTCACAAAATCGTTCCCAATGTTTCGGTTCCATGTTGGTGGTGCATATGTATTTGCCGTCCTTTGTCCGCCATTGATGGATTCCCGCACTATCTGAAAAACCTGGGACGGCACCTGTGCGAAAATATCTTTGAAAGGCCGAGAGCGCAAATCCCATGGTGCAATCAATCATGCCGATATCGACATGCTGCCCCTGCCCGTCCTTATCCCGAGCCCTCAATGCCAAAAGGATGCCGATCACGGCGTTGAGACCGGTGGTGATGTCGCCGATGGGGATATTGCGCAACTTGGATAATTGATCCCCACCGATCAAGGATAATAGCCCCGATAAAGCTAAGGCAACGGGATCATGACCTGGAATGCCTCGATACGGCCCATCCTGACCACTCATGGAGATAGAGCAATAGACGATGCGGGGATTGATCTTGCGGATGGTCTCATAGTCGAGGTCCATTTTCTCCATAACACCCGGCCTGAAATCCTCCACCAACACATCCTGCTCTTTGACCAGATCGAGGATAATCCGGCGCGCCTCCGGTCGTCTAAGATCAAGCAAGAGGCTTTTTCGGTTGCGGAGTAAAAATTCCTGTGCCCTGATCTTTTTTCGCTGGATTTCATCCAATCTCCCTTGAAACTGCATCTGTTCGTGTTTTTCTATCTGTTTGGGATCTTCCACCCGGATAATATCCGCCCCCATATCTCCCAAAACCCATGTACAGTAGGGACCCGGTAATGTCCTGGATAGATCCAGCACCTTAATGTCGTCCATTGGCAAAGACAATGTCATTCCTCCGTGTGTTCAAACGATGATTTGTTCTTTCAAGCCCCACATCGGTGTTTTTGAGCCTCTTCATCATCTCATGAAGTGATGCCTGACTCTGCCCTCTCCCTCGATGAGGTGGAGAGGGATTCGGCGTGAGTTTAGCCGAACGGTTAGGGTGGGGGGCAGTCGTTTAATCCGATGATTCATTTTGGCATGTAACACGGGGTTGGATAAAATGGCAAGGCCAAAGGGATTTGGAAGGAAACATTTGAATGAAATCCGTCATCCGGAAGAGCGAACATACAGAACATGGCGATAATGACATCAATCGTTTTTCGTATGGTGATGCCTGATTTTCGGAGCTTGCGGTGGTTTTCGGCACTCCGGACAGCGACCTCATATCCGCCCATTTGCTGAAAGGTGAGGGCGCTTAAAAAAGAGCGGGCTGTTTTGAAATCCCTATCGGACCCATTAATAGGGTCATTAATATTTAGACACTCCTATTCCCGGTTTTTTATACCGAATTTGGGCAATCCATTTCAACCTTCCATGCCGCCCAGGGGGAGCTCATTCATCCGTTCCAACTATTCATCATAAGCCTTTGGGACGGCACCTAGGCCTTCATAATCTGCTGGATGAAGCCCCATCGGACGGCCTCTCCGACCGAATCCATCTTCCGTGCCTGCACGGTAAAATATTCGCGGCTAGGGGGCGGTAATGGGCTTGGTCGAATTTGAGTTGGAACGGATGAATGAGCTCCCCCTGGGCGGCATATGTCATCAAAAGATTGCCCATTTTCATGTATAAAAAATGATGGTCTCAATAGTAAAACCCTGTAACACTTCTGTAAGGATCAAATCTCCAATAATAATGGGCGCATTGGCTAGGTAGTGATCCAGTAGATCCGTTTGCCATGTTGGTGCCATTAAAGTAATCGATCCAAACAGATGAGTCGACCAACATCATTGATCCGACCTCATTGAATCGAGAACGCCCTCCCATTTCAGTCTTCCGCGAAGTTTTTTAATTCGCTCCTGCTTTTTCATCTGAACCAATCATTTCAACCCGGTTTCGACAACGGCTTTTTTGGTTTTGATTTTGGTGAGTTCCATTGCCTCATTCATAAGTTCATCGTTTATGATTTTATTTGTTCGCATAAAATCTCTCAATATGATGTGTATGGTTGCTATGACATATACACATCATATGAGGGTCAAGATAAATATCCAGCCAGATATATCCCATTGACATGTAACCGGGGATAAGCCATTATCCAGCCATGACATTCATTGCCGACCTCCATATCCACTCCCGTTTTTCAAGGGCCACTTCGCGTGACCTGAACCCAGAAAATTTGTCCTTTTGGGCGCAGAAAAAAGGGATCAAAGTTATTGGAACGGGCGATTTTACCCATCCTGAATGGATTGCCGAACTCCGTGAAAAACTGGTGGAGGAAGAGAGTGGTCTCTATGGATTGACCCCGGATCTGGAGAAGGCCATCCAAGAGGAGGTTCCAGAATCCTGCCGAGGACCGGTCCGCTTCCTCCTATCGAGCGAGATCAGCTGTATTTACAAGCGGGACGGCAAAACACGGAAGCTCCATCACCTGATCCTTATGCCGGATTTTGACTCGGTCATCAAACTGAATCAACAGCTGGACCGCATCGGGAACATCAAATCGGACGGCCGACCCATACTGGGCCTGGATTCCAGGGACCTATTGGAGATCGTGCTTGAGGCCAGTGACAGGGCCTTTTTTATCCCGGCCCACATCTGGACCCCGTGGTTTTCCGTGTTCGGCTCCAAGTCCGGGTTTGATACCCTGGAGGAATGTTTCGGTGACCTGGTTCAATATATCCACGCCCTTGAGACTGGCCTTTCCTCGGACCCGCCCATGAACCGCTTGTTGACCGCCTTGGATAGGTATACCCTGGTGTCCAATTCGGATGCCCATTCCGCATCCAAACTGGGCCGCGAGGCCAATCTCTTTGATACGGATCTGGGTTATGATGCGATGATCCGGGCCATGACCACGACCGACGGTTTTCAGGGGACCATCGAGTTCTATCCCGAAGAGGGCAAGTACCATATGGATGGGCATCGGAAATGCCAGGTCCTTTTTCATCCCCATGAAACAAGGGAACATCAAGGCATCTGTCCTTCATGCGGCAAACCCCTAACCGTGGGGGTGCTTCACCGCGTGGTCGAGTTGGCGGATCGGGACCATCCAATATTAACCAAGGATTTCTTTTCTCTCATCCCTTTAACCGAGATCCTGGCCGAGATCCATGGCTGCGGCCCGGCCACGAAAAAGGTGATATCCCTTTATGGAGACTTGCTTTCAACCTTGGGACCGGAACTTCGTATTCTGATGGATGTACCGCTAAAAGAGATTGAGGAGGCTGGAGGTGCCCTTCTGGCAACGGCCATTGACCGGATGCGTAAGGATGAAGTGATCAAGCAGGAAGGGTATGACGGTGAATACGGGGTCATTCACCTGTTTCACCAATCCGAAATGGCCCAACTATGCGGGCAACAAGCCCTTTTCGATATGCCGAAAGAAGAGATAAGTAAAAAGCAAGAGTCTTTGCCTGCATCCAAACCTTCAAGACAAAGGTCTAAGAAACAAGGTGGCCAATGGGAAACACCTGGTGGCGATCCCATATTAGATCCCTTGAATCCCGAACAAAAGGAGGCGGTACTTCATCAAGGCGGCCATCTCTTGATTGTGGCCGGACCCGGCACCGGTAAGACCATGACCCTGTCCCACCGTATTGCTCACATGATCCATTCTGGTTGGTTGTCATCGGACCGGATCCTGGCCCTCACGTTTACCAATAAAGCGGCCAGGGAGATGAAAAAACGGATTGACGCCTTGATCTCCAAGGAGGAACTGGGGCGTGTCAAGGTGGCTACTTTTCATGGTTTTTGTCTGGAGGTGCTGAGGGAGCATGGAGAGCGATTGAATCTCCCACAGGATTTCAGGCTCTGTTCGGAGTCGGACGTGCCCATTATCGCAGGAGAGGTTGTCGCCGGGTTCAACAAAGGGAAACGTTATTTGACAGTGTTTTTAAAAGACCTCCCCATCATGAAGACGAATGATGTCATGCGAGAAGAGATACAAACATTTGAACAAGATCTTTTGGAGATCTTTCAACGCTATCAAGAAAAACTTCGTGGATTGAACATGCTGGACCTGGATGATCTGGAGGTGGAAACCCTGCGGCTTTTTCAAGATCATCCGGACGTTGTGCACGCCTATGGTGAACGGTTTGAACAGATCTTTGTGGATGAGTATCAGGATACCAATCCTCTCCAGGTCCAAATATTAAAAAAGATGGTGAGGGCGGATTCATCCGGGATCTGTGCCATTGGGGACCCGGATCAGGCCATCTACGGATTTCGAGGCGCGGATGTGCAAAATTATTACGATTTTGAAAGGGATTTCCCGGGTGCCAAAAAGATCGCACTCCTGAAAAACTATCGTTCCACACAGGTCATCCTGGATGGGGCCGCCGGAATCATGGGTAAAGGTGAATCCCTTGAGGGTGTGGTAGGAAAGGGAGATTCCATTCGCATGGCGGTTTGTCAGACCCAGGCCGAAGAGGCGGAGATGGTGGTGGAGCAGATCGAAAAAATCATCGGCGGGACATCCTATTTTTCTCTGGACAGCGGCAGGGTGGCCTCCCACGAAGGGGGTGAAGATCTGAGTTTCGGGGATATGGCTGTTTTGTTTCGTTTAAATATTCAGGGTAATGATCTTCAAGAGGCCTTTGTGAGGGCCGGAATCCCATTTATCCGTTCCGGTGAGAAGCCTTTGATCAGCCGATACCCTGTTAATATTTTATTTCGCCTTTTCCAGGCCGTCCATTTCCCGCAAATCGAATATTATCGAAGGGCCTATCTGGATCTCGGGGTCAATGAAACCGGAAAGGGGGAAAAAGTCCTTCAAGGGTTTGATCCGGACATGGCCCTTTCAGACCTCATCGACTGGGCCGTTTCCGCGCATGGATTTGACCTGACATCCGATGAAGCCAAAGAGTCGTTACGTCGCGTTAGGGAACTGGCCTTTGATTTTGACGGGGATATGGGGTCTTTTCTGGATATTCTTTCCTTGGATAGGGGCATCGATCATGAGGCCCTCCGTGGTGACCGGGTCGCACTCATGTCGCTCCATGCGGCCAAGGGCCTGGAATGGCCGGTGGTGTTTATAGTCGGGTGTGAAGACAAAATGATCCCCTGCACCCTTTTCGGCGATTGCAATGAGGGTGAAGAGAAGCGGCTTTTTTACGTGGGCATGACCCGTGCCCGTCAACGTCTCATCCTGTCCCATGTTAAACGCAGAAAGGTCAACGGTCCTCTATGGGACATGGACCCGTCTCCATTTATAGAGATGATACCCAAACATTTATGTGAAACCCTGGAGCGTGCCGGATGGAAACGCAAGGCCAAGGCCCATCAACAACTTAGTCTATTTGGTAATTAGTATTGGCTGTCATTGGTGTTCAGGATAAATTCGATTCGCCCTTGTTGCTTCTTTAAGTTATGGTTTTTTGATAACGTCGATAACAGGGCAAAGTTAAGGTTTAATCTTTTTGTGCGTGAATCATGTGGGGATACGGGCATCTCTTTTCAGAGGTGAACGAATGAGAAGCAACAAAAGTATGTAAACTGTCCCCATATCCTGCTCAATAGCACAAGACCTCGTTTAGAATCTACCATCAAAAGATCGGGCGATTTTGTTTTGTGAAGAGAAGATTCACATGATCTTGAATGTTTCAGGAGATTATTTTTGAAAACACAGGTTCTTATCATCGGTGGGGGGATCACCGGAACCGGCTTGGCGCGTGATCTGGCTTTGCGAGGGGTTGAATGCATCCTGGTCGATAAACGGGACATTAATGCCGGGGCCTCCGGCGGCAACCACGGCCTTTTGCATAGTGGGGGGCGTTATGTGGCCACGGATCCGGTTGCCGCTAGGGAGTGTCATGAAGAAGGCGAGCTTTTAAAACATCTGGCTCCTCAATGTATCGAAGATACTGGTGGATTGTTCATAGCGGTTGAAGGTGATGATGAAAAATATATTGCCGATTTTCCCAGCCTTTGTGCTCAATGCGGGATTCCCATCCAGCCTATGGACCCCGAACAAGCACGTGAAATTGAACCGGCCCTTTCCGAGAAGGTCATCGCGGCTTATAGCGTTCAAGACGCCGCGGTTGATCCATTCATGCTGTCCCTGGAAAACCTTTCTCACGCTCAAGAATTGGGGGTGAAATGGCTGAGCCATACAAAAGTCCGCGGTTTTGAAATAAGGAATTCCCGGATCCGATCGGTCCGATTGGAATACACGCAAACGGCCGAGGAGGTTGCTATCGAAGCGGACATCGTCGTGAATGCAGCCGGCGCTTGGGCCGGTCTGGTAGCCGGGTTGGCCGGAATACCGATTCATATCCTTTATTCAAAAGGAACACTTTTGATAACCCAAAGTCGAATCACTCGGCGCGTCATCAATCGTTTACGACCTGCTTCGGACGCGGATATTGTTGTGCCTGGCGGCGTGGTATCCATTGTGGGAACCACATCCATCCGGATCGATGACCCGGACGACGCCTATCCGACCATTAAGGAGGTTGATCTAATCATAGATGACGCCAAGGTCATGATTCCCGCTCTGGACAAAACCCGATATGTCCGGGCTTATTGCGGTGTGCGACCGCTATTCGGCTCAGCGGAGGGCGATGGCGATCGCAGTGTGAGTCGGGGATTTACCGTCATGGATCATGGCGGGCAAGGGATCAATAATTTTATCACCATTACAGGCGGTAAATTGACGACCTATCGACTGATGGCTGAGAAGACCGCGGACCTGGTATGCCAGCACCTGGGGGTATCCAAGCCCTGTCTCACGAGAACCAAACCACTACCGGCATCGCATCATGATAGATGGACCGAACCCGCCCTCGCCCCAAAGGTATGGCTCAAAGATCATGGGCGGGATGATGTCATTTTGTGCGAATGCGAGATGGTCCCCAAAAGCGTAGTGGATTCAATTATAGATTCTATCCACCAATACGGCGGCAAGGCTGATCTCCATAGCATCGGGCTGCGCAGCCGCATCGGGAAAGGGCCTTGTCAGGGAACCTTTTGCGGCCCACGCGTAATGAGCTATTTGTTTGATCGGGGAGAGCTGAGCGCGGATCAATGTCTTCAAAGTCTTCGCGACTTCGCCCGAGGGCGATGGAAGGGTCTTCATTCGATTCTTTGGGATCAACAGCTCAAACAGGTTGAGTTGTTAGAAGCCATGGAGTGCGGGATGCTGGGATTGGAGTTAAAAGAAGAATGAATTTGGACCCCATGGAATGTGATTTAGCCGTCATTGGGTGTGGAATAGCAGGTATGGCGGCCACGATGTTCGCGGTAAACCGTGGGTTATCCACGTGCCAGGTGGGGAGCCCTCGTGAGATTGGATTCGCCAGTGGTTTATTGGATTTGCTTGGCATACACCCCATCAGTGAGGCCAAGCCATGGCATGATCCTTGGGCAGGCTTGGATGCCCTGGTTCGCGATGTTCCGCAACACCCTTATGCCAAGTTAAACAAATCAGACATCCGTGCCGCCTTTGACGAATTATTGGAATTTTTGAAAAGTGCGGGATTGCCCTATTCCAGGCATCCTGAATATAATAGCTCGATCATAACCCATATTGGAACCATGAAGACAACCTATGGCGTCCCCGAAACCATGTGGAAGGGAGTTGAGGCCTTTGAGCAAAAAAAACCTTGTCTGATAGTGGATTTTACCAGTCTTAAGGGATTTAATGCCGGCCTGATTGTGAATAGATTAAAACCAAGCTGGCCCGGGCTGTGTGCCGCTCGAATCGATTTTCCCGTCAACAGACTCATGGCGGAGGTTCTGCCCGAACATATGGCCAACACCCTTGCCACACCCAACAATCGCGAACAACTGGCGCAACTGATCCGGCCGCACGTGAATGACGTGGAATTCGTGGGGATTCCGGCGGTTTTAGGATTGTATCGACCTACCGATATCGCGTCGGATATATCACAAAGGGTTGGGGTGCCGGTCTTTGAGATTTCCACGATGCCGCCGGCCATTACAGGTTTACGGCTTAAAGAAGCCTTTGAACGTGGAATGGGTGAAAAAAGGGCTCATTATTTTCCTAGAAACCATGTTACGGGTGTAAAACATGAGAAGACCGGGAGGTTTAAAGTCTCCATTGGACCTGATAATGTGAGTCAAACGGTGTTATCAAAAGGGGTCGTTCTTGCAACAGGACGGTTTATTGGTGGCGGATTGCACGGGGATCGAACCAATATCCGGGAAACCCTTTTTGATCTTCCGGTATACCAACCCGAAACGCGAACAAAATGGCACCGGGTGGACTTTCTGGACCGGCGCGGGCATTTGATCAATCAAGCCGGATTGGAAACAGATGATCACTTTCGGCCTCTGGCGTCGAACGGTCGACCGGCCTTTGAAACGTTATTCGCAGCGGGTTCCATATTGGCCCACCAAGATTGGAAACGCATGAAATGCGGTGCTGGATTGGCCGTAGCCACGGCCTTCGGAGCGGTGAGAGCTTTTGTTGACCATTTTCGCTCAAAAAATTATGTGTCTAAGTGAGCAAGGTTATTTCCAGTAACATCACATTGTAAAAGACTGTTTAACCACCCGCTTCGCTAGAGACGCTGAGGATGAAAAGAAGAGGATTTGTAACCATTCGGGTTTTTTTAAATCCAAACGATCGGATTCCGCGATCAAGTCGCGGAACGACCGTGCAAAAACCAGAGGTGATCATTTACAGTCACGTAACCAAAAACTAGGCTGGTCATTCCGCGACCCCTCATCAAGTGCGGGGCAGGCTTGATCGCGGAATCCATAGGCTCGTGCCAAGTTTTTTAAAAATCCGGTAATGATACGAATATTTTTGATTTGCAGGGAGACGCTGGCAAATTAAAAGTTTCAGCAGTAAACCTGCATGAAGTTATGGCCGTCAAGCATGGCACTCCCTCTTTATCGTTATCTCCCGATTGGGAAAAAAGGACACTCTGCTCAAACGAGTGAAGCGAATGGGCGGTGAAAAACTTTTAGTAATAATTATTGAGTGAGTCTCCAGTTTTAATGAACGTAGCAAGGAGGTAAATAATGGCGCAATATATCGGCTCCGTTGATTTGGGAACCACCAGCAATCGTTTCATCATTTTTGATCATACCGGGCAAATAAAAGGGGTGGCCCAAAAAGAGCATGAGCAGATATTCCCTAAACCAGGATGGGTGGAACATGATCCCATGGAGATCTGGTACAACACCCAGGATGTGATTCGAGAGGCCTTGAGCAAGAGCGGCGTGACAGGCAGCGACCTTGCCGCTATTGGCGTGACCAACCAGCGCGAGACCACGGTGGTGTGGGATAAAACCACGGGCAAACCCTATTACAATGCGATTGTGTGGCAGTGTATGCGCACGGCCGATATCTGTAAAGACCTGGAGGCCGGACGCGGACAGGATCGCTTTCGGGCCAAGACGGGTCTGCCCATCGCCACCTACTTTTCAGGCCCGAAGATTCGATGGGTACTGGATAATGTCCCTGATGCCAAGGTGGGTGTTGAAAAAAGCCAGGCCCTTTTCGGTACCATCGAGACCTGGTTTATCTGGTGGTTGACCGGTGGCCCGGACGGCGGGGCCCATGTGACCGATGTCAGCAATGCCAGCCGGACCATGCTTATGAATCTGGAAACATTGCAGTGGGATGACGAGATCCTCGAAATCATAGGTATCCCCGGGGGCATTCTCCCTCGAATCGTTCCCTCCATGGACACCGACACCTGGGGCACAACTCGCAAAGATGGGCCACTGGGCGCTGAAATACATGTATGCGGTGCCCTGGGAGATCAGCAGGCCGCACTGGTGGGGCAGACCTGTTTCTCTGAAGGTGAAGCCAAAAACACTTATGGCACCGGTTGTTTTCTGTTATTGAATACCGGCCATAAGCCCGTGCCGTCATCGCATGGCCTGATAACGACCGTGGCCTATCAGATGCGTGGACAAAAACCCGTCTATTGTCTGGAGGGGTCCATTGCCATTGCCGGTGCCCTGGTGCAATGGCTGCGCGATAACCTGGGGATGATTAAAAGTGCGAAAGAGATTGAGGCCATGGCCAAGACCGTGGAAGACAGCGGAGGCGCCTATTTTGTGCCGGCCTTTTCCGGCCTGTTTGCCCCCTATTGGCGGGCCGATGCCAGGGGCGCTCTGGTGGGTCTGACGCGCTATATCAACAAGGGTCACATCGCCCGGGCTGTGTTGGAGGCCAATGCCTACCAGACCTTGGATCTGGTGGAGGCCATGAACAAGGATTCGGGCGTGGAGCTGAACAAGCTCAAGGTGGACGGCGGAATGGTGGCCAATGAATTGTTGATGCAGTTCCAGTCAGACATTCTAAATGTCCCGGTCATCAGGCCCCGGGTGACGGAGACTACGGCCCTTGGTGCCGCCTACGCCGCTGGACTGGCGGTGGGATTCTGGCCGGACATGGAGATCCTACGTCAGTATTGGGCCGTGGACAAGACCTGGGAACCCCGAATGTCGGCCCAGGATCGCGAACAAGGGATACGCGGCTGGAAAAAGGCCGTGGAAAGAACCTTTCATTGGGTGGATTGATTTTACAATCCAAGGTTGTTTCACCACTCGCTTCGCTTAGGGACACGGGGGACACGGAGATTGATCAATGGTCGATTGCAGGCAGGGCCTTCACACAAATTGTTGAAATAATCCCCAACGGTCTCCTGCCTTGAAGAATATCCTAAGGTTGTTATCCCTGTTTCAAAGCCACTGTAAGTGAATTCATCTTCTGCCTGGCGTCATTAAACACACCCGAGAGGTTCAGTGAGTGGTTTGCAAAAATACTGTCCGGATCACCGTTGAACACGATAAGGGGTTCAAAGTTGCAGCGTCTTAAATCCTCCAATATGATATCAACCAGATCCATGGAGTTTTTATCCTGAAGCACGGAATAAAAATCTTTCCTGATAGCCTTGAATGATAAATGCAGTGCATAGGCAACACCCTGGGCGTAATAAAAGTTATCATCAATTTCGTGCCAAGGTATTATCAGTTCAGTATCATCTGATTTTAATAAACTCTCCGCATCCTTTTCCTTTGAAGATACCGGTCCGGTATATCCGGCCGCACTTAACAACCTTGTATTTACACCACCCATAAGGGATATATATTGATCTAAAAGTTGAACCAGATTGTCCGCTCTGGGGAAAAAGGTTGATTTCCCGGAAATCAGGTTTTCATAATATTTTTCCAGATTGTCATATCCCTGCTGCCATTTACTTTCAGCCGATGGGAACCACCATTTATAAGGATCATTGGATAGTGATGTAAAGGCCGCTTCAGCAAAAGGATCAAGCTTATCGGTTGTTCTCAGTCTGGTGAGATTATCACGAAGGACCCTTGTATTATACCTGACCACCTCAAGCTGACCAATTTGGAAATTAGGCATGTTGTCGAGCAGGACAGTAGGCCAGAAAAGATCATTAGGCAGCCAGTTATCTTTCATCTGCTCGATTAATGCCTGATTGGCCTTAACAAAATAGATACCATCTTTACTGCCGGTAATCGTAGAAAGGTCCACCGGTTCAGGTTTTATGGAATTTTTCATCATTACAATAATACAAAAAATGATGAGCACCAGAATGATTAAGGGGATAATGTACATACGCTTCAGGATGTTTTTTCCGGGACCTGAATTTTCTTTATTTTCAGCCATAGCGTTCCTCCAAGATAAATATTTTGGTTCTTCTCCCAACGAGTTGGAAGAAAGTGATCAAGGATTCAAGGGTTCAAGCGTTTTTCTTCTAACGATTTTATCAAGGCTTCAAGCATCCTTTCGACTTCATGAATCTTATCTGTGATAGCTTCTACTATATCTCTACCGATGTAGTTAAAAACTCCGGATAGCATTACTTGCGTTTCCAGTTCACAATTTGATCCATAGGCTATATATAGAGATTTGGGGTAATCTGCTGTCATCTTACGTCCATAGCCCTCTGCAATATTTGATGGAACTGACACAACAGCTCGTCTGATCTGTGAAGTCAAACCGAATTTTTCATCCTTTGGAAATCCGGCAGTTATTCTATAAACTTCCAAACATAGCTGATAGGACTTTTGCCAAACCTACAATTCTTTGTAATTTTTAAGCATTGCACTCGAATCCTTGAATCCTTATCATCGGTCAATTCATTTGAAGATGATCTAATATTTTCATCTTACCATATCAAATCCAATCAGATTTTGCCTCAAGAAAATGAGCCAGCCTACCATAGCTGACGGATGAATAATCACAAAAATAAGGGCGTCCATAACTTCCCCATGGAATTTGTGACCTAAGGGTCATTTTTTTCCATCAGTTCTATTTTTCAATCCTTATTTTATCCAAATATTAAGCTTGACTGATAACCCAGTCATAATACTATAAAATTCATTATTAATATAATTTCATTCATTTACGTCAATAAAATCCTTGACAATGATATCGGCCATAAATATAATACTGGGCAGTCAGTCATAAAGTAGATCGTTGTTTATTTTTTTAACTTAGGAGATAAAAGAGGGCCTAATGAGTGCTCATGCAGCCATTGCCCTTTTTGGATGGGCACTCATTAGGCATGGAAATCTATCAAACAATCAATAAGGAGGAAAACATGACCGAGACAAAACAGAACACTTCCGAAAATTATCCCGAATTGTTCCAACCGCTAAAGATTGGACCGGTGGAGATCAAGAACCGATTTGCCATGTCGCCTACCTGCATCGATGCCATTGAGCCGGGTGGTTTTGTAGGTGACCGCATCATATACTTTTTCGCTGCACGGGCGAGGGGAGGCGCAGGTCTCATTTTCACCCTTCCTGCCGAGATTGAGCCCAACATCACCAGCGTTAAATATATGAATCCTTGGCTGTACAACAGTCTTCACTTACCCGGGTGGTCCGAGCTTGCGGAAACGATTCATGCCTGGGGAGCAAAGAGCTTCGTGGAGGTTTCACCCGGAGGCCCCGGCAGGTTGGGAGCCCTTTTGGGAGACGGCAATGCTCTGGCCCCTTCACCTGTACCCATAAATATGGACCCAGAACTGGTTGTCTCCAAAAAAGCTCGGAAACTATGGGAAAAGAGGGGTCTGGACCTCGAAGCCCATTATCATATTCAGAATGTATATCCCATGCCGAAAGAAATAACAGTGGAAGAGATACACCGGATTGAGGACCAGGTGGCCAATACTGTCTACTTATCGGAGCAGGCAGGGTTTGACGGGGCTGAGGTGCACACGGCACACGGTGTACTGGGAGCCAACTTTCTATCGCCTTATACCAACCTCAGGAAGGACGAATATGGCGGGAGCATGGAAAATCGGACCAGATTTACCCGGAATATCCTCGAACGGGCAAGGAGAAAAATCAGTAAAAATTTCGCGCTGGGAATCCGGATCAGTGCGGCGGAACATGTGCCCGGAGGCCTCACCGCGGAGGAAACAGCGGAGATCTGTCAATACCTTGAACCCTATGTCGATTTCTTTGATCTATCAAACGGTGTCCATCATGAATCTCATACATTTATGATCCCCGATGAAGACGGAACTGTCATTGAGGAAGGCGCCGTGATCAAAAGGGCTGTCAAGGTTCCGGTGATCACCCCTTCCATACATAATCCAGAATTGGGAAGAAAAGCGATACTGGAAGGGAAAACAGACATGATGGCATCCAGCAGGCAGCTCATAGTGGATCCTGACTATCCGAACAAAGTCAGAGAAGGGAAATCGTACCGGAAATGCATCAAGTGCCTTCTTGGGTGCACAGGCAGGATTGACATAGGCTTGCCATTGAGATGTGAGCTTAACCCCGACGTGTTGCTGGAATATAGGGATCCTGAATTGGATCGAAGAAATGCTCCCAACAAGAAGACATTCACGATCCGCTAGAACAAAGACTATTCCACGACGGGAAATAGGACATGGCATACCGAAGTTCCGCCCTGCTAATCGATAGAGGAGAATATGAATAACCTGTCAGAAACGAGATTACCTACTATAGAAGAACGCTTGGCCCTTTTGACAAAATGGAAGGGCGCACATAGATTCGACAAGGATGTGCTGAGTGCGAAAGTGCCTGAAGGCAGCTACATCGGGAATGAAACAGCCTCCTCGGATAACATTAGACGCTGGGCAACCGCGATGGGTGACCTGAACTCCCGCCACTTGGTTCCTG
Source organism: Deltaproteobacteria bacterium (assembly GCA_016930835.1). Taxonomy (GTDB): domain Bacteria; phylum Desulfobacterota; class DSM-4660; order Desulfatiglandales; family HGW-15; genus JAFGGA01. The sequence goes on from JAFGGA010000032.1 coordinate 39,029, forward strand.
ATTATGCAGCTAAAACAAGATACGGCCGTCTTGTGGCTCCGCCCCTTTTCCTTCAGAGTATATGCTTTGTGGGAGCCGGGATGCTGGAAACCGAAATTGAGGGGGCGCGAGGATTTCACAGCGGTTCTGATTGGAATTTCTACAAACCTGTTCTGGAGGGTGATGTCATTGATTTCGATGGCTTTACGGTTATCGACGTCAAGGCGGTACGAAGTGAATTCAGTAGTGAAATGATCGTCATCACCGGGGCATGCCAGTATCGGAACCAGATCAAGGACACGGTCGGCTTGGTCAAGGGTTTCGTCCACAGTTCGGCTGGTGACGCATCGGCCAGGGCAACAGGTAAATATCAACAGATTGCGAAACCTTATCGCTATACGGAGGAGGAACTGCGCAAAATCGAAGAAGACAAGGATAAGGAGAAGATGCGCGGAAGCGAGCCGAGGTATTGGGAAGAGGTTGCCGAAGGTGATTCCATTGGTCATTTGGTGATAGGCCCGCATACGATCATGGATACCATAGCCCATATCGCAGGAACCCAGGGATGTTTTGCCCTGGCTGGCACAGGGAGCCGTCTCACCAGGACGTGGATCAAAAATATGCTTCTGAAAGGCAGTAAAAACGGTCCTGAAATATGGGATGCACGGATCAATGCCTTTGTAAACGGTGAACTGGCGCACCTCGACTACGATCTCGGGAGGGCGACCGGAGCACCGGGAGCTTATGATACAGGGGCTGAAAGGGAATGCCTTGGATCGGTTCTGCTCACCAATTGGATGGGCGATGACGGGTTTCTATGGAGATACAGCGTCCGGTTTGTTCGATTCGTAGTTCACGGCGACACAAACTGGTTCCGGGGCAGGATAGCAAAGAAGTATATCGATGACGGCAAGTGCTGCGTGGATATGGACCTGTGGGCTGATAATCAAAGGAACGACAAGACCGTATTAGGCAGCGCAACCGTGATCTTACCATCCAAAGAGCATGGCCCCGTGGTTTATCCGCACCCCCGTACCATCGAGGACATTATGTCGAAGGATTAGACATGTAACCGGGATTAAGTATGAGTCGCAATCATTTCAGATGATGCCCGTAATTGAGGACTATATTCTTCCTCAACGGACGATATATCGCCGGAAAAAAAGCGTAACTGATGGACCAGTCAGGCAGGTGAAACGAATACAATATAAGGGATTTAAAGCCTGCGAGAAAGTTTATCGAATGATGATTTTTTGCGGAGAATATATAAAGGATCCTAAGGACAATTTTTACGGGTGGTGAGTCAACCCATGAATGTTATTACAAATCGGCCGGTTATATCTATATGAATCATGAAATCATCATTGATAAACGGAGTGGGAAAGTGGTAATCCATTAGACTCGTGCTTGGAGTACATGACGATAATCAAGAAATTAGGCGGTTTTGGATACAATGTGTCCGGGTGATATCGGTTTGTGGATCATTTAATATCTGAATTGAGATAAGGAGAAAATCGGATGAAGATAGGTGAACTTGAAAAGAGAACCGGTTTCAACAGAAAAGACATATACAAGCTCATCCAGATGGGGTTGCTGGGCCAACCCGCGAAGCTTGGGTCCAATCAGTTTGTCTTCGAGGATGGCCATGTTTTGGCGCTGGAAAAGATAGCCCAGCTTCAAAGGCCGGAAACGGATGACGACCCGAAATTCAGATCAACCAGTAGGTCTGACGGTCCCGTATCTACGGATGGAAAACCCCTTTCGTTCGACAAAAAGAAACAAATCATGGATAAGGCGATCTCGCTCTTTTCCAAGAACGGCTTTGAAAACACGAAGCTCAGCGATATTACCGAAAGTCTCGGTATGGCAAAAGGAACCTTTTATCTCTATTTCAAGAGCAAGAAAGACCTCCTCATTGAGTGTATCAGCCAACTGAGCGCCAATGTTGTCGAGAGGGAGAGCTGGGAACAACTCCGTAGCGAACCAGACTTCATCCGCAGGCAGAGGATAAGTTTATCTCAATTCCTGAAAGCTTTCCCCACATTTAATGGAATCCATATCCTTCTTGCCGCTTCACTTCAAAGTGATGATCCCGAAATCGTGGAAAAGGCCAAAGATTATTTCAGGATGCTTTCCCGCTGGCTTAGAAGTGACCTGAAGCGGGCAATCGATGATAAGGCCGTGCGGGAGGTCGACACCGTTATCATGAGCGCCCTTATGCTCGGCATGGCTCAAGGTTTGGGGACAATGATTTCCATCTATCCTGAATATACCAAGGAACAGGGAATTGATGCCTTCATCGACTTACTTCAAAGGGGGATCATTTCTGCGAAAGCAGAACAGTCGAAGGCCGCCTGCTGGGAAGTCACGGACACATCAGGTTATCGTGTTAGATTGGTCGACCTCCTTTTCGATGGAAATCCACACCTCTCCATCGAATTGGGGCAAGGTGAGGTGCAAGTTCCATGTGAGAGGATTTCGTCCCTGCGGATAGACAGAAGTGACAATGGGCTAATGGCCGAAATGGCCATTGACGAAGGCCAAAACAGATCCTTTGTGGTGGACGGCAAGAGCGTTTTGTCCGGCAGACTTGGCTATGGTGTATACAAAGTTCATATGGAAAGATTGTCTACGATTTTTGGAATCCCGGAAACCGAGAACACAGCGGCGGAACCATAGCTTTCTCCGTTTGATCCAAGTACTGGCTGAATCTCCCGCAAGCTTGGAATCCGAATCTGAGATTAAGCGGCTAGTGCGGATCGTGGTCACTTTGACCGCGTGGACACCACGACGGAAGACCTTTCAAAGAGAAGGAGCATCATTATGAACACGATGAATTTAGTATCCAGGCTGAAGTTCGAGGAGTACAAGGAGAAATATGCGGACTTTATCAGGATGGAGCGAAGAAACGGGATTATCCTTCTGCGAATGCATCATAACGGGGGGCCTGTTCTGTGGAACGAGGCTATGCACAATGCTCTGCCCCAGGCTTTCCATGACGTGGGCAATGATATGGAAAACCAGGTCATGATCCTTACCTCTACTGATCCGTACTGGATAGGAGAAAGTGATCCCAATGCAGAGTTTCGGTTTGATTACGATACCTACTATGTAGATGCAACGAAGCTGCTTGTAAACCTGATCTTCGATGTCGACATCCCTACCATTGCAGCCGTCAACGGGCCCGGTTTTCACACCGAGATTGCGCTTTTATGCGACATTACAATCTGCACCGAAGATAGCGTCTTTCAAGACGCCCATTTTTCGGTAGGATTTGTCCCGGGCGATGGACAGCTTCTAACATTCCAAGAACTGATTGGCGTTAAGCGTTCGGCATATGCCCTTTATACAGGTGAACAAATCGATGCCAGAACAGCTTATGACTGGGGGATGGTCAATGAAATCGTTTCTAAAGACGGGCTGGTAGCCCGCGCGTGGGAAATTGCCGGAAAAATCATGAAGCAGCCACGTGCAACCCGATGCTTGACCCACCAACTCCTGACCCGCCCCTGGAAACGCCGTCTGATCAATGATTTTCAGGGTCATGTAGCTCAAGAAGGCTTTGCGGCTCGTTTGGACGCACCTGATCATGATCTGAATCGGATAAAGGATACATGGGACAAGTAAGCGATACTCCAGGGAAGAAAAAGAGAAGAGTGGCAAAAAACCAGGTAAGGGAGTCCATGATTTGGATAAGAACAGTTTAAAGTAGCCCACGGGCGCCGCGGAGTCCACCGCTATGCTTGTACCCATCAAGTTTGAGGCATACGATATCCGGATTATGGAGCGGGCTTGTCTGGCAATCGGCTGAGAGCATAATCCCATCTTCCGGCGGATTTCTCAAGCTGTTTAAGCAGATAGCGTGCGACTTGAAAGAAACTATTCGTTCACGCCGGCAGTGGACAGTTGTCCACCCATGGCGGTCGAACAAAAATAAGAGATGGTAAGTACAAAGAACCAAAACAGAATTGTGGGCACTCCAGCCTATACACAGGAGGCTCCATAAACGGGGATTCAAACATGGAGGAAACAAGACTAAGTATGGGAGCACATCGGCAACCTGCGAAACAGTTTCAAATGATGGAGGAGCTTATCACCAGTGCGAGGGAGATTTCCGCTCCAGAGCAGATTATTTTGGAAAGGGCAGGCGGTGGACATCTTGAGATGGGCGAGTGTCTGACGAATATCGACAGGATATCAAACATGTTTGTGGAATTGGGATTCCGGAAAAATCGTAATGTTGCGGTTTTCCTGCCCAATTGTCTGGAATACGCATACTTTTATCTGACTCTAGGCCGGCTTGGTATAACCGTTCTTCCCGTCAATCAGTTTCTGAAGGGAGAGCCCTTGAGTTATGTGCTGAACCATTGCGATATTGAATTCTTGATAACAAACAAAGAGCTTTTTCTTAATGTCATCAACCCCATATCGGAAAGTTTGGAGCACGTTCATTGTGTTATATTTCTTGACGAAAAGGTCCCAACGGAAAAGTTCGAATCAACCGCGATATTCTCGGACTTTAAAAATTTTTCGTCCGATTTTAAACAACCTTGGCCCGTAAACGCAACGGATGTGGCGGTTATATGGCTTACTAGCGGAACTACAGGCTTGCCCAAAGGGGTCGTTTGCACACAAGAGTATCTGCTGCAAAGGATGTCCTACAGCGTGGAATTCTTCGGTCTCAATTCTCGCGACGTCATCTATTTCATTCTACCCATGTATCACATCCCATTCTATACTTGGGGAGTGCCGATGGCCATGGCAGCGGGATGCAAGCTCGTTTTCGTTGACTGGTTCAGCGCGAGCAAGTTTTGGGAGCATGCCGCCACATATCAGGCGACAGTGGTCTACTCGACCGGAACCATCATTCCGATATTACTCAAGAGCCAGATGGGAGAGTTCGAACAAGAAGCAAGAGAACGGATCAGATTCTGGGGTGCTTGGCCTGTCGATCAACCGGAAGTGGTATTTAAACGGTGGCCGAAAACGAGATTCGTGTCCGGATACGGGCTGAGTGAATACGCCCTTGCCACGAATCATTTCTATAATGAAAAGGATATGTCACAAGGCCCGGCTACACCTTTCACAGAGTTGAAGATATGCGATCCTGATACGGGCGAGACGCTTCCCACGGGCGTCTCCGGGGAAATAGTGGTCCGCAGCAAACTGGGACCGGGTTTCATGATGCAATGTTATTACAAATCCCCTGAGGCTACGATCAAAACAATCCGGGACGGATGGCTATACACCGGGGACGGAGGTTATCTGGACGATAAGGGGAAACTGCACTTTGTCGACCGCCTGAAAGACTCGGTGAGGGTGGGGGGAGAGAACGTGCCATCGGTTCAGGTAGAGGGCATCATTGCGAGCCATCCAAAAATTGCGGAGGTGGCGGTAACAGGTGTGAAGGGCGAGTTGGGTAGCGACGAGATCGCAGCACACTTGGTACTTAAGGAAGGAGAACACCTTGCCGCTGAAGAATTTTTTCAATTCTGTGAAGATAGAATGGCTTACTTTATGGTTCCCGGGTATCTCCGGATCCATAAGGAGCTGCCGAAGACAACCAATCTGAAGGTTCAAAAATATAAGCTCAGAGAAGAAGGTCTGACCGAAGATTATTTTCGCAGAGCGGGACCGAAAAGAAGATAGGGAACATGGAAGCGGATGAGCAGGAGGTTTGGATATGCATGCAAAAAGAATTATCTTCGAGGTGCTGCTATTTGGTATGTATCAGGTATTGAAGCACACGGCCAGGAAGTATCCGGCTTTCAGAGAACGGCTCAATGAACACAACTGTCTAGTGCAGTTAAGGCTGAAGGATAAGTCCGCCGGAAGGTATTTGCAATTCGAAAATGGAAGGATAAAGTCGAAAAGGGGGCTTCACTCTCATCCCGACGCGGAGTTAATTTTTGATTCCGCGGATTCGGCGGTCCAAACATTCGCATCACCCCGGGATTTTCAGGGGCGAATCGACGCCGCGAAAAACTTCCGTTTTTTGCCTACAGGGCCCGAAGTTTTAACCACATGGTTTATGGAACTTCTCAGCCTGATGCAAAGCGCAAATGTCCTGCTAAAGGGAGACTATGGAATCGATCTGGGCAACGGGGTGAAGAGGTATACAAACCTCACGACCGGAGGGCCCGTATTTGTCTATGTGAAAGGCGGAAGGATACTCAGGGTCACACCGATCGAGTTCGATGAATCCGATGCCCAGCCGTGGACGATAGAGGCCCGGGGGAAAAGTTTCACCCCTCCCCGGAAGGCAACCGTAAGCCAGTATGCGCTCGCGATAAAATCCATGGTCTACTCTCCTGATCGGCTTCTCTACCCGATGAAACGGATCGATTTTGACCCCGAAGGAGAACGAAATTGCCAGAATCGTGGCATCTCCGGGTATGAACGGATCACTTGGGATGAGGCGCTCGATATTGTTGCCAACGAGATCAGGAGGGTGAAGAAACAGTATGGGCCTGGGGCGATCTTCTCCAGCCACGGCTCGCACCATATGCTAGGCAATATCGGTTATTGGTGTAGCGCCTTGGCAAGGCTGACGAACAGCATAGGGACAAGTATCTGTATCAATAACCCCGATAGCTGGGAAGGCTGGCATTGGGGGGCCGAACACCATTGGGGCAATTCCATGAGAGTCGGAGGCCTGGAGCCCTATGGTACCGTCGAGGACTGTCTCAAAGAATGCGAGATGGTGGTATTCTGGTCGAGCGACCCCGAGTCAACGGGCGGTGTATATCACGCAATGGATGGTACGATTCGAAGATTCTGGCTGAAAGACTTGGGGATCAAAGTCGTACATATTGATCCTTATCTGAATCATACCGCCGGCTTGCTCGGGGGAAAATGGCTCGCGCCTAGACCGGGAGCGGGTAACGCCATGGCTCTGGCCATCGCCTACGTGTGGATGACCGAGGGGTTGTATGACAGAGATTATGTCGCCGAAAGAACGACGGGTTTCGAGAAGTGGCGCGAATATGTCCTCGGCAAGGAAGATGGGATACCTAAAACGCCAGAATGGCAGGAAGCTGAGACAGGCGTCGCCGCAAAGGATGTGAGGGCCCTTGCGAGGGAATGGGGTTCCAAGAGGACCTATCTTGGAGTAGGAGGACCGGGGAATATGGTGGGCGGGGCAGGTCGTGAAGCCACGGGCACTGAATGGGCCAGATCCATGGTATGTCTGATGGCAATGCAAGGCCTCGGAAAACCAGGCGTGAATATGGGCAATCTCCAGTTCGCGACCCCACTAGATACGAAGTTTTTCTTTCCTGGTTATGCCGAGGGCGGTATGGGTGGAGATGTGTTCGGGATGAGCGAACTGATCCTCAATATGTATCAGAGAATGCCGCAGATGCCCACGCTGAATACGGTAAAACAACTCGTGCCCCGCTTGCGAATTCCTGAAGCTTTGAAGGGGGAGTCGATCGAGGCTTACATGACGGCTCACCTCACCACAAATGAACAATTTTTAAAATTCGGATACCCAGCACCCGGCCACTCGCCCATTAAACTGTACTACAAGTACGGAGGGTCATACATCGGTACGATGAATGACACCAATCGATTCGTCAAGTCCTACCGAAATGATAAATTGGAATTCGTGGTTAATCAGTCGATCTGGAACGAAGGTGAGGCCAGGTTTGCGGACATTATTCTCCCGGCTTGCACGAACTTCGAGCGGTGGGATATAGGCGAGTCGGGAAATTGCGGGGGATTCAACCAAAACAGCTATCTCGGGCTCAACCATCGGCTGATGGTCATGCAGCATAAATGCATCGAGCCGATTGGGGAATCCAAATCGGATTACGACATCTGTTATGAGATAGCAAAAAGGCTCGATCTTGGCCTTTATTATTCGGAAGGCATGAGTGACTATGATTGGTGTAGAAGATTATTCGATGGGACTGATCTTCCCAAGGTAATCAGTTGGAGAAAGTTTCTTCGAAAAGGCTACTATGTCGTTCCAGCCCCTTCAGAAGCTCGCCGCGATCCAGTCGCTATGCGATGGTATCAGGAGGGCAGAAAGAAGGACACTCCTGAGGCCCCGCCTGCTCCCTGCGACTATGTCGGGAATTGGCTGGAGGGAGTGGCAACCCAGACGGGTAAGATCGAATTCGAGTGTTCGAGCCTAAAGCGGTTTGACCCCAATGACCCGGAACGACCCACCATAACAAAGTTCATCCCTTCTTGGGAGGGAATACACACCACTGAGCTCTTTGAAAAGTTTCCGCTCCAGTTGATCACGCCGCATGCCAGGTATTCTTATCATACCCATCAGGATGGAAAAGATAGCTTTATCAACGATATTAAAGACCATCGTACTTTAATCGGAGGTTACTATTACTGGATTATCAGGTTGAACCCCGTGGATGCGGATGCGAGATACGTTACGGACGGAGATCTTGTGAAGGTTTACAACGATCGCGGCGCGGTGATCTGCGCAGCCCAGGTGACTAGGAGGGTTCGGCCAGGTGTCGTCCATTCTTACACTTCGTGTGCGAAATACGAACCCATCGGCGATCCCGGCTACTCTCCGGATCGCGGCGGATGTATGAACCTTCTTACTCCTAGCCGCAATATTATCAAACGATCCCATTCGCACGCAGCAAATTCCTGTCTTGTCCAGATTGAAAAATGGCAGGAGGAGGTGAAGTAATATGAAGAAATGGCGAATGATCATCGACGTGGAACGTTGTGAGGACTGCAATTGCTGCTATATGGCGTGTAAGGATGAACATTGCGACAATTCTTTTCCAGGGTACAGCCCGGGTCAACCGAAACATGGACATAGGTGGATCGAAATATTTCGCAAAGAGAGGGGAAAAGGTTCTTTGACGGATGTCTTCTATCTTCCCGTTCCGTGCATGCACTGCAACAATCCCCAATGCATGACAAAGGCGAAGAACGGGGCTATCAAAAGGCGAAGTGACGGGATAATCCTGATCGATCCGGAAAAAGCACTGGGGCAAAAAGAACTGGTCGACGCCTGCCCCTATGGAGCTATCTACTGGAATGATGAGATGAATATACCGCAGAAATGTACCTTCTGCGCCCATCTCATCAATGATAAGTGGAAGGCGCCAAGGTGTGTTCAGGCCTGTCCAACTGGCGCACTCCGGGCGGTGTGCGTCGAGGATGAAGAATTCCGGGAGATAATTGACAAGGAAGGCTTGGCCCCCTACAAACCGGAGTTGGGAACCGATCCGAACGTCTTTTACAAGAACCTTGACCGATTCACTAAGGCTTTTATAGCCGCCAGCGTTGCCAAGAGGGTCGATGGCATATCGGACTGTGCGGAAGGCGCGCATGTGACATTGATCAAGGACGGGAAGAAGATCGGGGAGTTAATTACGGACAACTATGGTGATTTTAAGTTCGACGGCCTGGAAGAGAATAGTGGTGCTTACACAATCTCGATAGAAGCGGACGGATTCAGGGAGAAGACCATGGAAGTCCACCTGACAGAGAGCATCTATATGGGTGACATTTACTTGTAAAAGGATTGTCTGTTCATATATTCCCGGAGAAGGAGGCACCGAAGCTCTTGATTATAAGCTGTCTTTATTCATAACCGGGACTCAACTCAAGGTGGATGGCGTAACCACCACCCAGTGATGTTTTACTACTGGCGAAACCACAGACTTGAAAAGAAAGGTAACACTTTAGCTGTTTTCACAATATCTAAACAACTGGATTCCGCGATCAAGTCGCGGAATGACCTGTCTACCGCGTCGGGCGCGGCGCAGGCAGGCGGAAAAGGGGAAATCATAAGAAAAAAATAAGATGCGTGCTTCATAAAGATGCAGCGATAGTAAAATCGAACGTCATTCCGCGACTTGATCGCGGAATCCAAATTTTGCATCTCATCATTTTCAAAGGGCTAAACTAGCACAAAGAAAGGAGACTTTTCGACGATGTATAGCATAATGATAGCCCCAGGCAGATATGTACAAGGTCCCGGCGTGCTCGACAAGATCGGGGATCATATACGTCACCTGGGTGACAAGGTGTTCTTCATCGGGGGACCTACGGCCATTGAAATCGTGAAACAAAAGGCCGGCGAAAACCTTAAAGAGAATGAAATGAAATTTCATTTTGAGCCCTTTACGGGCGAGTGCACAAGGGCGAGCGCGGCCGCGCTCACCGAAAAGGCGAAGTCATTTGGTGCTCAGGTCATCGTCGGGACCGGTGGTGGAAGGACCATCGATACGGCCAAGGCCGTGTCCCACGAGCTTGCTTGTTTTCTGGTCATCGCGCCGACCGTGGCCTCCAACGATGCCCCTTGCAGTGCTCTGTCCGTCCAGTATGATGAAAACCATATGCTCGACCGTTTTCTGATCCTGAGACGGAACCCTGATGTGGTGCTGGTGGATTCACGGGTCATCGTGCAGGCCCCGACGCGGTATTTCGTGGCGGGTATGGGGGATGCGCTCGCTACCTGGTTTGAGGCATTTACCTGTACGAAGTCCATGGCGAAAAACCTCCCCGGTGGGGTGAGTACGGCGGCGGCCCTCAATCTGGCCAGGCTCTGCTTCGACACCTTGATGGAATATGGGGTCTCCGCCAAACTGGCTGTGGACGATAATGCGCTTACCCCTGCAGTGGAGCGGGTTATAGAAGCCAATACCCTGTTGAGCGGCCTGGGATTTGAGAGTTCAGGACTTGCCGCGGCCCATGGAATTCATGAAGGGCTCCATGTCCTGGAGGGCGCGGGCGATAAACTCCATGGAGAATTGGTGGCCTTTGGAACGCTTGCTCAGATGGTCTTTGAGAATTACGACAGGAAGGAAATCGATCGCGTGTTGACCTTCTGCCATGATGTCGGTCTTCCCGTCACATTGGAACACTTAGGGGTCAAGGACGCCTCCCCAGAAAAGATATTGAAGGCAGCAGAAGTGTCCTGTATGGAAGGTTTGACCACGCATAACTCATATCTTGAAATCAATCCGGAACGGATTCTGGGGGCCATTCTGGGTGCCAATGCCCTGGGCAAGGCCTTCTTAAAGTCACTTGAAGCGTAAGCCGGTTCACCGCTTGAGGACAGGCAAGGTTTCGACCAGTGCCGGCTCTTCGGATCTGGAGGAAATGAACGGATGGGAAAGGTTCATGTTGTCATAGACGGCCGTGAGGTAACCGGGGAGAAAGGGGAGACCATCCTTAAGGTAGCGAGACGAGAGGGTGTGGATATCCCTACTTTGTGCCACCGGGAGGAGATAACCCCCAGCGGGGTTTGCAGAATCTGTGTCGTCGAGGTGGAAGGCTTATCCAGACTGGTCGCCTCCTGCCATACCCCGATCTCCGATGGGATGATCATACATACGGCCTCACCCAAGGTGCTTCTATCCAGGCGGGTAACATTGGAGTTGCTCATGGCAGGGCATAGCGGTTCGTGTGTCGAGGACCCGCTCGCGGATTCATGTGAGTTGCACCAGTTAGCCTCCAAGATGGAGATGGGTCCTCCACGGTTTTCCGTGAAGCATCCGAGGATCTACCCAATGGAGGTAAACAACCCGTATGTGGTGAGGGATCTCTCCAAATGCATTCTATGCAGGCGTTGTGTGGGGGCGTGCGATGAAGTGGCACAACAGTCTGTTTTCTCTATCGGGTATCGAGGGGTCCACCATAAGATTATTGTTGGTGCGGACGGTCCCCTCGATTGTGAAGTGTGCCGGGACTGTGGTGTATGCATCGATTTCTGCCCCACAAACGCCTTGAAACCGGCCGCTGGAAGAGGTCATCCCGATGTACCGAATGCGGCCTGGAACAAAGGGGGGTCGCGTTCGATGGAAAGGCCCTCGATGCGGAAAGGCCTGCTGGAGGAACTGAAAAAGGAGCAGATCGAATGCCGGTTTGTAAGCGAGGCGGCAATGGCGCGGCTCAAGGAGCATTTTCACACCACACTCGGTGAAGTCTACGGCCTGACCACTTTTTACTCTTTCCTGTCCACTAAACCCACCGGCAGAAATATCATCAGGGTCTGCAAGAGTCTCCCGTGTTTTCTGAAGAACGGCATCTTGCTCCTGAAAGCCATCAAAAAGGCCATTGGAATCGGCCCCGGGGAAACCACGGTAGACGGGAGGTTTTCACTGGAACTTACGAACTGCATTGGGGCATGCGACAGGGCCCCGGCGATCATGGTGAATCACGACGTATATGGGGATGTCACGGAAGAGAAAATCCCCGGGATTCTGGAGGACTACAAATGATAGGGTTGGGAGGTGAATGTGCCTGAAAGAAAATTGGTGCTGAGACACTGCGGGAAAATCGATCCGGAGGATATTTCTACTTACCTGGCCTCAGGGGGCTTCCAGGGGTTGAAAAGGGCGCGGGATGAGATGTCGCCAGCGGAAGTGGTTGAGGAAGTGAAGGCCTCTGGCCTTCGAGGAAGGGGTGGTGCGGGTTTTTCTTGCGGTGTCAAGTGGGAGATGGTAGCCACATCTGAGAGTCCTGAAAAATTTTTTATTTGCAATGCCGATGAAGGTGAGGTTGGGACTTTCAAGGACAGGATCATGCTTGAAAAGGATGCTTTCAGCCTTATGGAGGGGATCCTGATCGCCTGTTACGCACTCGGGGTTGGGCATGCCTTTCTTTACCTGCGAGAGGAGTACTCCTTTTTGGCGGGGAGGCTGCAAAAGGCCATAGATCAGGCTACGCGCGAAGGATTTTGTGACGGAACGGTGATCGAAATGGTGGAGGGTGCGGGAGCCTATGTCTGCGGCGAAGAGAGCGCCCTCATGGAATCCATTGAAGGAAAAAGGGGAGAACCCCGGTATAGGCCCCCCTTCCCTACGGATCAGGGACTCTTCGGTAAACCTACTGTTGTGAACAACGTGGAGACGTTGATGAACATCCCCTGGATCATCACTCACGGCGCCGGTGCCTTCAAGCAGATTGGAGTGGAGAAGAATTCCGGCACCAAGGTTTTTTGCGTCATCGGCGATGTGGAAAGACCCGGCGTTTATGAACTGGCCCTGGGGAGCACGGTTGAGGAACTCGTACTGGAACATGCAGGAGCCCGGGACGTGCGGATGGTCCAGGTGGGGGGAGGCGGCGGAC
>JAFGGA010000033.1 GCA_016930835.1 Deltaproteobacteria bacterium
CATGTAACTATCTGAAAAGACTGGATTCCGGCCTTCGCCGGAATGACAAAAATGCGTAATTTCCGACTTTTTACGAGATCGTCAAATTTTATTCAATCATCCAAACAGGTCATCAATCTGTTTTGACAACAACGGCATCTTCATATCCGTACCTTCCATAACCTTAAACTGTATTGACGGGAGTCTTTTTCTTTTCTTTCTGTAATGTCATGATCTCAGTAATTCATACTCGGGAGTCAATCAATGGAACCTTTGCGTGTCTTTATTGTCGACGATGACAAGGATTTTGCCGAAAGCCTTGGCATTGCCCTGGAGGGAAACGGTTGTGAGGTTGAACTGGCTCATAGCGGGGAACAGGCCATAAAGGCTTTTCAGGATAAGAATTTTGACCTCGCGTTAATGGATGTAAAGTTGCCCGGGTTAAATGGGGTTGAAAGTTTTTTGGAGATTCAAAAAATCAAGCCGGGGTTAAAGGTCATCATGATGACGGGCTATAGCGTTGAACAGCTTCTGGATCAAGCCGTGGAGAATGGGGCTTGGGGAGTCATCCATAAACCGATTGATGTGCCGAAATTGCTCGATATGATCCAAAAAATTGGTGAAGATGGGATATTAATCGCAGATGATGATCCCGATTTTGTCGCAACCATCAAGCATATGTTATCGGATCTGGGGTATCGGGTTTTGATTGCGGTAAATGGAGAAGAGGCCATTGAACGCATCTTGGAAAATCATATCGACATCCTCATCCTTGACCTTCGAATGCCTGTCCTGAATGGGTTGGATACCTATACGAAACTCAAAAAAATGGGTCGTGTGGTTCCGACCATCATCGTGACCGCCTTTTCGGAAGAAGAAAAACACGCCGTTGAAACATTAAGTACGGAAGCGGTCTATGGCGTGCTAAAAAAACCATTTGATCCAAAGGAACTTTTGGCTGTAATAAGACAAGTCATGCAAAAAAAAGGACGCGAAAAATATGCGGACTGAGGCCGGCTTGAAACCGGAGACGGATGAACAAAAACGAATCCTGATCGTGGATGATGAAAAGGATTTCGTCTTGAGTCTCATCGATATCCTGGAATCCTATGGTTACATCGTTGAAAAGGCCCACCATGAAAAGGAAGCATTAGAGAGAATTCAAGAATTTGATGCCCACGTGGTCCTGCTTGATCTCAGGTTGGGAAATGGGAGCGGCATCAATCTGATATCCAGATTCAAGGAGATCCACCCGAAAATCCTCCCCGTGATCATGACGGCTTATGCCGCGACGGATACCGCCATCGAGGCCCTCCAGGAAGGGGCATACGATTATCTGCGAAAGCCCCTGAATCCCAGGGACCTTCTGGCAACCCTGGACAGATGTTTTGAAAAGATCGGTCTTGAAAATGATAAATCAGCGGCTGAAGAGGCCCTGTTAAAAAGGAACAGGGAGCTTGAGGAAATCAACGCCCGGTTAAAGGAAAGTGAGGAACGGTATCGGCTTCTCGTGGAAACCATGCATGACGGGTTGAGTGCCCGGGATGCAGATGGGACCATGTCTTATAACAACCCCGCGTTTTGTCATATGGTGGGGTATCAACCTGAAGAACTCCTCGGGAGGCCCATAGATATCATATTTGATGAGGCCAACAGGCGGATCATCAATGAACAAATGGCCAAACGTAAGAAGGGTGCTCCGATACAATCTTATGAAGTTGAACTCACCCACAAAAACGGGGAGAGGATCTCCGCCATCCTTTCCCCTCAAGATATCTTTGATGCCAAGGGGCAATACCGAGGCAGCTTTGCCGTTCTGACGGATATCACGGACATCAAGCAAGCGGAAATGGCGTTAAAGGAAAGCGAAGGGAAATTTAAAGGTCTCTTTCAACTACTCTCTCATCCCATAGCCCTTGTTCAAAAACGATCAAGGACCCATGTCGATGTGAACGAGGCGTTTTGCCGTATGACCCGATACACCCGCGAAGAAATCATCGGCCGCTCAACCGTTGAACTGGGCTTGTATTCAGAGGAAGAAAGGGATCGGGTGATTCAAGAGCTCAGGCGAGTAAACGTGCTCAATGGATTCGAGACTGTTTTTAAGACCAAAGAAGGAACATTCCTGGATGTGTTGCTGTTTTTGAGGGAGATCGAACTGGGTGGGCAGGAATATATTCTTTCAACATTTATAGATATCACCAAGAGAAAAGGGCTCGAGGCCCAACTCCAGCAGAGCCAAAAAATGGAGGCCATCGGCACGCTGGCGGGCGGCATCGCCCATGATTTCAATAATTCACTCCAGGCCATTCTCGGCTACACGCAGATGCTGATTATGGATAAAGAGGAGCAAGACCCTGAACGCGCCAGACTTCTACGGATTGAAAAGGCCGCCCAGCAAGCCAGGGAATTGACGCAGCAGTTATTGACCTTCAGTCGAAAGGTGGAGAGTCAATTTAGACCCGTGGATCTGAATCAGGAGATCAAGCAGTTTGTAGGACTCATGAAAAGGACGATTCCCAAGATGATCGATATCCACCTGCACCTTGAAGATCATCTTGAGGTTATTAACGCCGATCCTTCACAGCTAGAACAGATCCTGATGAACCTAGCGGTCAATGCCAAGGATGCCATGGGTGAAGAAGGCCGCTTGACCATTGAAACCAACAACGTGTCTTTGGGTGAAGACTTTTGCAGGACCCATGTTGGAGCGGTGCCGGGCACCTATGTTCAGTTGATTTTTTCCGATACCGGTCACGGCATGGAAAAAGAAACACTTGAAAAAATATTTGAACCCTTTTTTACCACCAAGGAGATTGGAAAAGGAACGGGTCTGGGTCTGTCCATGGTGTATGGTCTGGTCCAAAAACATGGGGGATATATTACCTGTGATAGTGGTCCAGGGAAAGGAACCACATTTAAGATCTATTTCCCCGTGGTGGAGACCATATCCAACAATGCGGGCAAGAGGCTCGAAACGCCGGAATCATCCATCCCCACGGGGAAGAATGAGACCATCCTTCTTGTTGATGATGAACCATTGATTCGTGACCTGGGAGAACAGATCCTGAAAAGGTTTGGATATCATGTTTTATCGGTGGGCAGCGCTGAGCGTGCTCTGGATTATTGCCGGGAAATAGGAAGAGATATTTCCCTCGTCATCCTCGATCTCATCATGCCGGGGATGGGGGGGAAGCATTGTCTCGAGGAGATTCTCGGGATAGATCCTGATTTCAAGGTTGTGATCGCCAGCGGTTATTCGTCGGATGGAAATGTGAAAGCAGCCCAGGAATCAGGCGCCAAGGGTTTTGTCAAAAAGCCTTTCAATATCAATCAGATGCTGAGGGTGGTTCGAGAGGTGCTGGATGCAGAATAGGGAAATAGCTCCGGGTAAGCCCGGAACAGCACAAGAGAAAAAAGAGTATCTCCAGCCGGATATTCCTTTACCCTTGAATGGCTCAAAAAGGGTGGAAACCGCCATCACCACGCTATATGATATATCCAGGGCCATCTCTTCCACAAAGAACCTGGATGAGCTTTTCGTCTCCATCCACAAATCCCTCAGCAAGATCATTGATGTCATGGATTTTACCATCGCCTTATACGATAAAAAAAAAGATATCATCACCTTCCCCTATCGTATTGACCGGGACAACCCTATACCCATACCCATTGAAAATGTAAGCGTTTCGGAGACCATAACCGCAAGGGTTGTTCGAACCAGGCAAACGCTTTTTTTAAAGGAATCTGATCTATTAAGGGTGTTCAGATCTCATCGCCAGCCATATGTTCATGTACCCGCAAAGGTCTGGATCGGCATTCCCTTGCTCATCAAGGACGACGTTCTGGGGGCCATCTCCGTTAAAAATCGTTACGATCCCAATGCTTATCAACAGGAAGATGTTGACTTCTTGGAATCCGTCTCTGATCAGATCGCCATCGCCATTGACCGAAAGCGGACCGAGGACGCCCTGAAAAAGGCATACGATGAGATGGAAGAAAATGTCCGCTTGCGCACGATCGAGCTGGAAGAGGTCAATGCAAGGTTACGAGCGGAGATACAGGAGCGCGAGAGGGCTCAAGAGGTCTTGCGCATGTCCGAGGAAAAGTTTTCCAAGGCCTTCCACGCCAGTCCAAGTCTCATGTGCATCGCTAGATTACAGGACGGCAGGTTTATTGACGTGAACGAGACCTTCTTAAGGGTTCATGGGTTTAGGCGCGAAGAGGTGATCGGGCATACGTCGGCCGAGCTGGGCATGGTACCCGTTGAGAACCGCGAAAGGGTTGCGGAAATGCTCAGAAAAGGTCCTGTTCATAATCTGGAGATTCGGCTTCACAACAAGGCAGGCCAGCTGGTTTATGGTTCATTCTCGGCAGATATCATCATCATAGAAGGTCAGCCGCATATGCTGGCGGTTGTGGATGATATCACGGTGCGGAAACAGGCCGAGGATGCCCTTAAGGAGAGCGAAGAGAAATACCGCGCCATCTTTGAAAATGCGCCGGTTGGAATCACCCTTTCATCCAAGGACGGGAGATTGCTGGCCGCCAATCAGGCCTTCCTGGACATGATTGGTTACTCATCTGGGGAAATGAGAAAAAAACCCTTATCTTCATTATATGTAGATCCTGAAGCGAGGAAGAGCTTGTTGAAGCAAGTCGATCAAAGAGATGTCGCTGTCAATTTCCCGGCCCGAATCAGACGAAAGGATAAAACCATTGTCGACACCCTCCTGACCACCACAAAGGTTCACCAATCAAGCGGCGAGGAGGCTCTTCAATCCATCTGTGTTGATGTGAGCGAGATAGAACGAAACCGAAAGGAACTCGATAAATACCAGCGGCACCTTGAAAAAATGGTTGAGGAACGGACATCTGAAATCCAATCACTTCAGGAAGAGCTACTCAAGAAGGAACGACTGGCGGTTATGGGCCGTTTAACAGCCACCGTCGCCCATGAAATTCGCAATCCCCTCGGGACGATCAATACCTCTATTTTTTCCATCAAGGCAGCCACCGCTAAAAATGAGCCTGAAAGGATCAAGCGCTCCTTGATGCTTGCGGAACGTAATGTAAAACGCTGTGATGACATTATCACCGAGCTGCTTGATTATACCAGGGACGTCAGGCTTACCCTTGAACCGGTTGATATGGATGCATGGATAAAAGAGGTGCTGGAAGAACAGACTTATCCTGAAGGGATCCGACTTATCCAAAATCTGTGCTGCGGTTTAACGATCCCCATTGATAGAGAATATTTCAGGCGTACATTCATTAATGTGTTTACGAATGCCGTTGATGCCTTAAGGGCGGAAAACCTCATCGTAAAGGAATTGACGGTGGAAACCGCTTTGGTCGATCAAAATCTTGAAGTTCGCATCATGGATACCGGGATGGGAATTCCTGAAGATATATTCGAGAAGATCTTTGAGCCCCTATTCAGCACCAAGGGGTTCGGGGTGGGGTTGGGCTTGACCATTGCCAAGGATATCATGGAAAAACATCAAGGCGACCTCAAGATCCAAAGTGAGGTCGGTAAAGGAACTATGGTCACCCTGAGGCTGCCTCTTTCCGCAGGATCTGAGAGGCATTTTCAATAAAACGGAGAATCTTTCTCCGTGCATCCGCGGTAAAACAGGATATTTTGGATCATATCTGGATATCACATTATGGCACTGAATCATCGAGTCCCTTGATCAATGCCAAAACATTTTCCCCCAAGATTTCATGATTGTAGCCGCCTTCCAATACGGCAAAGCAGCCCCCGCCGTACCGCCCGGCGGCTTGACGAACAAGGCGACCGATCTCATAATAGTCATTCGTAGTGAGCGTTCCGCCCCAGTCCAGTTCATGGTTATCAAAGCCGGCCGAGATACCGATGATATCGGCCTCGCAAGTTTTCATTTCATGGGCTACTTCATCCATATAACGCTTACGACCGCAGGTGTCCACGTTATGGATGGTGACATCATCCCGGTTACCCAGGATGTTGACGGTGCCGTCCCCATAATGGAGATCAATGTCCAGAACATACGCCCGCTTGATCTGGTTTGCTTTTCTCAAGTGCTCCAAGGCAATGGCCATATTGTTAAAATAGCAAAAACCCCAAGATGAACCGGATGAGGCATGATGACCCGGTGGGCGAATGAGCCCGAAGGCGGGTTCTTTCAAACCGATCAGGGCAGCCTGAATCGCCCCGCCCGCCGCAAGGGCGGAGATCTCATAGAGACCGCTGTTCCTAACGCGTTGGATGTGCTCCGATGTGTGGACGGTGGCGATGTCTTCTTCAAGCGCGGGCTTTGCTTGTATGATTTCAACTTTCGACGAGATAACTTCCATGACGGCCTCGATCCTGCCGGGAGCGGCGGCCGGATCACCCGTGTAGACCTTGTAAAAATCTTCGTGAAAAATGACTTTCATGAGACCGGCCCTTTGTTTGAAAAGGCAGAGTTTTGTGAAACATCGGATACGATACGCAAAATTCCGTCCAAGGTTTTTTCAAAGGCCCTGGGATGTTATGCCTTGCCATTGGGCCGTCAACCGTGACCACGGTCAGGCTGTTGCAAAGCAAAAAACCGGAACTTCGATCACCTTCCCGGTTTACTCTTCGCCCTCCGGTCTTTGAACCCTTTCCTTTTTATGTATCCATTTTTTGATGGCGGGCAATTCTTCGTCCTCCCATTGCCCCGAAATCCTCCAGCGGATAAAGGCCACATAGACTTTATCCATGGCGGCGACGGCCTTTTCCATGAGACCGGCTTTCTCATAAAAACGGCCTTCAGGATCATCAGGATCATCCCGTAGGACCTTGGGACCGTTAAATGAACTGAAATTCATCCATCGGGAATCCATTGAAAACGAGTACTCATCGTCTCCCATGATCAGGGTCATGGCGGCCTTGGTGATCTTTTTATTCTCGGTCAGGGCAAAACGGGCCTCTCTTAAGCGGGGGTGATCGCCGGAACAAGTGATCGATTCCCTGGGTTCATCAGCATCCGTTTCAAGGGTGATCCTGCCATTGAACCGGATCTCAACCTGACCATTGCCCTCGAGATCAATGATGCCGTGGTTGGTCTCGGATTTATACCATAACCAGACCAGAAAATCCCGGATAACCGGTTCAGTCTTTTCCACTTTTTCCATCACATCCATTTCATCTTTTCTCCATTGGTCTAGACATTCGGTGTTAAAGTCGCTGACAGCGGCGCCTGAGCAGTTCTTTGGATGAGAACGGCACCTCATAATAGATATCATTGGTGTCCAGAATAGGTGAAATCCATCTCTTTTACATGTTCAGGTCCCCGTATCCCCAAAACCGTTTTTAAACAGGCATGATGAACAGCCTCATAATAGAATTGACATCGTGTTTGCCCGAAAATTCATGATATCTGGACCCCGGCTTTCACCGGGGTGACGGATGGTGAGGCAGTATTTTTTGTCATTCCGGGCTCGACCCGGAATCCAGAAAACAACACCCAGGATCAGTCGACACGGATCATGCCTTTTCCTGAAGGCCTCAATCGACAACCAGAACTCGCGCAACTATGTGGAAAGGTCCGCCCCCTTTAATCCATCCAGGAGCGCCGTGTCGACACCATCCTTTTCAAGTTGCCGATAGGCAAGCATGTACGGAAAAACCGGAGATAATATCACCCCGAAGGTCTTGGAAAAATGTTCCGCAAATTCATCACAGATCTTGTCGCTCGTCGCCCCGAAAAACAACACGGAACTGTTTAGATTCCAGATCATGTCATATGTCCTGGATCGCGGGATGGCCCTTTTTAAAAGCTGATGCCACGTGAAGTCTTTGAGTTCTTTGCGCTTGTCTTTGGGCAAGTATTCCAGGTCTTCCATGGCCTTGATCCTGTTTTCCGCCTCTAAACAGTATTGCTTGAGGGCATTGGGCGGCACCTTCCGGATATCCACCCGAAAGGAGAGAGCGATATAAGGGGGCATGTAAAAAGGCTTTACCGTGAAGTCCGTATCGAACATATTCATGATATTGACCCACCCCGTGGAGCGTTCCGCATCTGAATGTTCATCCAGGTTTCTGAAAGCAAAGCGGGTGATGTTATCCATCACCTCATCCATATCGTTTTCAGAAGGGGTGTGATCGGTAAAATAGCGCGTAAAGTTGGCTGACCCTCGTAAAAGACCCATGGTTGCTCCTTTTTTTTAAGCAAGATTCTCCTTGGTGCGAATATGACGTTTCTGGGCGGGCAGAATAGCCTTTCGCATGCGTACGGATTTGGGCGTAACCTCCACCAGTTCATCTTCCCGGATAAAGCTGATGGCCTGCTCCAAGGTTAGGGGCTTGATGGGTGAAAGAATCACATTATCGTCTTTGTTGGCGGCCCGAATATTGGTCAGCTTTTTTTCCTTGCAGGGGTTTACGTTGATGTCTTGGCTTCGGTTATGCTCCCCGATGATCATACCCTCATAAACCGGTTCGCCCGGCAGTATAAACAACCGGCCCCTAGGTTCCAGGTTAAATAAGGCATAGGGCACGGCATGCCCCACGCGGTCGGCCACAATGGATCCCGTGAACCGGCCTGAGAATTCACCCCTGAATTCCCCATAACCCTCAAACAGGGAATTCATGATGCCGGTGCCGCGGGTATCGGTGAGGAATTCATCACGATACCCGATCAATGTCCGGCTGGGGATGGAGAATTCCATGCGTACCCGGCCATTGCCGTGGTTGGTCATGGAGGTCATCTTTCCTTTTCGCAAGGAGAGCTTTTCCGCCACCTTCCCGTAAAAGCGATCCTCGCAGTCCACCAGCAATTGCTCCAAGGGTTCTAATCTTGTCCCATTCTGATAACGGTAGATAGCGGCGGGTCTTCCCACACAGAATTCATAACCTTCCCGCCGCATGGTTTCAATGATAATGGCCAATTGAAATTCACCCCGGCCCTTGACCATGATGCTGTCCCGGTCCCCGGTCTCCTCCACCTGGATGGCCACATTCCGGAGGGTCTCCTTGAAAAGCCTTTCCCGGATTCGGCTGGATTGAACATATCGTCCCTCCTTCCCCGCAAACGGCGAGGTATTGATCAAGAACTTCATGGATACGGTGGGTTCGTCCACCTTGATCCGGGGAAGGGCCTTCGGGGCTTGGGCGTTGCAGATGGTATCGCCTATCTGAACGTCTTCGATACCGGCCAAAACCGCTATATCCCCGGCCTGCACCGCTTTGCTTTCTTTTAAGATCATTCCCTCATACACCTGGAGCTGGGATACCTTGAGCGGTAGACGCTCCCCGTCTTTACCGATTCGGATCATACTGTCTTTGGATCGGGCCGTCCCCTGAAAAACCTTACCGATAGCCAGACGGCCCATATAATCGGAATAGCCCAGGTCGGAGACGAGCATTTGAAAAGGAGCCCCCCCTTCATAGACGGGCGCGGGGATCTCTTCCAGGATCGTATCCAAGAGGATATGGAGGTTATGGCCCTTTTCATCCAGGGTTTTGACGGCGATACCGTCCCTGCCCACGGCATAAAGAAGGGGAAACTCCAGTTGCGCGTCCGTCGCATCCAGGTCTATAAGAAGATTGTAGATTTCATCCAGGACTTCTTGTGGGCGGGCGTCTTGCCTATCGATCTTGTTAATCACCACGATGATTTTCAGGCCGGCCGCCAGGGCCTTCCTCAGCACGAATCGGGTCTGGGGCAGGGGCCCTTCGGATGCATCCACCAGGAGCATGGCCCCATCGGCCATGGAAAGGGCACGTTCCACCTCACCGCCGAAATCGGAATGGCCGGGTGTGTCAATGATATTGATGCGGACGCCTTTCCAGGTGATGGAGCAATTTTTCGCCGCGATCGTAATACCGCGTTCCCTTTCCAGTTCAAGGGTATCCATGAGACGTTCATCAACGTTCTGATTGGCCCTGAACAGACCGCTCTGCCGAAACATGGCGTCTACAAGGGTGGTCTTTCCGTGGTCCACGTGGGCGATAATGGCTATGTTTCTCAGCCTATTGTTTGTAATTACGGTTGACATGACATGAAATTCCCAATACAGGTTCTTCTCGGCTCAGCCGAAACGCGTAATGTACCTGTTTTGTTTTTATTTACAAGCTTTTTTTGGCTCAGGATACCTTTCCCTATAGATTCATTTGCCTAGAAAAAACTTCTCTGATATAATCTCCGCCATCTATCTTCATCCTTCTTGAATCGTAACCTATGGATATTTCATCACATAAGGAGAAAAAAATGCCCTCAAAGGCACTCGAGATCAATATTGAGAGTAGCCGCGTGGATGTAACCATCAGCGAAAAATATGCCGTGCTGCAAGAGGTCATGTCCAAATACAAGGGGATAATGGAGAGCTTTAATACCTTTTTGATTGAATTGTGCCACCCTTATAAAAATTGGCAATTTATCATCAAAGAAGCCAGAGGGTTTTCCCTTGACTATTTTCACCTCACCAAGGCCCATCCAAAAGGACCTGATGCGGTTAAGATCTATATCGATGTCTTTATCGAGGCCATCCTGGCATCATCCAAAATGGATGTACGATCCGATGCCGCGGATAACCTCCTTTTGTATCTTCAAAAGATCGTCAAGGAATCCGGCACTGATCTGCCCCGGTTTTTAGGGGTGCTTGAATACGCCTGTGAGCAGGTGGTGGGCCTGGAAGAAGAGAGGTTTTTCTTCTTTGTGAAGAGCTTTTATCAGATCAGTCAGTTGGGAAAGGCACTTTTCAAGAATCTTTCTTCCGAAAAGGGTTTTGGTCCATTAAATGCCTTGTTTATCAAATACCTGCGATCTTCCTTGAGCTATTGGCTCCGGTTGGAAGACCCTTATTCATGGTTCAGCCATGAAGCGGATTATTCCGATAAGCACCAAAAGGCGCTCCAAGAAATATTCGATCCCATATCTCACGCAACCCTTACATCCCTTCATGAACAACTGGATTCGGTGGTGGAAAAAAATGGTCGGGATTCCCGGTCCCTCCTCGATGCCCTGACCCGACTCCCGGGGTATCGGCAGATCGCCGATACCTATCGCGGCGTTCCTCAAAGGCTTCTCTCTATTGGTGAAGATCAGGGCCAGGGTATGTACTGGAAACTGATCTTCCTTTTTCATATCATGAACACCGAGGGACTATCCTCCATCCATGAAGAAACCTTGCGGGAGATCAACCGGACCTTTTCATGGCTCATCGGCAATGAAGAACAGCAGGATCTCCGGCTGCTGATGCAAAAGACCTTTGACATATTAAAATCCAGCATTCAAAAATTTCCCGGCACCGCGCTTCATTGCCTTCAGAACATGGGCAGGGTGGTTTATGGGACCAATCGAAATGAATGGGTGGATTTTTTTGTTGATTCAGTGATCGGCCTGGGCTTTCAAACCCCTGATCTAAAAGGTGTGACAGACACTTGGCAGATAAAGGTCAATGCCGCCCATATCCAGAATATCCGGACCTGGATGGAATTGATTGAACTCAGCCCGAAGTGGTCCAAAAAATTGATTTCATCATTGATCATCTATCTTTCCCTTGGCGGCGTGTTTATCAAAGATACGGATGTTTTCCCGAGGGACATCACGCGGTTTTTAAACAGTGATATCAGTCCCATATACAACCTGGTCAAGCAGCTGATGCGGCTTCTCCCCGCATTTTTCAATGATATCGGGGCCGAGGGACTGTTACGGGATATATCCACCGAGATTGACGAGGTATGCCAACGCAAGGATGTGTTGATCCATTTTTTAAGGAAGCAAAGCCATGTGGAGAGCAGCAATCAGATCGTCGGCCTGATTGAGGCCACGTTGAACTTCTGGTGGAGTAAGGATAAAAACGGCCTCAAGGCATTTATCCCCGACAACATCTATCAAGAGATCGAGACGGAAGGTATCTATGTGGACGGTGTGCACCGCTTGATCAATCGCCTTTTCAAGTCCGCCGAATTTACAAAGGCCAGCGACCTGTTGACCGCCACGGAGGCGCGTATCGAGGAGGCAAAGGCCAAGAGCCTCGGTCCGGGGGTGTCGGATGTGGATCAAAAACGGATTGAACTGGCCATATCCCTCTACCGGCTTCTATATCAGAAGTATCACCTGAGTTTTATCGAGCTGGATAATTATCTGAACCAATGCCAGCCCTGTATGTTTCCGGATATGGAAAAACTCAAGACGGCCCTGGCGGAAACCGATCCGACCCTCAAACTGGTCAAGCTGTTGGTCTACCTGGAAAAGCTCAAAGAATCCATCCTCTCCCCGGAGGAATATGAGGTCAGGGAGGATATATACCACAAGCGGCACTTTACCGTGGATATCCCATCCATGTACGGCAGCTATCATGAGAAGAAGTTTGACGCCCTCGGCCTGACCTTCCGGCTGGAATCCCTCGTGAATGTCCTTTTTGAAAACCTGGTGGAGAACATCAACCTGGAATTGATCACCAAGGACACCTTTTCTCAGATATATAATTATCTGCTTTTATTTAATCAGGCCTTGGGCCTGGACGGCATCGTGTCTTCCGAGATGGAAAGGCAACTGGATCTCTTGGCCCGGTCCCTGGAGATACGTGCCTTTTCATTCACCCAATTTCTGGATATATTTCATGGCTTTTCCATGGCGGTCAGGAATATCGTCAACGATTATTTTGATAACCTGCACCAGCAAAACCTCTTCAACATCCTGAGCCGGTTTCCCGTGGAGGCGCTGCTCCCCAAGTTCAAACCCCAGGAAATGGAGATCGATAGGGAAAAATTTATGCATCGGGTTACGGAGGTCTTCCTTCGCGAGCGGATCTCGATGGCCTTGGGTCTTCAACAACTCGATGTGTTTTTGGGCCGTATCATGAATACCCTGTTTCAACAAGCGGATAAGCTTCCGAAGGATAACCTGCGCCTTCTTCTGAATTATGATCCTCAAAAGGCCGTCACGCCCATCAATCCCGTTAAAAAAGGGGTTTCCAATATTATTCATCTGGGGAACAAAGGCCTGAACCTGGTCCGGTTGAGCCGTTATGGTTTCCCGGTTCCCCCGGGATTTATCATCACCACGGAGGTCTTCAGGGCCCTGGAAGTGATCAATAATTATCCCACGGCGGAAAAAAACCTGAGAGATCAGATCGCCCGGGAGATAACGGTGCTGGAGAACACCACGGGCAAATCCTTTGGAAACCCTGAAAATCCCTTGCTCCTATCGGTCCGGAGCGGCTCGGCCATCTCACAACCGGGTATGATGGACACATTCCTGAACGTGGGCATTAATGAGGACATCGTGCAAGGCATTATCCATATCACCGGAGAGGAGTGGTTTGCGTGGGATTGCTACAGGCGTTTTCTTCAATCTTACGGCATGGCATTCGGCCTGACACGGGATGACTTTGATGATATCATCGGGCAATATAAAAAGGACGTGGGGATACCGGTCAAGATCGATTTCACCGGCGAACAAATGAAACAGGTGGCATTGTCCTACAAGGATTTTATCAGGGGAAAAGGACTCCATATCGAGGATTCACCTTTTAAACAATTACATATCACCATCAAAAAGGTCTTTGAATCCTGGGATACCGTCAAGGCCAAGACTTATCGCAACATCATACACATCTCCGATGATTGGGGAACGGCCGTGACCGTCCAGGCCATGGTCTTCGGAAACCTGAGCCAGCAATCCGGCTCCGGCGTGGTCTTTACCCATAGTCCCCGCTGGTCCGGGGAGACGATTTTTCTTTGGGGTGATTTTACACTGGGAAACCAGGGCGAAGACGTGGTCTCGGGGCTGGTGAAAACCCTTCCCATTTCCATAAGACAGTCTGAAATGGAAGGACGTCGCGAAGGGATCACCCTGGAGTCCCATTTCCCGGAGATCTATCAAACCATCAAGGACCTGTCCAAGAATCTGATCTACACATGGAACTGGAGCCCCCAAGAGATGGAGTTCACCTTTGAGTCGAACCAAAAGAAAGATCTTTACTTCCTCCAGACCCGGGATATGGCCATCCGGGAGAGGAAAATGGTCCTTTCATTCGCGGACGCTTCGGAGAGCGCGGCAAAGCTTGTGGGCCACGGGATCGGGGTGAGCGGCGGCGCCATGACGGGCAGGGTTGTCTTCAACCTGGAGGAGATCCATCATTGGCGGGAAAAGGAGCCTGAAACGTCTCTCCTTCTCATCAGGGGAGATACGGTTCCGGATGATATCAAAGAGATCTATGAGGCTGATGGATTACTGACGGCCAGGGGAGGCTCCACATCCCACGCGGCCATCGTGGCGCATAGACTCGGAAAGACATGCGTCGTGGGTTGTGGAAATCTCATCTGTTTTGAAAAATCCAGTAGTTGCTCCCTGGATGGGATCCATCTGAAGGTGGGGGACTGGCTGAGTATTGACGGCCGGGAAGGTTCGATTTATTTTGGAAAAAGAGATATCAAAGAAATAGCAAGGAGGTGATGACCAGTGGATAAAATATCCAACAATCCAAAGAGTAGCGGGCAGAAATTAGGCATAAACGGTCTGGGTCGTATCGGGAAGCTTACATTATGGCATCATATGGCCAGAAAATATTTTGGCGAAATCATCATCAATATGGGTCGAACGGTCGGCACGTCCATTACCGATCTGGCTCATTACATCGAACGGGATTCCACCTATGGGCATCTTCATACGTATCTGTACGGGTTCAGCGCCAAGCGGGTGATCACGGAATTGGATGACCGAAACGGGACCATGAGGATCGATGGAATCCCGGTCAGGGTATTGAGATCGGCCCGGAATCCGGCCGAAATCGGCTGGGATCAATACGGCGTCAGGCTGGTTGTCGATACGACCGGCCAGTTCAGGGACCCCACCGTACCGGGAGACCATGCAAAGGGTTCGCTCCGAGGGCATCTGGAGGCCGGGGCATCCAAGGTGATTGTCTCCGCGCCGTTCAAGATCAAGGAAAAGAGCAAACCCATGCCTGAGGATGCCGTCACGACCGTGATGGGCATCAACGCGGATGACTATGATCCGAGACGGCACAATATCATATCGGCCGCGTCATGCACCACCACCTGCCTGGCCCACATGATGAAACCCCTGATCCATCATTTCGGCCCCAAGAGGATATTGACCGCCTCCATGTCCACGGTCCACGCGGCTACGAGTTCCCAAGAGGTCCTGGACCGTCCGGCCAAAGCCGGGGCAACGGATCTACGGAAAAATCGAAGCATTATGAACAATATCATTCTGACCACGACCGGGGCCGCCACCACACTGGGTCTGGTGATCCCTGAAATGAGCCAGATCGGGTTCAGCGCCGAATCTGTTCGTGTGCCCATATCAACCGGCTCACTGATTATCCTGGTGGTGAATCTTCAAGAGGAATTGGGCGGGGAGATCGTGCGCAAGGATACCATCAATAATATTTATCAGGAAACGGCTGAGAACGATCCGAACGGGTATCTACTATACACGGAAGAGCAGAATGTATCGGAGGATATTATCGGCGTGCCCAGGGCCGCGGCAATCATAGAAGGGCATGAGACCCATACCCGCACGGCCGAAGTGACCATCGATATCCAGACCGTTTGCGGGATCAAGCCCGAAATGCTTGACCCGCAGGATCAGACCGTATTTCGAATCCCCATTACCCAGGCCGTGATCTATGGCTGGTATGACAATGAATTGGGAAGTTACGTGAATATGCTGGGTGATCGAACCGTGTCCATCGCGGAAGCGCTCTGACTAACTTCTTGACTTTCTGGGGGCTTTATTATTAGTTATCGTCCATCCACCAGTCCCCCCTCCCCATGCGGGAGGGGCTTGGGGAGGAGGGGGTAAAAATGCTGAATTCTTTGATATCCTTATCTCTTCCACCCCCACTCCCTTATCCAGGACGGGACAGGCTCTAACCGTTCGGCTGAGCTCACGCCGAAGCCCTCCACCGTCAAGGGGGAGGGAATGTGAGGCATTTCTGGATGAACACTCGTTAGTGCCCATCCACTAGTCCCCCTCCCCTCGCGGGAGGGGTTAGGGGGAGGGGACTTAGGGTGCTCTCGTTAGCATATATTTACAATATGGCTTGAACCCGGAAACGATAGCTTGTGCATGAACACTCTTTAGATCGTTATGTTTACCCTATTTAATCCAATAGATGAGTGCTTCGTAAAAAGTCGTTAAACACCCGCTTTCGTCATTCCGGCGAAGGCCGGAATCCAGTTTTTCAGGTAGTTGCATGGGCTCTGGACCCCGGCTGCAGTCTATCCCGTACTGGATACGGGACCGGGTTGACGATTTTTTACGAGATTGTCAATAGATCATGTTGCATAAATAAAAACACCGGAGGAATAAAAATATAGGATGATACCCATTAGAATTCTAGGCTCGGGTTCGTATGTACCTTCAAAGATATTGACCAATGATGATTTACGGGAAATGGGACTTGATACAACCGATGAATGGATCGTTCAACGGACCGGTATCCGGGAAAGGCGGATCGCCGATCCGGGGGTGACCACGGCTGATCTGGCCGTCAAGGCATCCAAGAAGGCCCTGGCCATGGCCGGGTTGACCCCGAAAGATCTGGACCTGATTATCTTGGGTACCATCACGCCGGACACCTGTTGTCCATCCGGGGCCAATTGGCTGGAAAACAAACTGGGAGCGGTCAATGCGGTTTCTTTTGACGTGACCGCGGCCTGTTCGGGTTTTATCTTCGCATTGAATGTGGCCTCGCAATATCTGAATAGCGGCACCTATAAAAGGATCTTGGTAGCGGCCTCCGAGGTCATGTCGCGCGTGGTCAACTGGAAGGATCGCAGCACCTGTATTTTGTGGGGCGATGGGTCCGGCGCGGTCGTATTGACCCCGGGCGATGAAGGCCATCAACTCCTCTCCACCCATATCCATTCGGACGGGGCCGAAGGGGAGGATCTGTTGGTTCCGGGAGGCGGGTCACGATCCACACCCATCACGCATGAGACCGTGGATAAGGATCTGCATTCCTTGAAGCTGATCGAGGCCAATGCCAGTTTCCGGGTGGCCGTGCGGCATTTTGTGGAATCCATCAAAGAGGCGGTTAAGCATAATCACCTCACCCTTGATGATATCAAGTGGTTCATTCCCCATCAGGCCAATCTGCGCATGTTTCAGGCCATGTCCAAGAGCCTGAAACTCCCCATGGACCGGTTTTATGTCACCATCGATAAATACGGCAACTCCTCATCCGCCGCGTGCGCCATCGCCTTTGCGGATGCCGTGGAGGACGGTTCCATTCAGGAAGGGGATCATGTTTGCCTCCCTGTCTTTGGCGGCGGGTTGACCTGGGGCAGCGCGTTGATCAGGTGGTAGGATTTTTACCGCGGACTCACGCGGATGGCCGCAGACACACCATAGGCGCACAAACTTTTTGCCCGGTCGGCTTGGCCGGACAAAAGGGGTCATCGCTTCGCGAGATAGGTCCTTGCCTTTCCCTTTTATTCCCTTCCTACCCAATGTTATGGATTTAAGCTGGGACCGGAAGAAACCCCCCTAGACAGGCCTTTCGACAACTCCCTCTCCCTTGAGGGCGGTGCTTTACCCGAAGGTTCCCGCGGACATAGTGGGTGAAGTAATAACTTTGTAAACAGCAAGTTACACCCTTCTCCCTTGAGACGTTGTGTCTTAATATGTAAAATCCGTCATTCCGGACGAGCGGAGCGTAGCGAAGCGAGATCCGGAATCCAGCAACGCCACCGGACTCAAGAGTGCCTGGATCGAACAGAAACGAAACTTATGAATGATATTCCGATTTTTCAAAGTGGGA